>JAJYMV010000154.1 GCA_021786705.1 bacterium
GCTCCAAGACCACGCTGTGGTTCACCGAGGAAGTCGCTGGGAAAATCGGACGCATTTCAACCGACGGATCGGTCGCCGAATATGACGTGCCTCCGATTCCTGCGATGTCGCTGGGACGCGATAGTGATGGTGACGTCAAGGTATCGACGCCGACATATTTGCATCCGTATTTAATGGCCGATGGGCATAGGGGGACGATATGGTTTACCGAATCCGGAAGCGATTTTATCGGCAAGCTGAAAATATAGCGAGTCGACAAAACACCTGAGTGCATCCCAGCTGCTCGACATGCGGCGGGAATACGGGCGTGCTAAATATGGGTTCGTACGGCGCTCGGCACCGATTACGCCGCGATGCCCGCGCAGCCGCGCGCCGCTCGCGATCTCGCGCCCGCCGCGGACGAAAAAGTTTTAATCCGCTTACATTAAGCGCTGCGCTGGTGGATTGGGAAGTGGCCCGGGCTTTGGATGGTAAACGTACGCTCCATCTGCATCGACTGCCGCGCAGAATGTGATCGTCGGGCAAGAGAGCGTCGAGCCGCTCGGGACGAACCCCTCACTGTCGAGCATGCCGAGATCGCTCCACGCGGGGCTCGTCGCGTTCCCACCCAACGCGAGCAACTCTCCATCGTTATAGACGACATCGCAGATATGCGGAGCCGGACACGAGATCGAAGCGGGGCCACCCGCTCGGACGATCTTCATGGGAACGGGGCGGCCCCACGAAGTGCCGTCGAACGTCAATGCGCGCCCGATTTCATCGACGGCAACGCAGAAGGTCGTCGCAGCACACGAAACGGAGAGAAGCGCCAAGTGCGAGCCACGATATTGGTCGATGAGCGTTGGAGAGCTCCATGTGCCTCCGGAGTAGGTCGTTGCCCGTCCACCGGTGTCGACGGCGGCGCAGAATGCGGCGGAGACACATGAGACCGATGTGAGTTCTGCGCGAGATAATTTTTTTTCGATCGAGATCGGCTGCCAACTGCCCCCGGAGTAGATCATCGCGTCCCCATGAAAACCCATCTCGCCGACCGCGACGCAAAAGGTCGATGTCGCGCACGAAATTTTGTCGAGCATCACGGGCTGCTCGGCCGGAGCGCCCCAAATGCCGTTTGTATACGTCACGATTCCGAGCACACCAACAGCGACGCAGAATGTCGGGTGCGCATCGTTGATGATCGGGGGGCATGATATCGAGGCGAGCCCGGCAGGATCGATTTTTAGCGGCCCAGACCACGTGTCGTTGTTGGTGATAAACGTCAACGCGTGTCCTTCGCTATCCACGGCAAAGCAAAACCACATCGACGGGCACGATATCGACTCGAGTTCTCTCGTCACGTCTATCCGCGTCGGCGTCGTCCAGCCGGCGATTTTTCCCCAGAGGGGAGTATACGTCGTCGTGGTCTGTGCGGAAGCGGCGAAGGTACCCGTGCCGACCGCAACGGTCGCGACGAGCGCCGCAAGACATTTTTTAAAAAGAACGATCGTGTCGTCACCCGCTGAGGAGAGCGAGGCCGATCGAGCGGCGGCCGGGCAGCGATGACGAGAGATAAAAAAAGCAAAACGTGTCACGATACACCTCCCTCGACCGTGGGCGCATACATGTGGTACTCCGTCCCGTCGCCGGTAGTATAATATGGGCTCGTCCCCCCGCGCAAGGGCGAACCTTTTTCAGCGGGTGAGGTATGGGTTCGTGCGGCGCTCGGTGCCGATCGTCGTCGACGGTCCATGCCCGGGAACGACGAGCGTTCCGTCGGCGAAGACCAGCAGCTTTCGCGCGATGGAATCGACGATATCTTCCATCGAGGTTCCGCCGAGATCCCAGCGCCCGATCGAACCCGCGAAGAGCGTATCGCCGGAGAAGATGGTCGTAACGTTCCCGTTCTCGAGAGCGAAGCTCACGCTTCCGGGCGTGTGTCCGGGCGTGTGGAGCACCTCGAGCGCGAGCGATCCGACGACGAGACGATCTCCATCGAGCAGGTCGCCGTCGAGCATCACCGGCTCCGGCATCGAAAAACCGAAGGCGCGAACCAATGCGGGTTGTGCGTGGTAGATCGGCAGATCCGCAGGGTGTAGGAGCGCGCTCGCGCCCGTGCGTTCGCGGAGCCCGCCGACGTCGGCGATATGATCGAAGTGCGCGTGCGTATGCACGAGATAGCGGGCGCGCAAGCCGTGCGCGGCGAGGCGCTTCAGCACGTCGTCGCGCCCGTCGCCGCCGTCGATAACGATCGCCTCTCCGCTCCGTTCGTCACCGAGGATCGTGGCGTTGCACGAGAGCGCGCCGACCGGGAAACTTTCGACGATCACGACGATCGTTCCAGCGCGAAACTGCGAAACGCACCGTCGAAGTAGCCGAGCGGCTCGCCACCTCGATGCGCGGCTCGCTCGACCTCGGCGATGAAGATCGAATGCGAGCCGACCGCGTGTTCTTGCGAGACGGTGCATTCGAAGTGCGCGATCGCGTCGGCGATAAGGGGGATCCCTTCGATGCCGCGTTCGATCGCGAGCCCTTCGAACTGCATCTCGCGGCGCTTGCCCGAAAAACGTTCGGCGATCTCGCGCTGCTCGGCGGCGAGAATGTTGAGCGCGAAGCGGCGAGAGTGTGCGATATAAAGGTAACTGCGCGCCTGACGGTTCACGCAGATCAGCAACGTCGGCGGCTCTAACGAGACGCTGGTAAACGCGCTGATCGTGATGCCGCGCGCCTCGCCCTCGCGGATCGCGGTGACGACGGCGACGCTGGTCGGAACGCGCCGCAGCGCAGCACGCGTCGCATGCGCGAGCTCGAGCTCGCGGTCGTTCACCGTATGCGAGCTCCGATACCGATACCGTTTCCGAGCGCGAGGATCGTCGCGTCGAGATCGGGGTGATTGAGAAAACGTTCGTTAAAGGTGCGGATCGCCAACTCGTCCTCGCTATCGCCGCTCGCCGGAGTTTCGGCGACGTTATCGAGCAAGCAATCGTCGACCACGATCAGCCCCGAGCGCTTGAGCATCGGCACCACGAGATCGAGATATTCGACATACTCCGATTTGCGCGCATCGAGAAAGACGATATCGAGATTCCGATGACCGAAATTCGGGAGCAGTTCGAGGGCGCTCTGGTTGAAGAGGGTGATGTAATCGGCTTCCCCTGAGCGTTGGAAATAGGATAGCGCGACTTCGGTCCGCTCGACATCGGTATCGAGCGTCCAGATCTTCCCCATCGGCGGTTGTGCGAACGCCATCCAGAGCGTCGCGTATCCGTAGCCGGTGCCGATCTCCAAGATACGATTTGCCTGCATCGCATGGACGAGGGTGGAGAGCAATCGCCCGGTGTCGCGGGAGACGAGGGGGACGCCGTCCTTGCGCGCGTGTTGCTCGAGTTCGAGCAAGAGCGCGTGGATCGGAGGGTGCACGCTTTCGAGATAGGTTATCGCATCAGCCACCCTGCAACGCTTCGCGCTACATGCCGAATCGGCCCGCTTCGCCGCGCCGACGGGAGGCGGTGCGCCCCCGGGGGCGAACGCCCTCTAACCCATGATTGCGAGGCTGCGCCTCTTTCCGCTTCACGCGGTGCTCTTTCCGGGGGCAGCGCTCAACCTTCATATTTTCGAACCACGCTATCGGCAGATGATCGCGGAGTGCCTCGCGACCGGCGAAGGGTTCGGCGTGACGGCGATCGCCGACGGAGCCGAGGCCGGCGATCCCGAGGTCACACCGCACGATGTCGGTACGATCGCCGAAATCGCCATCGCGCACGAATTGCCGCTCGGCCGCTATTTCATTCAGACGATCGGGACCGAGCGCTTCCGCATTCTCGACATACTCGAACGCGAGCCTTATCTCGTCGTACGCGCCGAGATCATCGAAGAGGCACCGCCGTCGCGCGGCCTCGACGCCCTCGCCGAACGCCTGCACGTCGCGTTCGAAGAATATCTCGCGCTGATCGTCGAATACTCCGGCAACGAGGTTGCCGCCGATCCTCCCGAGGATCCCGCCGCGCTCTCGTTTTTCGTCGCTGACGCATTGCGCGTCTCCGAGAATATCAAGCAACGCTTGCTCGAACTCACCGAGACGGAGATTCGTTTGCGTGCCGAGATCGACGTCCTCGAACGATTGTTGCCGCAGCTTCGCCGCGTGGTGGATCGCCGCCGTGCCGAGATCGAATTGCGCCGTGCGCGCGGCGAAGATATCGTCCACCGCACCGCTCCCGACCCGTTACTGGGCACCTACTTCAGCCTGAATTAGTTTGAAATCGTCGCCGATTCTGCGGCCTCGATGACGTTGTGTAACAACGTCATGTTCGTTACCGGTCCGACCCCTCCGGGAACGGGCGTAATCGCACCGGCGACGTGAAGCGCGCTCTCGTAGTCGACGTCGCCGCGTAGCACGCCGTCGACGACGGTCGTTCCGACATCGATCACCGTCGCACCCGGTGCGATATCCGCACCGCCGATGAGCCCCGGCACGCCGGTCGCAACGACGACGATTTCAGCGAGCGAAAGAAATGGCTGGAGACTCGCCGATTCTTTGTGCAAGACGGTGACCGTCGCGTCGGCGGCGAGCAGTAACATGGCGACCGGGAGCCCGACGACGATCGAACGCCCGATCACGACCGTGCGCCGTCCGAGCGGCGGCCAGTGCGGGCTGCGTTCGAGCAGGCGCATCACCGCGGCGGGGGTCGCCGGAACGAATCGCGTGCCGCTGCCGAAGGCGAGATGCCCCTGATTGGTAGGGTGGGCGCCATCGACATCCTTTTCGGGGGGAATGGCATCGGCGATCTGTCGGATCGAGAGCGAGGGCGGCAACGGTTGCTGCAACATGACGCCGTGAACGCGAGGGTCGGGGCCGAGGCGCTCCAGGCTCTCGCGAACCTGCGCCGTATCGCTGCTCTCAGGGAGGCGCTCGACGCAGACGTCGATTCCGCAGCGCTCGCCGCTGCGCACGAGGTTACGGACGTACGCGATGCTCGATTCATTCTCGCCGACGAAAACGATCGTGAGGCGGGGTTCGGTCCCCTTGGCGCGCAATGCCGCTGCGCGTGCCGTTAAGTCGGCGCGCATCTCGGAAGCAAGGGCACGGCCGTCGAGAATGTGAGCGGTCATGAGCGAGCCCACGATTCGTTTTCACGGAGTCTCGCACCTGGAGCGAGCTCCTTGGCACCGGGGGAGAGAAAGGCCGATGAACATCGCATGGCTGAGGGGGAAGAAGGTCGTATGCTCGCACCGATGACTTCGCTTTGGCGCTGGCTTCTTGTGGGTGCCGCGATCGCGCTCGCGGCCTTTTTGCTCGTGCCCTATTTTCGCCCGTCGACCGCTGCCGGCCCCGGGACGCTGATCGGTGCGCCGATCCCCGATCTCCCGCTGCTGGACGAACGAGGAGCGAACTATTCGCTCGCAAGCGAACGCGGGCACATTCTCGTCGTGAATCTTTGGGCGTCATGGTGCCCGCCCTGCCGCGCCGAGATGCCCGATCTCGAACGCGTTGCCCGCCACGAAGCCGTTCGCGGCGTGCGCGTGATCGGCATCGATCAAGGTGAATCGGGGGCGGTCGCCAAGGCCTTCGCGCAATCCCTCGGCATCACGTATCGCGTCGTTGTCGATCCCACGCAACGCTACGGTCGCGCCTTCGGGGCGTTCGGCCTGCCGACGACCGCGATCGTCAACCGTCGCGGCGTCGTGGTGCGTGCCTTCGACGGGCCGCTCACCTATCAACAAATCGTTCGCGCCCTCGCACCGTTGTTGGAGTCTCAATGAGAATCGGCGTTCTATTTTGCATCGCGGTCTTTGCTGCGGTGTTCGCCGAGTTGCTCGCACCCACGGCGGCCTTCGTCCATTCGACGTGGTGGATCCTGACGATCGCGGCGATCGTGTTGCTCGGCAGCATTCGCGTGCTACGAAGCCTGCGGACGTTGCCGACGCGTCGGCGGACGACCGCGGCCCTGCTGATGCTCGCCGCGCTGCTCGTCGCCGGCGCGGCGGCGTTCTCGAATGCCCTCTTCGCTCCCGATCCGCGCACCATCGTCGCCGTTCCCGGCGCGCAGGTCGCACTTCCCGAACTCGGTGCGACGCTCGTTTTCCCCGATCTCGACCGGGTCGGCGCGCGCGTCGTGCTCGCGCGAGGCGGCTCGAGAGCGCCGATTTCATGCCGCCACGGCCTCTATGTCGGTGCGACGTTGCTGCGCTGTCACGAACGAACGGTCGTCGCGGTCGCGGCGAATACGCTCGCCGGCGCGCACCTCACGATCACGCAGCCGACCGGGAGCACCTTTCTTTCGCCGGTATTGCTCATGCAGCATACGCAAGAGATCGCGGGCTTCGATCTGCCCTTCGATTCATTCGCCGTACCGGCGGTACACCGCGTGGTGAAAGTGGTGCTCTTTACCGCCGATCAGGCGCGTTTGCTGCGCGGCGGAAGCAACCATCGCACCGTGCTCTTCGCCGTCGACGATTCGCTCGGGCGTTCGCTGAGCGATAGTCTGGGATTGGCCGCGAACGGCGAACGCAAGCGCGTCGCCGATCTGCTCCTGCAACCCCGCATCCACCGCTTTCCGGCGATCGTCGTGCTCGCCGTGCCTTCGATACCGGCGCTCTGGCTCGCTTCGTTGCTGGCGCTCGCCGCGCTCGCTCTATGGCTCTTCGGGAGCCGATCCGGCGACCTGCGCGCGCAAGTTCGATAACTCGATCTTCCCTACGGAGCGATTCGTCGCTCCGGGGCCGAGTGCGCGAACGATATAAATTCCCGTCAAACGTAATGGGGGCATCGCCGTCGGCGGAAGAACGACGCGCAACGATTGCTTTCCTCGGCGATTCAGCCGCTCTGCCGTGAGCAGGACGTCGTCGTTTCGCGCATCGCGCAGCGCGACGCGAAGAACGCCGCCCTTGCCCGGCGAGAGCACGTCGAAGGTGAGCGCGGTGCTGTGCGGAGGCAACGGTTGCTCGAGTAATGCGAATGCGGCGCGCTCCGCTCCACGGAAATCGTAGAAGAGATCGATCGCGTCGCCCGTTCGCGCCGGCTCGACGCTCCCCGTTTCGGCGGCGGGGACGCTATAGAAACGAGCGATGCTTGCGAGTTGTAACGGAACGCTTCGCGATCCGACGCGCACCGTTCTCGTCGCGGTACTGCCGCCAATTGCAAGGCGAACCGTCGCATCGACGTTCCCGGCGAGCAGCCTCCCCGAGGAATCGATGCTCGCTCCGGAGGCGTACCATGGGAGATTCGCGGGCAGCGCGATGCGCGCGCCCCGGGCGTCGCGCGCGACGGCGCGCAAACGCAGAGGCGCGCCGGCCGAGGCGACCGCAAGCCGCGGATGAATCGTCAACGAGGCGGGCTCCGCGAGTACGTCGATCGCGACACGTCCGCGTAGCGTTCCGTCGTGCAGCAGGAGCACTCCGCGTCCGGTCGTGCGTGCGAAGAACGTTCCGTCGGCGAACGTTCCGAGCGAGGCCGGTTCGACGCGCCCGGCGAGTTCGGGAGCCGCGCCGAGCGCATGGAGCGCACCGTCGACGCGAACGCCTCGCACGGCGACGCGCGCACCGACGAGCGCGCGGATTCGCTGCGGACGCACGGCGAGCGCCTCTGCGAGGCCGACCGGAGCGGTGTTTTCGATCGCTATGCCCTCGGCGATTCGGCGCTCTACCCCGTCAGAGGGGTGCCCGAGAATGCGCGCATGCGTGCTACCGAGCGTGCGCGCGAGCATCACCGAGGAGCCGCCGCCATCGAGTGCCATCGCATCGCGCGCGCCGAGCGCGAGCATGAATGCTGCGAGTTCGCGACGCGTGACGCCGATGCTGTACTGCGGATTTTTTCCGTCGATCTCGACGACGAGAACGCGCCCCGCTGCGGTAATGCCGATCGCGGTCGTCGGAATCGGAACGGAGAAGGAGCGGCCGTTCGGTCCCTGCGGATCCTCGCGGTACGCACCATCCTGCAAAAACATCGGGCCGCCGCCGAATGCCGTGCGGATCGGAAGCGGGTCGCCGAGTGCAGCGAGCGTTCCGGAGATCTGCAGCGTCGTGCCCGCCACGGGGACCCCGATCGTCGTCTCTGCGTGGAGTCCGTAGGCGAGATAATAACCTGGAGCGTTCGCGCGCAAATTATCCGCCGTTTCGAGAACGCGATAGCTGGTAAACGGCGGGCTTCCCGCGAGTGGTTCGAGTGCGAGCAGCGTTGCATCCGGGAGCGCAGGGAGCGCGCCGTACGACGGCTGGAAGAGTGTCGCGCCCGCCAGCACTCGGCGATCGATCGCGGCGAGCGGTAGCGTCGTCGCTCCGATCGAGAGCGTGGCGTTCAGCGCGAGGTTCCCGATCCGTGCGTCACCGTTCGCATCGATCGAAAACATCGCGCGTGGATAGGGCGAGCGAATAGCAATCGCGTTGCGAACCAGCCCACCGATCGGCGCCCCGTCACCGACGATGGCAAAATAGTCGCCGTTCACCGCAGCGACCGCCCGCGGGTGCTCGACGAGCATCGAGGAGAGGCGCTCTCGTTTTCCGACGAGCGTGTGGTGGGCGAGCAACGGAACGAGCGCGAGGCGCGTGTCGTGCGGATCGAAGGATAGCACGGCGGCGTGAATCGGGCCCCTCGACGTAACGAATCGATAGCGCGCGAGTTGAAGCCCGGGCGCGATGCGTTCGTGCGAGACCGTTTCGGCGAGCGTCGGCGGAAAAGGCCGCGCCGGGACGATCGCCGTGGCGGTGAAGAAGAGCAGCAGCGCCGTACCGGCACGCAGCAATGGAAGCGGCGCGATCATCGCCAAATTGCGACGGCGAGGGGATAGCCGGCGGTATGAAGCGGTGCTCCGGGCACGCGCGCGAGCGTAGCGGCATTAAAAATATCGAGCCGATCGTCCCGTGCGCACGGAACGTAGAGGCGGCCGCTGCGTGCATCGAAGGTGGGCTCCCACGGCGTATGACAGGTATGCAACGGTGCGTGGCTGGCGCGTAGGCTGGTGGGATCGAGCACGTAGATGATGTCGGCCGCTTCGTCGGTGACGAAGAGGCGATTCGCGCGTTGGTCGAGCGCGATGCCCAGCGGGAGATCGAGCAATCCGCTGCGGGCGATGATATGCGGGCGGGGCTGCGTCGCAATTTCGACAACATCGCCGTCGTCGTCTTTCATTCCGCCGTTGCGAACGGCATAGAGATGCGTGCCGTCGGCGTCGAGCGCGAGCGAGAAGACGCGCGAGCCAACCCAGAGGCGAGCGATCGGTTTCATCGTGCGTGCGTTGAGTTCGAGGATGCTACCATCGTTAACGTTCGCAACGTAGAGTAGGCTGCGTCGCGCATCGAGGGCGATCCCTTCCGCCGTCATACCCGTCTTGGTTACCTGCGGCGGCGAGGTAAGGTGTGCGACGGCCCCAAGCCCCCGCCAGGCGCGGAGCGTCGCGTAGAAGCTCCCGTCGGGGCTCGCCGCAACCTCATCGCTCGCTGCGATCGGCCGGCGCGCGATGCGCCACGGCGCGCGTTCGACGATCGTAAAGGCATCGCCGTCGTTATCGGTGACGGCGAGGCGGCCGCCGACCGTCGCGAGATCGCTCGGCGATCCACCGGTGGCGAGAATGCCCAATGCGCTGAGGCTGCGGGCATCGAAAAGCGCGACGCCGTCGTCGTAGCAAGCGACGGCGACGAGCGTCGCGTGCGGCGAGGGTGCGGAAAGAATGCGTACGGTTCGCGCGGCGATGGCGCGCCCGTCGCTCACGATTACCTGCGCTCGCCCCGGATGAATGGCGGTAAGGTAGTGCGATCCGCCGACGGTCGTGATTCGAGCGGGCCCTACGACCGACCATCGAGCGTTCGGCGCGACGCCGGCGGCCTGGAGTGCGATGCGGCTGCCGACGAAATAGGGTAGGGGCGCGAACGAAATCTTCGCCGCAACGAAGCGATCGATGTGCGGCAACCACATCGTGCCGATCAGGGCCATCGCGGCGAGCGGCACGACGAACGCACGAACGATCTTCATGCTTCGCAGACTCGCCGAATCTGCTCGACGCGCACGAGCGCGGCGAGCGCGTCGCTGCTCGGTGCGAGTTCGCCGTTCTCCGTGCGGGCGAGGTCGATCCCGAAGGAAACGATCGGCTGGTACGGGCTGCTCGCCGTGAGGAGCGCACCATCGGGATCGACGGCGAAGATCGTCCTCGACGGTCGATGCAGGACGATGCCGTAGCACCGAAGTTCCGCGCAGCGCGCGCGTGCGAAACGCTCGCACCAAAGAGACTCGATATCGCTTTCGCAGAGATAGAGACGCATGCCGTGCAGGCGCGCTTCGGCGAGTGCGTGCGGCGAGGAGAGGGCCGCGTCGTCGGCCCTCCACGCGTCGTCGATACCGTCGGGTGCGTCGAGAAAGCGGCGCGCACGCTCGGTGACCGCACTTGGCTCGAAGGCCACGGCGACCCGCCGAGCATTCGGCATCTCGGCACTCGGAATGCGCCCGGGTAGCGCGAGCGCCCGTTCGCGGATGAGGGCGTGCGGCGGCGCTATCTCGACCGTGGCGAAGATCGCTTCTTCGCCGTTCTCCGCAGCGCGTGCGAGTACCGTACCGTCGGCGTCGACGATCGTGCTCTTCCCGCAGTAGCGGGCGATGCCGGCCTCGCCTCCCGATTTGTTGGCGGCGACGAAGGGTACGCGATTCTCGCGCGCGCGGACGACGGCGAGCAGGTCGGCTTGAAGATTCTCGAGCGCCGCCGGATTGCGCCCGCTCGTCACCCACGCGGTCGGCATGGCGAGGATCTGCGCGCCGCGGTCGACGAGCGTCGAGGCGATCGTCGGGATCCGTCCGTCGGCGCAGACGAGCGCGCCGATCTTCCCCAGCGACGAGTCGATCGGCTCGATCCGTTCTCCCGCTGCGAACCAACGTCGGTCGAAGTGCCAGAGGAAGAGTTTGTCGGCGTATCCGGCAATGCTCCCGTCGCGATCGATCAGCAGCGCCGCGTTACATTGACTCTCGCCGACGATCCGAACGGCGCCGGCAAGGATCGCGCTCCCGAAGCGCCGTGCGAGCGCCGATAACTCGCCGACCGCTTCGTCGACCTGCTTGGCGTCGACCGGCGTTTCGCCGATAATATAGGCGGGGATCGTCGCCTCGGGGAGGAGCAGTAGATCGGGTTTCGCGGCCAGCGAGCGCTCGACCGCACTCCGTATGGCAGGCCACCGGCTCTCGAAATCCGAGCGATCGTGCGCTTGTAACTGGAGTGCTCCGACCCGTAATTGGGAACTCATACCGCAAGGGTTCGACGCCCCTTCGGCGCTAACCTCAAGGACGCAACTCGTCGCAATCGCTGCGGCGCGCTACCTCCCTCGGCTAAATGGAGACAAGGAACAACGTGAAGATCACTTCCCTTACCGGCGGCATCGTGCTTGCGGGTGCGCTCGCCCTGATCGGGAGCGCGACCGCGCAGGCCGCCGAACATCCCTGCGCGGATAAACCAAGTAAATGGCAACGAACGGAGTGCCGCGAGATGGTTCGTTCGGCGCCCGGCGATCAATACTTCGGTCGCTTGAAGATGAGTTATCTCGGTATCAACAATACGTTTCGCGACGATGCCATTCGCGCCGGCGCGTACACGACGAACTCCGGCCTGATCTCGTCGGTGAATTTTGCCGATGAAGCGTTACGCGACTGGGCCCACCGTTATCCGGGAGATCCGCAACTCG
>JAJYMV010000152.1 GCA_021786705.1 bacterium
AGTTCAACGCTCTTCCATCACGCGCCGCCGAACGAGGTCGCGTGGATGGAACGGTTTGGTTACAGCGGCTTCTCGTATGGGTACACGCGCAACACACCAAATAGCGACCTCTCGGCGCCAGCGGGTATGTCGGTGGTCCGCTGGGTAGGGGAGGGTGTGTTTTCTGGCCATGGGTGGACCTTTCCCCGCCAAATGGAAAGCATACACGGATTCGGGGGCGGCTTCACTGCGGCCAACGCGTTATGACTCACGACAGACGGCAACTCTCTTGAAGTCCTAATGAACTGAGGTGACCAAGAGCCGGAAAATGATCGCGTGGCTCGTTAGGAGACCGGGCACGACGAGCGTTGGGATGTAGAATGTCGCGCCCAAGGCGCCAGGGCCCGATATTCGAAGTTTCAGCGGTCCCCGGAGCATTGCATTCAGGAGATCGAGCGTTCCCCAAGTATTGAACACCCATGCGAGTGCGATTGCCCACGGCGCGTTCGCTGCGAGAGCGAGAATTGCCGCCATCGCCAGAAATGCTGCGATCAAATCGCCCCATGCGGCCGGACGCGCGAACCCTTGCGGCAGCGTCTCAGAGACGACGCCCGGAACGAGAAAGCCAAGCCCGACGAATCGGAACATGTGAGGTGCCATCAGCGCTATCACGGCCGTCTTTGCCGGCATCGCTCCGAGCTCGGGCCACAGATAGAGCCCGGCAACGATTCCCCAGGCAACGAAACTGAAAACAATGCTGAGGCCGAACACAGCGCGCACGTTCATGCAAGGCTCCTTTTACCAGCAGCCTCGAGCTGCTCGCGTAAGAATGACTCAAATGTTTTGGGATCGGCGCCGCCGATTCGCTCGATCGCGTCGGTAACCTGGTAAGCGACTGCATCTGCGCGCGGGCCACCGACACGAAAGAAGTTCCAAAGTTGCGAGAGATGCTCGATCGCGTGCGCATTGAGGCCGCGCACACGCGCTTCTCGGCGCCACTCCTCGTCGGTCATTTCCTTGTAACCAAGGTCCTGGCCAAACACCCGGCCGACGCTCGCAACGATCTCGTGTAATGTGAGAACCGAACCGATCACGGGGTAGGCTGAGCCCGTCTGCGAAGACTGCGTCAGCAGACCGACGGCGACACGCGCGACATCTTCGGCCGAGACGAGTGGAACGACGGTCCCCTCGCTTCCGAATGGCAACCGGACCGAACCTTCCGACGACAAACCCGACTCTATGTCGTCACGAAGGTTCTCATAGAAAACCGCCGCACGCACGTGCACGGCTCCCACCGCAGCCCAGTCGAAGATCTTCTCCGAGAGCCAATTCTGCCGCATACGTGGAGTGGGAGCATCCGGAGAGGAGCGCAGCATCACGAGATTGACGACTCGCGCAACATTGGCTTCGCGCGCCGCCACGGCAGCGATCGTCGTTGCGTCGAGCAGACCATCTTGGACCGGATAGGCGAAATAGATCGACGCAACGCCCCGCACTGCACGCTGCACCGAATGAAAATCGAGGAAATCGCCTTCGAAAATCTCCGCGCCGAGTTCCCGCAGGCGCTGGGAGCGCTCGTCTATCCTGTGGACGAAGGCGCGAACCCGCACGCCGCGCGCCAACAACATCTCCGACACGTGCCGCCCGGTCATGCCAGCTCGGCCGCCGGCTGCTCCGGTAACAAGGACCGTTCCGCTCTCCATAGTCGCGCTCTTTCTCGTGTCTCTCAGTCGCGCGTGAGGACAGCGGAGAGCACTCCGACGCGATCCTCGCGGAGGTTACGGGCGAGATTACCGACTCGGACCGCGTATTCCGGGCCGATCACGACGCTGAGGCCCGGTCCGCTCGGCGCCGGTCCGCTCATGGTTGCAGCGAACCAATCGATCGCTGCCTGCGTGTCGTCGCGCCAGTCCGCTATGGTGAATCCCGTTCGCTCGAGCACCGAGCGCGTTGCATCTTCGGTGAGCAAAAAACTCGTCGATGCGTCGCGTGCCCACGGAACGGGATAGACGACTTCGTCGTCGCGGCTCACCACGTCGTACGTGGCGAAGCGTCCGCCTGATTTCAGGGCTCGCCGGATCTCGGCCGCGAGCCGGGCGACGGTCAGCGTCCGATCTTCCGGAGCGATCGCGGAAAGCGCATCGCGAATTCGGTCGGTAAGCCCCGTGGGGTTGTAGTATTCGCGCACCGTTGCAATGGAGGTCATCGTCGTGCCTTTCCGGAGCGATTGCCGGATCCGGTGTTAGATTGGTACCCTACAGTACCATCGATAGGGAAAGTATGGTACCGCCTAGTATCAAATGTCAAGGGGGGCATCGTAACGGCAATGGCGGCGGCATCGAAGCGCCGTGAAGCAAGCGGCGACGAGAGCGTGGTGCGCGAGCGCATTCTCGAGGCGGCCTTCATGGCATTCAAGGAAAGCGGCTACGCGGCGGCCAGTACGCTCGAGATCGCAACACGCGCGCGCGTCTCGAAGCGCGAGCTCTACGCCCTGGTCGGTAACAAGCAACAGATGCTTGTTGCGTGTATCCAGGAACGCGCTCGGCGGTTGGAGGCGCCCGCGAATCTGCCGGTCCCGGTCGATCGAGCGACGCTTGCGCGTGTCCTCACGCTACTTGGTGCGCAGCTCCTCCGTGAGATCAGCGACCCGACGGTCATCGCGGTTTTTCGCCTCGCGATCGCGGAGGCCGTACACGCACCCGAAGTAGCACAGGCCCTCAGTACGATCGGCCGCGAGACGAGCCGCGCCGCCTTACGAGCGATCGTGATGCAAGCGCAAGCGTCGGGATTACTCGACGGACATCCGGCCGAACTCGCGGAGCAATTCCACGCGCTGCTATGGGGCGACATCATGATCGACCTGCTTCTTGGCGTCGCCGAGCGTCCGGCTTCACGCGCGATCGAGCGACGCGCCCACAACGCTGCAGAGGCATTCTTACGTCTTCATCCGCAAATGGCACCTACTTAAGGCCGTGCGTCAGCTGCGGTTTTCACGCGTTCTTGGCTTCGGAGCCCGAACGTATGTTTTCCGCCCGTTAACGATCGATACGGCGCTCCATAATGACGATATCCCAGATCTCACCGTTCTGCCGACGCGGCGATTTCTCAATGGCTCCGGTGCGAACAAATCCGTTTCGTTCATACAGGCGTACCGCCGCTTCGTTATGCGGATAGACGCCGAGCGTTAACGCGCGAATGCCGCGCGCGCGAGCCCAAACAATCGCGGCATCGAGTAATGCCGTTCCAACACCCTGCTCGCGCCGCTCGGGCGCGACAAGCATTCCGAAACTCCAGTCGCCGCGCTCATTTTCGCGAAGATCGATTGCGCCGACGATATCCTCGGCATCGGCTGCAACGATAAGCGCATCGGAGCCCGACGCGATTCGCGTCTCCCAGCTCCGCCGGTAGCGATCCTTATCGAAACCCGGCTCGGTTCCGATCCAACGGCCCTCGGCAGCTACCGCTTCGAAGAGCGCGAGCACCCCGTCGATATCTTCAGTCCCGGCGGGGCGAATCGCGATCGTGCTCGTCCGATCCATCCGTATCGGTTTCCTCGGCGGCTCGCGAATCCTCCTCGTGCCAACGGCGAAGTAGCTCCGCGCGCTGGTCGGTATCGATATCGAGGGCGGGGTCGATCCCCATTTCGGAGACCATCTCTTCCCCGGCGTTCCGATCGTTCATGTTCATCCTCCACGAGAATTCTACCCGAAGCCCCGCCCGTTCTAACCGCTACCAGCCTCTCGGGCGCTCGCCTGCGAGGTAACCCCGCCGCGGACGCGTAACCTTGGCCGGAATGTTTGCCGCACTGACCCTGAGTAGCTTGCTTGCCGTCGTCCCGTCGCCGGCCCCCGCTCCGACGCCGACGCTGCCCCCCGTGATCATCCGCACCATCACGACTGCCAGGTGCACCACCCTGCACGAAATGATGCGCCCCATCGGGTACGTGACGCGGCGCAACGACGACGCATTTCGCGCGATGGCGTTCGCGACGCAGAAATTTCTCAGTCACTTTATTCCCGGTGACGTGCCCACCATAGCCGATCTTCAGGCATCGTTAGGAAGCAACAACGGGCAAGGCACCGGGCTCAACGGCACCGGCACCCCGATGAGCACCAGCTTGAGTTCGTCGCGCGGCAACGATCCGCTCGTCTACGGGCCCTCGCAGATCCTCAGTGCGGCGCGCATCGATGCCGTCGCGCAACAGATCTTCGGAAACATTATGGTCGAGCGTTCCTTTCTCACGAAGTCGTATAAAAAGTTTCCCGTGGGAAAAAATCCGAAGGTCGATGAGATGCGTCGCGTCGCTCAAAACGTCATGACGCTTCAGGAAGCGCTCGCGAACAAATACGAACAATTCGCCGGGACCTATTTCGACGGCATGGATCTCTCGCGTATGACCGCCAATAACAACGCCGACGTCGCAACGATTAAGATTGCGTTGCGTCAGTTACTGCTCGGCGATACGCGCGGGCTCGCCGGCGACACGCCCCGCAAGCTTTCGCCGAACGATCCCTTTTTCGGGTATAAAAGCGCCGAACAGCTTGCCGAGGACGGGAATCCCGGTGAAGTGCTCACCGCGCTCAAAGGGCAAGAATTCGCGTTTACGTCGGCGCTGATTCACACCTACAACGTCTGCCACCAGTCGCATTATATCCTCACGCCGATCCATACGATGCCGGCGCCTTCGCCGAAACCATAGGCTCCGCGGCGACCCGGTGTTTTGAGATCCGTCGTTTTGGGAACGCTCCGTTCATGCGCAGTTAGGAGCGCCGCACATGAACGGTCGCGACCCTTTCCCTTCCAAAAGCACCCTTGAAAATCGCTCGATGCTCCGAGTGGCGATGCTCGCGTTGGTCGTCGCGGTGATCTCGCTCTTCGCATGGCATCCTTGGGGCACGCGCGTTGCAGCATCGGCGAGCCCCCGGAGCGCGATCGGTTCGGCGGCTCGCCCCGCAATCCAATAATGGTGCGTCGCAAGAGTCGCTAAAGATGAAGGCTCGAAACGTTCCAGATTCCGAAAACGCGTAGTAACCAGACGATCACGGCGATCACGACGACGAAGTTCAGAATCGACCGAATCGATGAAGCCATCGGCACAAATCGATTGATCAGCCAGAGAATGACGCCGATGACGACGAGTTCCACCACGATGTTGACAAGAAGGTTCATGCCTCAAGCATTCCCTTTTCCACGGCAGGCATGCATTTCGTCGCAGAACGGCAGGTCTCGCCGAGGATAAGCGCCGATACTGCGAGCGTGCGCCGATGGAACGGGTGGGGTGACGAGGCCGTCCACCTGGATCTCCCCGAGAGCGCGCTTGCGTATCTCCGCGAGCGCCTCGGCGAAGGCGTGCCTCCGCACGACGCGCCAATCGAGCGCCTCGTCGCAAACGCCGAGCCCTCGCGTTTGCCGCCGCATCCGTCGATCGATACCTCGGCGGCGACGCGCGTGCTCCACGCGCGCGGACAGAGTCTCCCCGATTGGCTCGCACTCCGCTTTGGGCGCATCGAGCGGCTTCCCGACGGCGTCGCCTTCCCCGAATCCTCGCACGAGGTCCGCGAGCTCCTCGACTACGCGCGACATGCCGGCGCGTGCGTCATTCCCTACGGCGGTGGAACGAGCGTCGTCGGCCATATCAATCCTCCGGAGCGCACGGATCGTCCGGTCCTGACCGTTTCGCTGGCGCACATGCGCCGATTGCTCGATCTCGACGAGGGGAGTCGGCTCGCCACCTTCGGTGCCGGCGTCGCCGGCCCCGACCTCGAGGCGCAGCTCCGGGTCCGCGGCTACACGCTCGGGCATTTTCCGCAGTCCTTCGAATACTCGACGCTCGGAGGCTGGGTGGTCACGCGATCCTCCGGGCAACAGTCGCTCGGCTACGGCCGGATCGAGCAACTCTTCGCGGGTGGGCGCATCGAAACGCCGAGCGGCACGCTCGCGATTCCCACCGTTCCCGCCTCCGCTGCCGGTATCGATCTGCGCGAACTCGTTCTCGGCTCCGAAGGTCGCATCGGCATCCTCACCGAGGCGAGCGTCCGCGTGCGCCCGCTTCCGAAATCCGAATCCTTTCACGGCTGGTTCTTTCCGCAATGGGAGCGCGCCGAAGCGGCAGCACGCTCGCTTGCACGTGCGGGGCTCGCGCTCTCGATGATCCGTCTCGCCAACGCCGCAGAGACGCTCACCACCTTGCGGCTCGCAAACGGCGGCGCCGCGCTCGCGCTGCTGGAGCGCTATTTGAAGCTCCGCGGCTACGGCGACGAACGCACGCTCCTCATCGTCGGGGTCACCGGGGATATCAGCGGCGCTCGCTCGGCGCTCGCGGCGGCGCGCGATATCGCCGCCGATTGCGGCGGCCTCTATTTCGGCACCCAACTCGGGAAACGTTGGCAAAAAAATCGGTTTCGCGGCGTCTACCTTCGCAATGCGTTGTGGGAGCACGGGTACGCGGTGGATACCGTCGAGACCGCGGTCGACTGGCCGCGCGTTCGGGCGATGGTCGCAGCGATCGAAGGCGCGGCTTCGTCCTCGTTCGGAAGCGAAGCGATTCACGGCTACACGCACCTCTCGCACGTCTACGCTCAAGGATCGAGCGTATATAGCACCTTTATTTTTCGCATCGCGCCGACTTACGAAGAAAATCTGCAGCGCTGGCAACGGTTAAAAGCGGCGGTGAGCGAAGCGATCGTCGCCAACGGCGGCACGATCAGCCACCAGCACGGCGTCGGCACCGACCATCGTCCCTACCTCGTGGCGGAGAAGGGGCCGCTCGGCATCGCTGCGATGCGCGCGCTCTTTCGCGATGTCGATCCCGACGCCATCATGAATCCGGGAAAACTGTGTTAGCGCCCGCAAACGCGCGGGCCGCCGCAATCGCGCGGCTCGACGAGCCGTGGGATATCCTCGTCATCGGCGGTGGGGTTACCGGCGCGGCCATACTCTTCGAAGCGGCACGGCGCGGCCTACGCGCCGTCCTTCTCGAGCGGAGCGACTTCGCTTCGGGTGCGTCGAGCCGCTCCTCAAAACTCGTACACGGCGGATTGCGTTACCTCAAAGACGGCAAATTCGCGCTCACGCGTGAATCGGTGCGCGAGCGGGAAGCGTTGCTGCGCGATGCGCCCGGACTCGTCGAGCCGATGCACTTTCTCATGCCGCATTATCCCGGCAGTACGCCGAGCCCGCGAACGTTGGGTCTCGGGCTCGCGCTCTACGATCTCTTCGCCGGGCACAAAACGCACCGATGGCTCGACGCAACGGAAACGATGCTTCTCGCTCCCACCATCGAGAGCAGCGGACTGCTCGGTGCGCACGACTATCTCGATGCGACCACCGACGATGCGCGGCTGGTGCTGCGCCTCATTCAGGAAGCGCGCGCCGCCGGTGCGACAGCGCTGAATTATATCGACGCTCGCGAGCTGCTCGAACGCGACGGCCTCACGATCGGCGTGCGCGCGACCGATACGATCGGCGGCGGCAGCATCGAGGTGCGCGCGCGCGCCGTTATCAATGCCGGCGGTGCGAGCGCCGATGCCGTGCGGTCGGCGTTGGGGGTTGCGGCAAAACTGCGCCCGCTCCGCGGCAGCCACCTCATTCTCCCCGATTGGCGTTTGCCGCTCGCGCAGGCGATCGCGTTCGCCCATCCCCGCGACCGTCGCCCCGTTTTCGCCTATCCGTGGCTCGGCGTGACGCTCGTCGGCACGACCGATGTCGACCATGTCGCGGATCGAGGCAGCGAACCGTCGATCTCCGACGACGAAACGCGCTACCTTCTGGAAGCACTTGCCTATCAGTTCCCGCGCAGCGCGATTGGACGCGGCGACGCGATCGCCACGTTCGCAGGCGTGCGTCCCGTCATTTATAGCGGCGAGCGCGATCCGTCGAAGGAGCCTCGCGATCGTGCGATTTGGAACGAGCGCGGCCTCCTCACCGTCACCGGAGGAAAGCTCACGACGTTCCGGCCGATGGCACTGGCGGCACTTCGCGCCGTTGCCGAACGGCTCGATCCCTTCGATCTCTCCGCGCGCCCGGCATTCGAACGCTGCGAACTCCCGCGCGCACCCGAACTCTCGCTCGCACAACGGCGACGGCTCGCCGGCTGCTACGGCAGCTCCGCGCAACCGCTCCTGGATTCCGCGCCGCCGGGCGATCGCGAGAGCATCGATGGCACCTCGACGCTCTGGGCCGAACTGCGGTGGGCCGCTCGCAATGAAAGCGTCGAACATCTCGACGATCTTCTGCTGCGCCGCACGCGGCTCGGGCTCGTTGCCCCTCAGAGCGAGCGCCGATGCTCCGCGCGTCTTCGCAGCCTGTGCATGCAAGAACTCGGCTGGGACGACGCGCGGTTCGAACGCGAAACGCATGCCTACCGCGCCCTCCACGCCGCGTATTACGGAGCGCCGGCATGAACCGCGATCTCATTCTCGCGATCGATAACGGCACGCAGAGCGTGCGCGCATTACTGTTCGATGCTCGCGGAACGCTCGTCGCAAAGGCGCGAGTTCCACTCGACGATTACATCGTCTCGGTGCCGGGGCGGCACGAACACGATCCCAATGCATTTTGGGAGAGCCTTTCCGCAGCGTGCCGGGAACTGCTCGCCGAAGAAGCGACGTTCGCGCAGCGTATCGCCGCCGTCGCCGTGACGACGCAGCGCGGGACCGTTGTGAATCTCGATCGCTCCGGGCAGCCGCTGCGCCCCGCCATCACCTGGCTCGACCAACGGAAGAGCCCGCAGATACCGAGGATTCCGCTGCGTTGGCGCGTCGCATTCGGGCTTGCAGGCGTCGGTGAAACGGTTCGCTACTTTCAACGCGAAGCCGAGGCGAACTGGATCGCGCAATGCGAGCCCGAGCTATGGGACCGGACCGATAAATATCTGCTGCTCTCCGGCTACCTGCTCTATCGGCTCACCGGAGAATTCATCGATTCGATCGGTTCGCAAGTCGGCTACCTTCCCTTCGATTTTCGCGCGTTAACGTGGGCAAAGCCGGGCGATTGGAAATGGCATGCGATGCCGATACGCCCGTCGATGTTGCCGCGATTGCTCGAGCCCGGAACCATCGGCGGAACGATTCACGATGCAGCCTCCGCCGCAACCGGAATTCCACGCGGAACCCCGGTCGTTATGGCCGCCGCCGATAAGGCCTGCGAAGTCCTCGGCGCGGGATGTAACGTGCCGACGCTCGGCGCACTCAGCTATGGAACCACCGCAACGATCAATACGCTCTCGCACCGATATATCGAAGCGACGCCGTTCGTTCCGCCCTATCCGGCCGCGGTACCGCGGGCGTACACCACCGAAGTACAGATCTTCCGCGGCTATTGGATGGTGAATTGGTTTAAAGAACAGTTCGGTCATCTCGAACAACGAGCGGCAGCGGAGAGCGGGGCTCCGGTCGAGAGTTATTTCGATGCACTGGTGGAATCGGTGCCGCCAGGTTCGATGGGCCTGATGCTCCAGCCCTATTGGACGCCGGGCATCCGCATGCCCGAAGCCAAGGGTGCGATCGTCGGATTCGGCGACGTGCACACACGAGCGCATCTCTACCGCGCGATTCTCGAAGGGCTGGCATTTGCGTTACGCGACGGACTCGAACGCATCGAACGTCGGAGTCGCATCCCGGTGACGAGCCTGCGCGTCGCCGGCGGCGGATCGCAGAGCGATGCGGCGCTGCAACTCACCGCCGACGTCTTCGGCCTTCCAACCGCGCGCCCGCATCTCTACGAAACGTCGGGTCTCGGGGCCGCGATCGACGCCTCCGTCGCCCTGGGATGGCACGGCGATTTTGCTACCGCGGTGGCAACGATGACACGCAGCGCGCGTACGTTCGAGCCGAATCGGCAAACGCACGAACTCTACGACGAGCTCTACGCGAGCGTCTATCAGCGTTTATACAACCGTTTAGCGCCGCTCTACCGAGCGATTCGACGCATTACCGGATATCCGTCGTAGGCGCCACGCATTCCGTTGCCGATCGCCTGGCCGGCCGAGCAAGACGGCGCGTTCGCCGATTCTTCTTCAATCGCTCATCGGAGCGCGCGCCCGAAGGAATAAGATCGACGCGTGAGCAGCGCGCCGACTATTCGAACCGTCATCCTGAACCCGGCCGTCGATGAGGCAATCGCTGCGACCTTGGAATCGCCCGAACCGCCGGTGCGGCCCGCCGCGACCACCGGTGCGGCGACCGCAATGACGCGTGGAACGCAACTCTGCGATCCCCACGAGGTGGAGCGGCCACTCGGCGTCGTCGTCGTCAGGAAGCTCGAACCGTTATTTAGAGGCGCGCCTCACGAACGGCCCCCCGAAAAGCGGTGAGAGTCCGCAGAAATTGACGAGTCCGGAGAGAACGAAAATCACGCCGATGATGCCGATGATATCGCGTCCGATTCCCGCGAGCGAATGATAGGCCCAAAAAATCAGCAGGGCGCCGACGACGGCGCGAATGACGCGGGCAGTGCCGCTAAACAAAAAATCAACCATTCGATCCCCTTTGCAGATCTCCAAATAAACTCCTCGCGCTTCTTACCCATCCGCACGGAGCAGTTCCCGCATGTTCCCCGACAACTCGACGCCGAGTTCATCTTTTAAAAGCCGCTCGTAACCACGTACCTCCTCGGCTGCGAGTGGTGCGTTCCCCGTCGCGAGGTACGCTCGGGCAAGCGCTTCATGCGGAAATTCATCGAAGGGTTCGATGTTCACCATCGCGCGGGCGGTCGCCATCACCGCATCCCAATCCTCGGCGGCGCTTTGCGCGGCGATCAACTTCGCTCCCATCGCTCGTGCCGCGTCGCGGATGCGCCGTGCGCGCTCTTCAAACCATTCCCACGGAGCCCACGACCACGACTCTTCGGAGATTACCGCGAGCGTCGAAGCCATCGCCGCAGTATCACGAGCCGGGTCGCCGCGTTCAGCCAAATCGAGGATCTCCGCATAATTTGCGCGGATGCTCGCACCAAGAAATAGTTCACCCGCTCGCACCGTTACGGCCCCGCCGTCGCCGAGCTGCCGACGGAGCCGGTGCAAGCACGCTTTGAGCGCATTCGATCCCGCTGCCGGATCGAGATCGGGCCACAGCAGATCGATCGCACGCTCGCGACGTATCGAGCCGCCTTCGGATGCGAGCAGCGCCAGAAGCGCTGCGGTTCCCTCCGCAGTGCGAATCACCGCGCCCTCGGGCGAACCGGTCCGTCCCGTTATGATGTCGAAGTTTAATCGCGTTTCGTCGCGTGGCT
>JAJYMV010000050.1 GCA_021786705.1 bacterium
CGGCGCGGCGCAGACGACGTCGCGCAGCGTCGGCGTGTTCGCACCGACGTCGGAATTGAAGAGCGCGAGCAGCGCGACCGGCGGGTGGGTATAGAACAGGAGCGATCCACCGCCGACGATGCCGCCGTCGACGACGACATCGCCCGGCCGACGGAGCGCATCGACGATGCGCGCGAGGCGCGGCACCGGTTTGAAGAGTTCGGCGCGCGGAAGCGCGACCAAGCCGAGCACGTCGATCGCGACCGCCATCGCCAGCGCAAGCGCGAATGGCGCGAACGGGGCGCTCGTGCGCCGCATCAGCATCGCGGCCATCGCAATACCGCCCAGTGCGATCGTCGCGCCCATCGCCGTCAGCGCCGGGCGCAACACGGCCAACGGCTCGCCCAAATGGTTATCACGCGCGAAGATCGCCACCGCGATCGCCAATAATCCGATCACTAACGGCACCGCCATCGTCGCGACGAGTGCGGCGCGCACGCGCGAGCGCGCGAGCAATCCATCGAGGTAGATCGCACAGATCACCGCAATCGCCGGAAACTCCAGCGCGATGTAGTTCGGCAACTTCGTGCGCGCGAACGAGAAAAAGAGCAGCGGCATCACCGCCCAGCAGAACGCCAAACGTAAGACCCGCGCGCGTTCGTCGTTCTCCCCCAGCCGCAACCGCCCGACGCCGTCGACGATCGCACTCGGAAGCAGCGCGATCCACGGAAAAAATCCGACGATCAGCACGGGGAGATAATACCAAACCGGCCCGGATTGATTTTCGATGACGCCGGTATAACGACCGATCGTATAATGCCCGATCAGCGTGACGACCGAAGAGAGGCCCGTACGCGCGATCAGCGCTCCGAACCAGGGTGCGACGGGAAGAACGAAGGCGAGCGTTCCCCACACCCACGTCGCCGGACTCGGCCATGCCGTTCGTTCGACGCGCCGGTTCCAGAGCGCGTATGGGAGCACGACCAGCAGCGCGACGACCGGAGCGACCGGGCCCTTCGCCAGAAACCCAAAGCCCGCGGCGACGGCGCCGAAGATATAGTAGCGCCGTTTGCCGGTCTGCAATCCACGAAACCACCAAAAGACCGTCATCGCTACCGCACAATCGAGCAGCGCATCCATGATGGCGAGGCGGCCGATAATTGCCTGCATCAGCGAGCTCGAAAGGATCGCCGCAGCGAAGACACCGACGCGCGAGCCGAGTTGGCGCGCCACCGCATACCCGGTCATCGCACCCATCGCGATCGTCGCCAGCGCGGCGGGCAGGCGCATCGCGAACGAGGTGAGGCCGAAGATTTTCGCACAGATCGCCGCGAGCCAGAAATAGAGCGGCGGCTGGACGAACCACGGAAGCCCGTTATAGTGCAGGACGACCCAGTCGTGCGTGAGGAGAATCTCGCGCGCGACCTCGCCGTAAATTGTCTCGCTGTTGTCCCACCGGGAGCCCGCTCCGAGCCCCGGCAACACCAGGAGCGCCGAGGCGAGCGCGCCGAGAAGCGCAGCGCGAGTGGGACGTTGCATGCGCGGAGCAGAGTTTCGCACGGCGGTGCGGAATCCATGCCGCATCATGTCGCTTCCGCTCTCCCTTCGCCTCGCGGGGCGACTCGTCGTGGTACTCGGTGCCGGCGCGGTCGCCGCCCGCAAAGCTCGCACTTTTGTCGAAGCAGGCGCCGGCCTCTTCGTGGTCGCCCCAACGATCGGAGAAGCGATGGAACGCTTTCTCGCCGCGCAGCCCGAGGTGCGCTGCGAACGTCGTGCCTTCCGGGAAGAGGATCTCGAGGGCGCATTCCTCTGCGTCGCCGCGACCGATAACCCGGCGGTCAACGAGGCGGCGGTGCGCGCCGCACGCGAGCGAGGCATCCTTACGATCGATGCCACCGAACCAGCGCGCGGCGATGCCACGATGCCCGCGGTGCTCCGCGTCGGCGAACTCACCTTCAGTATCGACTCGGGCGCGAGTACGCCCGCATTCTCCAAACGCATCGCGCGCGAGATCGCGCTGCATTTCGATGCGCGCTACGACGCTGCAGCACGCACGCTCGCCATCGCACGCAGCTACGTGCGCGAGACGCTCTCGCCCGCGCAACGCGCGATCGTCATGCGCGCGCTCTCGGAGTTGCCGCTCGACGAACTTGCCGCGATGGATCGCAACCGCATCGAAGATGCCGTCGAAGCGACCGCCGCAACGGCGCTCGCCGACGGTTCCGCGCCCGAGACCGGTAGCGCGGTCTGCGCGACGCGAAGCAGCGCGCTCGCGCTCTGGCAATCGCGCCACGTCGCCGCACGGCTCGCGCGCAGCGGTCTCGCGACGACGATGCTCGCGCTTACGACCGTTGGCGACCGAGACCGCAGCAGCGCGCTCGCGGCGATGGGCGTGCAGGCGATCTTCGTGAAAGAACTCGAACGCGCGCTCGTGGAAGGGCGCGCCGACTACGCGGTGCATTCGGCGAAAGATCTGCCGAGCGCGCTCCCCGCCGGGATGCAACTCGCAGCGATCTCCGAACGCGAGGATCCACGCGACGTCTACTGCAGCGAGCGCTTCCCGACGTTCGAAGAGCTCCCGACCGGCGCGCGCGTCGGCACCTCGAGCCCGCGGCGCCGCGCGCAGTTACACGCACTGCGAAGCGATCTCGATTACGTCGAGATTCGCGGCAACATCGATACGCGCTTGCGTAAACTTCGCGAAGGCGAATACGACGCGATCGTCCTCGCCGCGGCGGGGCTGCGCCGGCTGAACCTGCGCGCGACGCATACCCTCCCGTTCCCGATCGAGCGGTTATTGCCGGCGGCGGGGCAAGGGGCGCTCGCCGTCGAGACGCTGCTCGATGCGCCGCTCGCGGGGGCGCTTCGTGCCGCACTCAACGACGACGCGACCGAACGAGCGGTCGTCGCCGAACGCGCCACACTGCGCGAACTCGGTGCTGGCTGCACGGCGCCGGTCGGCATCCACGGCGCATACGAGGGCGAGGAGCTCGTCCTCCGCGGACTGGTCAGCTCCCTGGAGGGAAGCGCCCCCGCCGTTGCCGCCGAACGGCGCGCTCGCTGTAGCGATCTCCGGGGTGCCGACGAGCTCGGCTGCGCCCTCGCCCGCGAGCTACTCGCGCGCGGAGCGGCGCGCCTCTTGCCGCGGAGCGGTCCGCTCACCGGGCGACACATCGTTCTGCCGCGCACCCTCGAGCGCGCGAGCCGCATCGCCGTTCACCTTCGCTCGCTCGGCGCCACCGTGAGCGAACTCCGTGCGGGCGAGGAGCCCGGCGAAGCGCCGGTCGATCTGCTCGCGATCCCCTCGAGCGGCGCCGCAGCGGTCGCCGCACCCTGGCTTGCCCTATGGAACGAGCGCGGCGTACGCCCGCTCGTCGTCGCGATGGGCCCCGAATCCGCGAGCGCGATCGAACGCGCGGGGCTCCCTCCCGACGGCGTCGCACCGATTCCGGAGATCGACGCCTTTACCGCTTGCATTGTGAGGCTGCTCGCCTCACCCTAACGGTATGCTTCATCGCCCGCGGCGCCTACGCCGCACTCCCGCCCTGCGCGGCCTCGTCCGCGAACATCGGACGCCGGTCGACGCACTGGTCGCGCCGCTCTTCGTCGTCGAGCGCGACGCCGATGCCGGCCCGATATCCTCGATGCCCGGCGTCTTCCGTTACACGCTCGCGCAATGCGTCGAAGAATCGAAACGCCTCTACGCATTGGGCGTGAACGCCGTTTTGCTGTTCGGCATCCCCGCGCACAAAGATGCCGTCGCATCGCGTAACGCTGCCGACGACGGGATCGTGCAGCGCGCTATCGCCGCGATCGAAGGCGCGCTTCCCGAGATGCTGACGATTGCCGATCTCTGTAACTGCGAATACACCGATCACGGGCATTGCGGATTGCTCGACGAGAACGGCGACGTGCGAAATGACGAAACCGTCGCGCTGCTCGCCACCGTCGCGCGCTCGTACGCGCGCGCGGGCGCCGATATCGTCGCGCCTTCGGATATGATGGACGGGCGCGTCGGCGCGATCCGTCGCGCGCTCGACGACGACGGCTACACGCAGGTCGGCATTATGGCGTATAGTGCGAAGTATTCCTCGGCGTTTTACGGGCCATTTCGCGAGGCGGCGGGTTCGACGCCGCAATTCGGCGATCGGCGCGGCTATCAAATGGATCCGGCGAATGCGCGCGAAGCGATGCGCGAGATCGCACTCGATATCGAAGAAGGCGCCGACATCATCATGGTTAAGCCGGCACTCGCATATCTCGATATCGTTCGTAGCGCACGCGAGCGCTTCGATACGCCGATTGCGGTCTATAACGTGAGCGGCGAGTACGCGATGATGGAGGCGGCATTCGAACGCGGATGGCTCGAACGCGAGCGCACCATCGACGAACTGATGGCGTCGTTCACGCGAGCGGGCGCCGATATCATCATCACGTATTTTGCCGCCGAGTACGCGCGTCGCCATGGTCGAGGCCGCTGATTTCACGGTCGCGTTGCTCTCGGGTGGTGAAGCGCGACGGTTACCAGATAAACTCGAACGCCCGCTCGGCGACGGCAGCCTGCTGCAGCGCGCCGTTGCGTTCGGGCGCTCGCTCGGGCCCCTCGTCCTACTCGGGCGCGACGAGCAGCGCGCGATTTCGATGAGCTACGGCGTACCGTTTCTCGCCGATCGACGCCCCGGCGGCGGCCCGCTGCCGGCGCTCGTCGATGCCTTCGCCACGATCGAGAGCCCCTGGATTCTCGCGATCGCCGCCGATCTGCCGCTCCTCACGCGCGAGGTCCCCGAGGGGCTCCTCGCCGGGCGCGCGCCGGGCGTCGAAGCGGTGGTTCCGCGACACCTCGGCGGGATCGAGCCGCTCTGCGCGCTCTACGATCGGCGTGCCGCATTGCGGGCCGCGGCGATGTCGAACGCGAATGAGGGGCCTCGAGCGTTACTCGAAAACATGCGCGTCGCGTATGTCGAGTTTCCAGAGGCGCTTTTTCTCAACGTCAACACCGAAGCAGACTGGTCGCAATTGCAGGAACGGTACCCTTCACGATGAGTTACGAACGTTCGATATCGGCATTCGCGCGGGCGCGAAATACGATTGCCGGAGGCGTCAATTCATCGGTTCGCGCGTTTAAATCCGTTGGCGGAAACCCGATCTTCATGCAACGCGGAGCGGGCGCGCATATTTTCGATCTCGACGGCAACCAATATATCGATTACGTCCTGTCGTGGGGCCCGCTCTTGCTCGGGCACGCACACCCCGCCGTCGTCAAAGCGATCTCGCAAGCTGCGACGCGCGGCAGTTCGTTCGGCACGCCGACCGAAGCCGAGAGCGATCTCGCCGAAACTATCGCATCGATGTTGCCCTCGATCGAGCGCATTCGCTTCACGTCCAGCGGCACCGAAGCGACGATGAGCGCGGTGCGCCTCGCGCGCGGCGCCACCGGGCGCGCGAAGATCGTCAAATTCGCCGGCTGCTATCACGGCGCCGCCGACAGCTTTCTTATCGCTGCAGGATCGAGCGCGCTCACGCTCGGCGTTCCCAATTCTCCCGGCGTCACCGCGGGTACCGCCGCCGATACGATCGTCCTGCCGTACAACGATATCGAAGCGGTCCGCGCTGCATTCGCCCAACGCAGCAAAGAAATCGCGGCGATCATCGTCGAGCCGTTCGTCGGCAACATGGGCTTCATCGCGCCGCGCCCCGAATTTCTGCCCGGCCTGCGAGCGATCTGCGACGCGCATGGGTCGTTGCTGATCTTCGACGAAGTGATGACCGGCTTTCGCATCGCGCGCGGTGGGGCGCAGGAGCGGCTCGGCATTCGCCCCGATCTCACGACGCTGGGCAAAGTGATCGGCGGCGGCTTACCGGTCGGCGCATTCGGCGGGCGCGCGGACCTTATGTCGCAGCTCACTCCCGACGGAAAAATCTTTCACGCGGGTACGCTTTCGGGAAACCCGCTCGCGATGGCCGCCGGGTTGGCGACGTTGCGGGCGGTTCGCGACGACGGAACGCTCTACGAACGTTTGGAGATTCTTGCGCGTTTGTTTATCGAAGGTATGCGCGAACTCTTTGCCAAGCACGGGCGCCCGTTTACCGGCGGATACGCCGGATCGATGTTCGGTTTTTACTTTACCGACGAACCCGTCTTCGATCTCGAAGGCGCGATGCGCGCGGACACCAGAGCGTACGCCGCATTTTTCCACGCGATGGCCGAGCGCGGCGTCTATCTCGCCCCCTCGCAATTCGAGGCGGGCTTTCTCTCTACCGCGCATACGACGCACGAAATCGAGCAGACGCTGCACGCAGCCGACGAAGCGCTCGCCTCGATGGAGACGGAGTAGCCGCCGATGCCGATTCTCTGTATCGGGCTCTCGCACCATACCGCTCCGGTAAGCGTGCGCGAGAGCCATGCGTTCCCGACCTCGCGCATGACCGAAGCCCTGCAACTGTTGCACGCGTACGATGCGGTCAACGAAGCCGTCATGTTGCAGACCTGCGGCCGCCTCGAAATCTATGCCGAGGTCGATGAATTCGAACGCGGTGCCGAACAAATCAAAACATTCCTCACGCAATTCCGGCACGGCACGATCGATTTCGATCTTGAATCGTATCTCTACACGCACCTGGGGCGCGAGGCGGTCGAACATCTCCTACGCGTGACCACGGGCCTCGATTCGATGTTGATCGGCGAGGCAGAGATCCTCGGCCAGGTCAAGAGTGCCTATCTCCACGCGCAGCGCGCAGGCGCCTGCGGCAGCAGCATGCACAAACTCTTCCGCGAGGCGTTAAACGCGGGAAAGGCCGCTCGCACGCAAACGACGATCGGCGAAGAATCTGCGAGCGTCGCAACCGCCGCGGTCGATTCCATCGAAGCGCGGATGGGTTCGCTCGAGGATCGCTGTGCCGCCGTCATCGGCGCGGGGGCGATGGGGCGTAGCGCCGCGCGGCGTCTGCGCAGCCGCGGCGTCGGCACGTTGTTGGTTGCCAACCGCACGCACACGCGCGCTCAGGAACTCGTCGGAGAACTTGGATCGGGAATCGCCCACGATTTACGCGAGATCGTCTCCATCCTCGAAGCCACCGACGTCGTCATCAGTTCCACCGAAGCGAGCACCTTCGTTCTCACGACTGCCGACGTTGCCGAAGCGATGTCGAGGCGGCCGGAGCGACCGCTGCTCATTCTCGATATCGCCGTCCCGCGCGACAGCGATCCGGACATCGCCGATATCGAAGGCGTGACGCTTTTGGATATCGACGCGCTGAAGTCGGTCGTCGACGATCGATTGGAGCGCCGCCGCCAGGCGATCCCGCAGGTCGAAGAGATCATCGTCGAATACCTCGAACGGTTTCGCACGTGGTATCAGGCGCGCACGACGGTGCCGACGATCGCCGCCCTGACCGAACGTGCCGAGGCAATCCGTACCGCCGAGATCGAACGGCTCTTCGCGCGCCTGCCCGATCTCACGCCGCGCGAACGGATGCTGATCGTCGGCTCGTCGTTGACGATTCTGTCGAAACTCTTGCACCCGGCGGTGACGACGATTCGCGAAAAAGCCGGGAGCGACCGCAGCGAGGCGCTCGCGTTCACGCGCCTGCTCGACGAACTGTTTTCGCTCGACGGCGCGCACAATGGCCGGCTTCGTTAGCCTGATCGGCGCCGGCCCCGGCGACCCGGGATTGCTCACGCTTCACGCGGCGCGCGCGCTCCGCGAAGCGGAGGTCTTGCTCTACGACGCACTCGCCTCCGAGGCCGTGCTCGCGCTCGCGTCGCCGAGCTGCGAACGCACCTTCGTCGGAAAGCGCGGCGGTAACCACGCGATGCCGCAGGAGCGGATCGAGGAGCTGATGATCGCGCGCGCGCGCGAAGGAAAACGCGTCGTGCGCCTCAAGGGAGGCGACCCGCTGGTCTTCGGGCGCGGCGGCGAAGAGGCGCAACGCTTGCATGCCGCGGGGATTCCCTTCGAAATCGTTCCCGGAATTAGTTCGGCAATCGCCGCACCGGCGTACGCCGGCATTCCGGTCACGCATCGCGATTGCAACGTTGCGTTCACGGTCGCAACGGGGCACGAAGATCCGACCAAGGCCGAAAATACGCTGGATTGGGCAAAACTCGCCGACCCGCATCGCACGCTCGTCCTACTCATGGCGATGGGGAATCTCGCCGAAATTGCAGCGCTCCTCCGCGAGAACGGGCTGGCTGCGGAGACGCCGGCCGCCGTCATCGAAAACGGCACGCGCCCATCGCAACGAACCGTCACCGGGACGCTAGCGACGATTGCCGAGACGGCAAAAAATGCCGGCCTCGCCGCACCCGCAATTTTCATCGTCGGCGAGGTCGTGCGGTTGCGCGAAGAAGTACGCTGGTTCGATCGCTCGCCGCTCTTCGGGAAGCGATTGCTGTTGACGCGCCCCGCCGAGCAGTCCGAAGAGTTTGCGGCGCGCGCGCTCGCACGCGGTATCGAACCGATTCTCGCGCCGACGATCGAGATCGAAGCGCCCGAGGATCCCACCCCGGCGAACGATGCGATCGAGGGCCTCGACGGCTACGCGTGGGTCCTCTTTACCTCGCGCAACGGCGTCGATGCCTGTTTCGCGCGGCTGCACGCGCTCGGGCGCGACGCGCGTGCCTTCGGCCACGCGCGCGTTGCGGCGATCGGCGCGAAGACGGCGGAGCGCCTTGCGGAGTACGGCGTACGCGCCGATCTTGTGCCGAAAACGTACGTCGCCGAAGAACTCGCGGTCGAGCTACTCCACCGTGCGAGGCCGGCATCCCGCATTTTGCTCTATCGGGCACACGATGCGCGCGACGTACTTCCCAGCGTGCTCGCCGCCGAAGGCATGCAAGTCGACGACGTTGCGGCATATCGCACGCGCTTCGCGCACGATCCGCACTTTGCCGAAAAGGCGGCGCGCGCGGAGATGATCGCCTTCACGAGCGCTTCGACGGTGCGTGGATATATCGACCAATTCTCCGACCCGGCGGCGGCACTGGAGAGCGCCTGCGGGAAAATCGTCGGAGCGATCGGCCCGATCGCCGCCGAGGCGGCGCGCTCGCTGGGTTTCCACGTCGACCTCGTGGCCGACGTCGCGACGACCGACGCCCTGCTCGATGCCTTCGAAGCATTCTTCACGGTAAAAAAATGAAATCGCGCGCGCTCACGCGCGGCGGTACGATCGCAGCCGCGTTCGTCGGTCTCGCGACGTTGCTCGGTTTTCATCTCGTTGGAGCACTCGTGCTCTTCGCGTTTTTTCTTTCGTCGATCGCATTGTCGAAGCTGCCCCACCCGCACCCCGATCGACTTCGCGATATCGATAAACAAGGTGCGCGCGACGAATGGCAGGTCGTTGCGAATGGAGGCATCGCCGGCGTTGCGGGTATCCTCGCGTTCATTTTTCCACAGGTGCACGCATACGCGGCGGCGGCGTTCGTCGGAGCATTCGCGGCGGCATCGGCCGATACGTGGGGCACCGAGATCGGCACGCGCTTCGGCACGAACGCGCGCTCGATTCTCACCCTTCGACGCGAAACGGACGGCCTTTCCGGAGGCATCACGACGGCGGGAACGCTCGCGGAGATCGCCGGAGCGTTCGTCGTGGCGGCGAGTGCGGCACTCTTTTCGCTCGCACCACTCCTCGCCGGAACCCTCGGCGGAATCGTCGGTGCCTTTGCCGATTCGTACCTCGGAGCGAGCGTCCAGGAACGGCGCTATTGCGCGGCGTGCGCGCGAGCCTGCGAGAGCGATCCCCACGCGTGCGGCGCCCCGACGCAACTCGTGCGTGGAGTGCGCGGCTTTCGCAACGATGCAGTGAATTTCAGTGCGACGCTCGTCGGGGCCCTAACCGGGCTCGTCTTCGTCGCGTTCGCTCCGCGCTATTTTCCGTAGGTTTTACGCAAATACGCGATGATTGCGTCGTCGTCATCGGCAATCTTCACGTCGCCGTCGACGAGCGAGGGGATGCCCGTTCTCCCGAAAAGTTCTTTCACCACGACGCGCTCGCCGTGGTTTCGCGGAACGTTGACCACGCGATAATCGAGCAACAGGTCGGTCATCACCCCACGAACGCGGGCGCAGTAGCCGCACCATTCGGCTTGATAGAGGACGATATCGGTCGCGATCATGGGGAGTGAATCCGCGAAACCCGGCGTTGCCCCTGCTGCCGAGAGCATTCTCTCGCGAACCCGTCGAATGTCGCAGGAGCTCCAGCCGGACTTTCGATGATGCTCGAACGCAGCGACGACCGACGGCGACGGACGAGCGTGGCCCTCTGCGCCTCGCTTGCGCTCCACCTCGTGCTTCTCGCCCTCATTCCCTCGCTCGTCGCGGTCCGTTCCCGACGCCCGAGCGTCGCCACGCTCTCGTTTGCCCGCATCGCGCGCATAGAATTGGCGCGGGCACCGCGAACGCCGCAGCCGCGCCGCCGCCCCCCGCAGCGCGTCACCGCGCCCCTACCGCCGCATCCCGTATCGGCGAAGGCGCGCCCACGCCCCATCCCCAGCTCGCAGCCTCCGGCCCGGCTCGTCGCGGTCGCGCCCGTCGCAGCCTCGCCAAGCCCGCTTCCGAGCGCGAGCCCGGGACCCGTGGCGACGGCGAGCCCCATTCCCGTGCGGCTCGCCAGCACCGAGCGCCTCGACCGCGGCGGGTACCTGCCCTTCGGAGCGCGACAGGCGGAGCCGGTCCTCGACGCGCGTACGGCGCGTCGCCTCCGCGCTCTCGGTCTCCACGCGACGATGACGGTGCGCGTCGACGGCAACGGCCGCGTGCTTGCGCTCACGTTCGCCCCGCCGGTCGACGCGGCGAGCAGGACGCGCGTGCTCGCGCTCCTCGCGGATGCTTCCTGGGATCCGGCGGTCTGCGGCGGCGGGCTCCCCTGCACCGGCGAAACGACGATACGGCTGTAGCGCGCATAGCCTCGCACCCGCGGCGGCCGGTATCAGCCCGAGTAGCCGCCGCAGCCGATGTCAGCCCGAGTAGCCGCCCGCAGGCGGCGTATCGAGGGCCATTTCCCTCGCCTCGATACGGCGCTTTCAGCGCCTTCCATGAGAAGGCCGGTGTTGTCAAGTGGTCTCTTCGTCGTGTTCTCTACATATTTTTGCGTTCTGGGTCTCCGCTGGTGAGCTTCCGTGGTGACGTCGTCGAAGAATTCGGTCC
>JAJYMV010000113.1 GCA_021786705.1 bacterium
TTCCGATCTGCCGCGACCTCGTGGATATGTACGCGTTTCACGTCGCCGTTCCGGCGGGAGCGAACGCCGTGGACGTCACGTTCCGCGAAATCCTGAACTCGCCGGGCGACGTCATGGGGACGAGCAAGCTCGCCATCGTGAACTGGAACCGCGACCTGCTCTACCAGAACAACACGAACAATCGCGACGTCATCGTCAAATCATCGATCATCCTTCCGCCGGGCTGGCACTACGGCAGCTCGATGCCGGTTGCATCGCGAACGGGGCAGCAGATCGATTTTAAGCCGGTGACGCTGGCCTTCTTGGTCGACACCCCGCTGGATATGGGACAATACGTTCGCAAGATCGTCCTCTGGCAGCACGGCACCGCCAAACAGGTGCTCGACGCGTTTGCCGACCATCCCGAAGATCTCGATTTTTCGAGCAAACTCATCAAAGAATACAAACGCATGACGCCCCAAGCGCTCGCCCTCTACGGCGCGCGCCACTGGTACGTCTACCATTCGTTGCTGACGCTGAGCAATAAAATCGGCTTCCAAGGCATCGAACACCACCAATCGAGCGACGACCGCGCGCCCGAAGATTTCATGACCAATCCGATGGAACAGCTCGCGGCGGGCGATCTCCTTACGCACGAATTCTCCCATTCGTGGAACGGCAAGTATCGTCGTCCCTTCGATCTCTATCAGCCGAACTTCCAGATCCCCGAGCGCACCGAATTGCTCTGGGTCTACGAAGGCATGAACCAATACCTCGGCGACTTGCTCTCGTTCCGCATGGGCATTCGCAAGGCGTCCGAGTACCCCGAATATCTCGCCAGCATCTATGCGAGCATGGCGAACGAACCCGGGCGCGACTATCGCCCGATCATCGATCTCACGACCTCGGCACCCTATCTCTATCAATCCTACGGCGATTACACCTCGCTACGCCGTACCGCCGGCGACTTCTATACCGAGGGCGAGTTGCTCTGGCTCGACGTCGATTCGATCATTCGTGAAAAATCGCACGGAACGAAATCGCTCGACACGTTCTTGCATCTTTATGCCGGACCGCCGAACACCGGGCCGATCACCAAACTCTACAATCGCGAACAGATCGAGGCGCTGCTCAACCAGGTCGTGCCGTATAACTGGCACGCCTTCTTCCAGAAGTACGTCTACTCCGTCGCGGTTCAGCCCCCCGATGCGCTCGCGCGCACCGGTTTCAAGCTGGTATACACCGCGAAGCCGAATACGTTCATCAAGGCCGACGAAGTGCTCCGCCACTACGTTGACGCGTGGTACTCGCTCGGCGTTCGCCTGGCGATGAACGGCGGCATCGGCGACGTTCGCCGCGGCTCGCCCGCCTGGACGGCGATGCTCTCGCCGCACGAAAAGATCGTCGCCGTCGACGGGCGCGCCTTCTCGGGCAAAGTCCTCACGCGCGCGCTCGTTCGTGCCGAAAAGAACAAGCAGCCGATCTCGCTCCTCGTGGAATCGGACAGCTACTTCAACACGGTCAACGTCAGCTACACCGGTGGCCCGCGCTATCCGCATCTCGTGCCGATCAAGGGCGTTCCGAACATGCTCGCCAAAATTATGGCGCGCAAAAAGTAGATGACTCGTCGGAGGATCTTACGGGCCGTCGGGCTCGCACTGCTCCTCCTTCTCGCGTGGCTGGGCTCCGGTTATATCGGGGCCCAGCGCGCCTGCGCGCACGACCCGCGCTTCGCCTGTTCGCCGCGCGACGGCGTGCGGGCGATTCGCATTACGGATCCAACGAAATCGTGGGCATTCTACGGTCGGCTCGCTCCGGGGCAACGAGATATCTATCGCTTCACGTTACAGCGCGCCGCGACCGTGCCCTGGAACCTCCTCATCGAAAAAGCCGACGCTGAAAATCCGGCGCGCCCGGTAGCGCTCCTGACCGACGCCTCGGGCGCCGTCGTCGCACGCGCGACGCTCGCGCGCGCACAACGGTCTTACGAGCCCTTTTCGCGCATCGACTATCTCTCATCGCCGCCGGAGAACCTTCACCTCTCGCCGGGAAATTATCGCATCGCCGTTCTCATGCACGGGCCGGGTTCGGCGCAACGTTACGTGATGGCGATCGGCGCGCAAGAACGATTCGGGGTGTTCGAGATTCCCTACGTTCTCGGCGCGATTCACCGTATTAGGACGCGCGGTTGGTAGAATCCGCAGCGCAGTGGCCGCAGTACCAGGCGACCGCGCCTTCGAAACTGGCGGGCACCATATGCTCGCGAACGCTTCGCTTTCCACACTTCGCGCACGCAAAGGTCTGGCCGAGCGGCGGCACGATCGAACCTTCACCGCGTTTTGCCATATAGGCAACCACGTAAATGATCAGCCCGATGGTCAGCGGCGCGAAGGCCATAAAAAGCCCCAAATGAGCGCCCGAGAGCGTAACTGCTGTCGTCATAACGAACCCGAGATTTCGCAACCTGGTTCGAAAAATCCGCCCGCGCCGGGCGAGTTAGAGGGAGAGATCGTCAAGTGCGACGAGCCCTCCCTCGTAGATCCTCGATAGATCCGTAACGCGAACGATTGCGCTACTTTTTGAAGTATGCCGCGTTGATCTCGGTATAGTTCGCCCACTTCGCGGGGACGTCGGAATCGGCGAAGATCGCCTCGACCGGGCAGGCGGAGACGCAAGCGCCGCAATCGATACAGACTTCCGGATCGATATAGAGCTGTTCGTCGCTCTCCTCACCATGAATGCAATCGACCGGGCAGACGTCGACGCACGATTTGTCTTTCGTACCGATACACGGTTCGGTGATGATGTAGGCCATGAAGCGGAAGGAACCTCACTTTGGGCGAGCGATAAACGGTAATGGCGATCTCGTTCTCCCAGGATGCCGGGAGTACGCGGTTGGTTGCAGCGACCTACGTCGCTTTGCGCGTTCCCAAACGACGCAAAAGGTTGAGGGCGAGCACCGCTCCGAGGAACGCCATGACGGCATCACGGATGCTCGGCGCTCCGACCCCCGCGTGCGCGACGAGCGCGCCGAGCGAGCCGAGGAGCACGCCGCCGAGCACGCCGACGGCAATCTCCAGCGGACGGCTGCGAGCGGTGCCGGGGATATAGGGTGTGAGGAACGCTGCGACCAGCGCCCCAACTGCGAGCCAGAGGAGAATCGCCATCGCCGCCCCATTCGGCGTCGCACGCTTCTCTTCATGGCGGCAGGGGGCGCCCGCCTCGGCGCTCTACGTTGTCGGCATGAAAACCATCGCCTTCGCGCTCTGCGCCTTCTTGCTCGCACCACTCCCCGCGCTCGCCGGTGGTGCCCAACCCTCTCACGCGGTTCTCTCGGTGCACGGCTCGGGCATCGTCTCGCAGATGCCCGACGTCGCCGATATCACGGTGACGATCTCGACCGTCGGGGATAAAGCGACCGACGTCACATCGCGTAATAACGCCGCCTACGAACGCATTGCCGCCGCGCTGAAGGGGCTCGGCATCGAGGCGAACGATCTTCGCACCGCCGGGTATAACCTCAGCTACAATCCGCCTCCGAATCCGCTCCCGAAAACCGTCAACCCGTACGTTCACTACGGGTACTCGCTCTATCGCAGCTTTACCATCCACGTTGAAAAACTCGACCTGGTCGGCAAAGCGATCGATGCGAGCATCGGCAACGGCGCGACCGGCATCTACGGCGTGAACTTCGGGATCGCCGATCAGCATAACGCGCGCCAACGCGCGCTCGCGAAGGCAACGGCCGATGCGCGTGCCCAAGCCCAAGCGGTCGCCGCGGCTGAGCACCTGCGCCTCGGCCGTATTCTCTCGATCTCGATCGACGGAGCGACGCCACGCTACTTTCCTCAGCAGGGAGGCGCTTTTACGACGATGATGATGCCCCCTCCGACGCCTCCACCGACCGAGATCGCCCCCTCCGCGGTCGCCGTGCAAGCCGGCGTGACCGTCACCTACGCGTTGCTGCCGTGAAACTGCGGCGTTCCGGCGGCGGTAGAACCTCGTGATGAACGAACTCTGCCGCCGGTGCGCCGCTCGCCCCGCCATTGCCTACGATGAGACGGGGCGCGCAATCTGCGCCCAGTGCCGCGCATCGACTGCGGCGGCCCGCTCGGCGCTCGGCTGGCTCGGCGCTGCGGCGACCGCCGCGGGGCTCGTGGTCGCCGGCTCGCTGCTCTACGAGCGGATCTCCAACGATCGCGGCAGCGGCGCCGAACCGCTCGGCGACCTCGCCAAGCGTTTTCGCGGCGGCACTCCGACGCTCGAGAGCTTCTCGCGTGACCTTACGGCGCTCGCGCGGAGCGATAAACTCGATCCCGTCATCGGGCGCGATCTCGAAATCGAGCGCGTCATCGCCATTCTCTCGCGCCGCAGTAAAAACAATCCGGTCCTCGTCGGCGAACCCGGTGTCGGGAAAACGGCGATCGCCGAAGGCCTCGCACAGCGCATTCACGCGGGGAACGTTCCGCAGGCGCTGCGCGGGAAACGCGTGCTCGCTCTCACCCTCGGCGCGCTCGTCGCCGGCACGAAGTACCGCGGCGAACTCGAGGGGCGCGTCAAGCGCATCCTCGACGAACTCAAACGCAGCGGCGGCGACGTCATTCTCTTTATCGACGAATTGCACGCCCTCGTCGGCGCCGGCGCCGCCGAGGGCGCGCTCGACGTCAGTTCGATGATCAAACCCGAACTCGCGCGCGGCGAACTCCAGTGCATCGGCGCGACCACCTTCGCCGAGTATCGCAAGTACATCGAATCGGATGCCGCACTGGAGCGACGTTTTCAGCCGGTCCACGTCGCCGAACCGAGCCCCGAGGCGGCGCGCGCGATCCTCGCCGGGCTACGCCGGCGGCACGAACAGCATCACCACGTGATCGTCTCCGACGATGCACTCGATGCGGCCGTCGCACTCTCGTCGCGATATATCGCCGACCGTTTCTTGCCCGACAAAGCGATCGATCTGCTCGATGAAGCATCGGCGTCGGCGGCGCTCGCCGCGCCGCCGGGCGCGACCGCACGCGTGACGCGCGACGAGATCGCCGCGATCGTCACTAAGTGGACGGGAATCCCGCAGAGCAACATCGCCGACGATGGGGCGAACGCTCTGCTCGCACTCGAGGAGCGGCTCGATGCGCGCGTGATCGGCCAACGCGAGGCGGCGCGCAAGATCGCTGAAACGATCCGCCGCGCGCGTGCGGGCTTGCACGACCCGAGGCGTCCGCTCGGGAGTTTTCTTTTCCACGGTCCGAGCGGCGTCGGCAAGACCGAGCTCGCCAAACGTTTGGCCGCCGAACTTTTCGGCAGTGAAGAGGCGATCGTGCGAATCGACGGCGGCGAGTTCGGTGAAGCACATAGCATCGCACGGTTGATCGGCGCGCCGCCGGGATATGCCGGGCACGACGAGCCCGGACAACTGACCGAGCCGGTGCGCCGCCGCCCGTACAGCGTCGTGCTCTTCGACGAGATCGAAAAGGCGCATCCCGATGTCGCCGCTCTTTTGCTGCAATTGCTCGGCGAAGGGCGGATCACCGACGCGAAGGGACGAGCGATCGATTTTCGGCACGCGCTCGTCATCCTCACGCTCAACGGCGAGCGCGAGGATCTGGCGATGCTTCTGCGCTCCGAATTGCTCGACCGCGTCGACGAAATCGTCGCCTTCGCTCCGCTGGGAAGCGCCGAGATCGAAAAGATCGTCGCCCTCCACGTCGAGGCGCTCGCATCGCGGATGGGGGCGCGCGACGTGCGGCTCGAGGTCGCTCAGGTCGCGCTCGCCGAGTTAGCGGCCGAAGCGATGCGCTCAGGGAACGGCGCGCGCGAGGTTGCGCGAACGGTTCAGAGCCGGCTCGGAACGCCGCTCGCGGGAGCGATGCTAGCCGGGCGCGTTACCGCCGGAGGCACAGCGCGGGTAACGCTGCGCGACGGCGATTACGTCGTCACTGCGGCGTAAGGCGGCCGCGCTACCTCGTTTCGATAATCGTATATTGGAGAGGATTCCGAGATACGAACTGCATTTTCGCGATGATTTTTCCGGTCGCAACGTCGACTTCATACCCGTCAAGTAAGTGTAATCCATCCCACTGAATGAAAAGTTTGCCGGTCTCATTCTCGTAGAAAATCTCCATCGGACGAAAGTTTTCGTTCCACGGATTCACTCCCAGTTGCCATCGGAGCGCCCCATCCGAATCATACATGTAGAGATTCCGCGGGTCGTCCTTTTCGTGGCCGTATTTTACGAGAAAACCCCGCCGAAGAGGATCTTCGATGAGTGAGTACGGCAGCGACTTGAAGTGATAAGCTCGACCGCGAACACCAACGTTTAAGGTAGCGAAGTCACCACTTTGGGGCTGGATATCCGTTCCGTCGAGGATTTCAGCCGACATAATCGCCGGACCGCCGCGGATTTCTTGATAGAACTCTGCATACCAGGGGTGGTGCCGACGGAATGAAGAAATCTCAATTGGAAGAGCAAGTAGCCATCGCCACCGTTCATTTTTCTTCGTCCATACCAACGCAACATCGCCGTGCTCTTCGATTTTTTCGATGGGGAAAGTCGTCCGCTCCCTCCGGTCGGGGAACTCAACCGTCCTACCGTCGTTCGCGACACGTATCATTTCTTTCGTTGAATTGGCACCGACCACGGGCCACACCCCCCGAGAATACAGTTTAACGCGGCCTCAAGATCGGAGATCGCCTCACTTAGCGCTACCGATTCCCCCTCCACCGAGGAGGCCGATCCGCCGAAAACCTGTATGCTACCTCCGCTTCCCCAACTATTTGGGGCAGCGAATCCGATATAAGCGGTTGAGCCCGAGTTAAAACCGGAAACAAGGTTCGCGTACTGCGGTAGCGACGGAAGCGAAAACGCGCTCTGAATTTGCGCCGGCGTCATGATAGAGCCATCTTCGTTAATCAACGAACCAAGTGTCGTGGCGAAAGGGCCACCCGAAGCCCCAGGGGCTAACTGCGTCGGCGAAAACTGAATCAACGTGGTAGGCGTGAGGCTCGCAGGATTCGCTAATGAAGCACCTGGTGCCCCGTTAAATGCTTCTGAAACTTGCTCGGACCACGTGAGCTCGTACGCCTCACCGCTAGCGAACGATTCCTGAAAGCTCGAAGGATTACCGTAGAAGCCTTTTACGGCGTTATTTGCGAGGCTGCTCGAAACGAAGCTAAAGGCTGCCCCTTTCTCTCTTAACATGCTCCCAATCGCCTCAAACCGCTGACTGGGTGTTCCTCCACCTCCGCCGGCATGTGGAGGTTGAGGGGCGCAGGTGGGATTACAGGGCGGCGACGGCGGGGCTGGCGGATTCCCGCCGCCGATGATCGGCGTGCCGCCGAACCCACCGCCGGTTCCGCCTGTACCACCGTTGCCGCCGGAACCCGAGCTCGGCGCGGGCGTACTCGGCGGCGGCGAAGGTGCTCCACCCTCAAAAACCGTGCATAGACCGTCAGATGACGAACCGGCAGGGCAACAGCCGGAACTCTCTCGCCGAATGGGACTGCCAAATGCTCCCTGCGCTGGGCGCGGAGCGCTCTCCGGCGTCTGCGAGCAGCGCGAAATCATGGGAGCCGCGATAGCCATCGGTACGGCCCTCGCCGAGCGAGGAGCCGAACTCAGCGTCGGCAACGCGTTCGAAGCGCTCGAGCATGCGTTGAGAAAAAGTGAAACGAGAACGGCCGTGCAGGCAAGAAGCCGCGGCAAACGAGAACGACGGGACGACATGAAAACTCCGATCCGGTAGCAAGAGAACACGGCGTGCCCCCGTATCGCCGAAGGGCACGCGCCTTTTTACCAATTTCTAACAAAAATAAAACGACTTTCGTCGTTTTCAATTTCGAGACGCGTCAAATCGACGGCTCGCTAGGTTTCGCGTTACAAGCGGTTCTTACGCATGCCCCTTACTCGGTAAAATCGCGCGAATATTCCGAACCATCTCCGCTTTCGTTAACTCGCCGATGCGAATCGCGTGCACGGTTCCGTCGGGATCGATGAAGACGTGCACGGGTAATCCGTCGAGCTGATAGGCGTTGCGCAGCGTGCCGTCGTCGACGACAAGCGGATAGGTGAGGTGGTGTTCGCGCCCAAAAAGCGCGGCCTTATCGGCATTTTCCATGACGTCGACGCCGACGACCTGGAGGCCGCGCGACGCATATCGTTTGGAGAGCGCTTCGATATCGGAAGCTTCGTCGTTACACGGTGGGCACCACGATGCAAAGAAATTCACGTATACCGGTTTTCCGAGCAACGACGCCGACGTCAGCATCGAACCTTTATCGGTGCGCTCGCTCCACGATGGTTCCATCGCGCCGACGCTCGCATGCGTCGGAGCTTTCGTGCTCGCCGCGTGCGAACAGCCGACGAGTAGAGCGAATGCGGCGGAGAGCATCAGCGGGGTATTCGGTTTCATCGGTCTCCTCATCCGTAACTGGGGAAGGCGACTGCCTCGCGGTCGCGCTCCATCTGTTCTATAAACGCTCCGACGTCGGCAAAGGTTTTCTGTTCGCGTACGAAGCGGAGCTCCCGCAGGGTGAGTTGCTCTCCGTAGATCGTGTGCGAAAAGTCGCGGAGCCAGACCTCGACGGTACGCCGCTCCCCCGCGAACTGCGGGTTGCTGCCGATTGAGAGCAGCCCCATGTAATCGCGCCCGTCGTATCGGGCGATCGTCGCATAGACCCCGTCGCCGGGCAGCATGCCGCCTTCGACGCGCAGGTTCGCCGTCGGGAAGCCGAGGTCGTGGCCACGCCCCGCCCCACGCTCCACGATGCCGCGTATCGAAAAACTCGCACCGAGCAAGGCGTCGGCAGCCTCGCAATCGCCGCGTGCGACCAACGTACGAATGCGCGTCGAGGAGATCCGCTCCCCGGCCGCGTCGCAGACCGCTTCGACGGCGACCGCGCGAACGCCGAGCGGCTCGAGCCGTTCCCGCAGCATCGCCGTGTCGCCGCCGCGCCGTTCGCCGAAGCGAAAACTCGCACCCGTGACGACCGCGCGCACTCCAAGGCGCTCCAGCAATACCTCGTCGATAAAGCGCTGCGCGCTCATCGTCGCCACCGCGCGGTCGAATGGTACGAGAAAGCATTCCTCGATGCCCAGCACCGCGAGCGTATTGATTCGCTCTTCGCAACTCTGCAACAACGGCGGCTCCTCGCCGGGGCGCAGATAGGCGGCCGGGTGATTCGCAAACGTGATCGCCCCGGCGCGCCAGCCCGGTTTTCGTTCCAGCAGCGTCCGGCGGATGAGTTCGCGATGCCCGCGATGCACGCCGTCGAAAAACCCGATCGCCACGGCGAGCGGGCGCGTCGCGGTGCGCTCGAACGTATGATAGATCTTCATACGAAGACCTTGCGCGGCGCGAGCATGACGCCGTGCGCCTCGCCGACGCCGACGAGCGTCCGCGCCGCATCGCGCACGAACACGTGCTTTCCGCCGACGCTCTCTGCCATCGCCACCGTCCGGCCCGCGCGGAAATCTGCCGATGCACGGAGATCGAGCACGACGGTCGGAAACGGAACGATGCGATCGGGGGCGAGTAAGGCCGCCTCCGGAGATTCTGCGATCTCCTCGAGCGTCAGCGCTTCGGCGAGTAAAAACGGGCCCGAGGCTTCGCGTACCAACGCGCCCATATGCGCGGGCACGCCGACCGCAGCACCGAGATCCGCGCAGAGCGTGCGAACGTAGGTTCCCTCGCTGCACGCAACGCGCATGCGAACGGTATCCGGTGCCTCGAAGCCCAGAATCGAGAGATCGTAGATCGAGATCGTACGCGCCTTCCGCTCGACCGTTACGCCGGCACGCGCGAGATCGTAGAGCCGCTTCCCTCCGTAGTGCAGCGCCGAGAACATCGGCGGAATCTGTTCGATCCGGCCGGAGAATGCGGGCAGCGCATCTTCGAGACGTCGCAGAATATCGTCGGGAACCGGGGCGCTCTCGACGCTCTCGCCGAGTGCATCCTGCGTGGTGGTGGAACGCCCGAGAACCAACGTCAACGCATAACACTTGCGGCGATCTTCCAACAGCGGAATTAACCGCGTCGCTTTGCCGATTGCGATCGGCAACACGCCTGCGGCCTGCGGATCGAGCGTTCCAAGGTGTCCGGCAGCGAGATCGCGCTGCTCGGAGTAGGTGCTGAAAATGCGCCTCACGCGCGTGACGATCTGCGTCGATGTCGGCCCGGCGGGCTTACAGACGTTGACGAAACCCATCATCGATGAAGAGGGACGCATCGTAGCGCTCGCAGGACGTCGGGCTAGGCGGGCGAGATCGTGGCGAGGCCTTCGTGCAGTAACGCGGCCTCGACTGCAGCGATGGCTTCGGGGAGCGGGCCTGGGTGCGTGAGACCCGAGGCGCGATAATGTCCGCCTCCGCCCAAACGCGCGGCGGCTTGTTGAACGTTCACCGACCCGTCGGAGCGCAGACTCACGCGAATCTCGCCGTCGAACGCCTTGAAGAGCGCGGCGGCATGCACGCCTTCGACGCGCAGCAACACGTTGACGAGATCCTCGCTGTCCTCGCCGTCGGCTCCCGTGCGCGCCAGCATCGGCTCGTCGATATACGAGTAACAGTACCGTCCTTCGCTCGAAAAACGCATGACCGCCAGCACTTCGCCGAGCAAACGAATCGCCGCGATGCGCTTGTTGCCGAAGATTTCGTCGGTAATGCGCTCCTTATCGGCGCCCGCGCGCATGAGCTCCGCAGAGAGCTCGAGCGTCTGCGGCGTGGTGTTGCTGTGCATGAACCCACCGGTATCGGTCATGATCGTGGTGAGGATACAGGTAGCGATTCGCGCGTCGATCGGTATTCCCAGAGCCCGCAGAATTCGCACGACGACGGTACCGGTCGACGTCTCTTCCGGAATCACCAAGTTGTACGCGCCGAAATGCGCGTTGCCGAGGTGGTGATCGATGTCGAGCATGTTCTCGCGTGCGAGCGCCGGCAGAAACTCGCCCGCCCGCGCCGGGTCGCTCATATCGCAGAACACGAAGAGCGTATCGGGCGGAAGATCGGCGGGAAGCGCGCGTGCGACGCATTCGGAATCGGGGAGAAAACGCAGGTTGCGAGGGACTGGATCCTGTTGAAAATACGCCACGCGTTTGCCGAGGTGCTTCAGGGCGAGGCCGAGCGCGAGCCCCGCTCCCAGCGTGTCG
>JAJYMV010000076.1 GCA_021786705.1 bacterium
TGGCGAGCTTGCTCGTCCCCATGACGTCGCCCGGCGAGTTCAGGATTTCGCGGAACGTGACGTCCACGGCGTTCGCTCCCGCCGGAACGGCGACGTGAAACGCGTACATATCCACGAGGTCGCGGCGCCAAGGCACCTTATGGCCGTTCACGCGAACGGAGAGCATATCGAGATCGCCGATCGGGCCGGTGGGGCCGTGTTCTCCGGGGATCCACTTCGGATAGACGATCGTGAAATTGCCCGGGCGCGCGGGAATATGCAGGTGGGCGATCATGATGCCGCGCGGGGCTTCGCGCGCATCGAGCAGCAGTGTTTCCGGGTTGTTCGCAGTCGTGAGCGACGGAACCAATTGCGGAGTCGCTGCGGCGCCGAAATGCGGTGCGAGCGTGATACACGCAGCAACCGCGAGCGCCGTCATCGTTCGACGGATCATTCGTTCTCCTTCGTTTCGTTGAGTTTTTTGAGCGGGACGACGTAGCAAAAAGTCGTGCCGGTTAGACCTGCACGACTTCGGTGATCTCCGGGACTTCGGCGGTGACGATCGCTTCGATCGCTCCCTTGAGCGTCAGGTGCGATGCCGGGCAGCCTCCGCAGGCCCCGAGCATCTGGACGAACGCAACCGAGCCCTCGATGCGAACCAGCCAGACCTCGCCGCCGTCGGCGGCGATCCCCGGCCGTACCTTGTCGAGCGCAGCGTTGACGCGCTCGGCGAGCTCGGTTGTGGTTTCGTTCATAGTGCGTTCTTCAACCATTCGCGGTCGCTCGCAAGTTTCGCTAGCGAGCAAGCGCTATTGGCCGTAGCCCTTCATCAGCTCGTGCATGCGCCCAGCCATCGAGAGCGCGCTCTCCCAGGGGCGCTGCCACATATTGCGCCCGAAGATGAGCCCAACGCAGCCCGCTTCCATCGCGGTTTGGGCCTTATGGATCGTCGCCTCGTCGCCCATTTTGCTCCCGCCGGAGACCAGGACGAGGGTTCGCCCGGCGGAGCGCACGACGCGGCGTAAGCCCTCGAGATCGTCGAACGCCAGCGCGTTGTAGGGTTTCGGCGATTTGGCGGCCCCTTCGGGCTCCCACTTCGGCTCGTTGAGTTTCACGATATCCGCGCCGATCTCGCAGGCGACACGGGCCGCGTAATCGATCGCATAGAGCGAATCGACGCCGCCCTTGCCTTTTACCGCACTCCCGCGTGGGTAGGACCAGACGATCAGCGGCATGCCGTAGCGTTCGCATTCGCGGCGCACTTCGTTGCACTGCGCGATATCGACATCTTGCGACGGGCTGCCGACGTAGAGCGTGTAGCCGACGGCATCGGCGCCGAGGCGAACCGCATCTTCGACGCCCGAGGTCAGCGACGAGAAGGCCTCGTCGTCGGGGGGAAGATTGGTCTTTCCGTTCACCTTGAGCACCAGCGGCACGCGGCCGGCGTAGTGCCGATGGTATTTCTCCGCCAGCCCGATGTGGAGTGCGATTCCCGAGAATCGCCCCTCGACGGCGAGCCGGTAGATCCAATCGGTGTCGAGCGAATCGGGGTTGTCGAAAAAGTCGATCGGGCCATGCTCGAGACCCTGATCGATCGGCAGGATCATGAGCGTGCCGTTCGCCGGGCCATGTTCGTACATCAGCCGGTGGAGACGGGCACGTTTGCCCGTGCAGAGGTTCATGTCGTCGAAAGTCGGACGACGAGTCGGTGTAGGCATGGGGCCGGGGCTTCGTCCGGGTGGAGGCTCGCCCCTATGCCGCGTCTCGGAACGAGGAAGGGTGTGGCGGGACCGATAAACGCTCGGTGCGATGTCATCCCACACAACCGTAGGTTTTGTCGGGCTCGGCGCTATGGGCGAGCCGATGGCGCATGCCGTGGTGCGCGCCGGTTTCCCGCTCGCGGCATCCGCACACCGGAACCGCGCGCCGCTCGAGCGCCTCGCGGCTCTCGGCGTACGTGCCGTCGCTCATCCGAGCGAGGTCGCGGCGGCGAGCGAGGTCGTCATTCTGTGCGTCCCCGATGCGCCGCAGGTGGAAGAAGCGCTCTTCGCTGCTCGCGGCGTTGCCGAGGGAATGCGCGAAGGCGGCATCGTCGTCGATATGTCGACGATTTCACCGGTCGCTTCGCGTCGATTCGCGGAGCGGCTTGCAGAGCGCGGCATCGCCTTTGTCGATGCGCCGGTGAGCGGCGGGCCGATGCGCGCGCAGAGCGGCACGCTGACGATCATGGTCGGTGCGAGCGATGACGATTTCGGCCGCGTTCGCCCGGTGCTCGATGCGATGGGGACCCCGCACCATCTCGGCCCCGTCGGGATGGGCGAGACGGTGAAACTCGTCAACCAGATCGCCATCGGCAGCATTATGATCGCCAACGCCGAGGCGCTGATGTTCGCGCAAAAAGCCGGCGCCGATCTCGACGCGGTGCGCGATGTGCTCAAGAGCGCGACGGCATCGAATTACGTGCTCGAACAGTGGATTCCCAAAACGTGGCTTGGAGCGGGTTTCGACGGAGGGTTCGCTATGGACTTACTACGCAAAGACCTCGCGGCGGCGCTCGACGCGGCGCGATCGATGGGACACCCCATGCCGCAAGCGGCGCTGGCGCATCAACTCTATACGTTGCAATCGAAGACCGATGGCGCGCGCGATTATACGGCGATCGCCAAGCTCTACGGAGCGCGGGAGCATTGATGATGCAACGTACGTTTACAAAACAGGCCGACTTCGACAAGAAAATACTCGTCGTCGATGACGAATCGGCGATTTTACAGACACTGCGCTTCAACTTGGAACGAAGCGGCTATCGCGTCGTTACCGCGGGGGATGGGCGTACCGCCGTCTCGCTCGCGCAACGCGAAGAACCCGATTTAGTGGTGCTCGACATCATGTTGCCGGTGCTCGACGGCGTGGAAGCCTGCAAGGAGATTCGCAAGTTTTCGACCGTGCCGATCATCATGCTGACGGCCAAGGATCAAGAGATCGATAAAGTGCTCGCGCTCGAGCTCGGCGCCGACGATTACGTAACCAAACCATTCGCGCTGCATGAGTTCTTGGCGCGAGTGAAAGCGCGCTTGCGGCGCGGCGGCCCGCTCGTGGTCGGCCCCGACGAGACGCTGACGCTCGGCGAGATTACGCTCGATCCTTCTCGGCAGCGCCTGGTGGTTCGCGGCGAGGAAGTCGCGCTCGCGCCGAAAGAGTTCAGCCTTCTGCGCCTGCTGATGGAAAACCACGGCCGGGTGGTAACGCGCCAGACGCTACTCGATAAAGTGTGGGGGTACGATTTCGACGGCGAGCACCAGACGATCAGCGTGCACGTGCGGTGGCTTCGCGAAAAAATCGAGGTCGATTCCCGAAATCCTTGCCACATCATCACCGTCCGCAGCCGCGGCTATATGTTCCGCGGGTAGAACGCGATGCTCGTCGCCGCGGTCGCTGCGGCGATCGCCCTCGTTCTCGGTTCGGCAATAGGGTGGTGGCTTCGCGGCGCGCGCTCGGACCGTAGCGAACTCGTCATCCCCCCGGTCGAAGGCATCGAAGTCGAACGGACGCCGCTCCTGCGCGATCTGCGGCGCATCCTCAATCGCCTGCCGCTCGGCGTCGTCCTGGTGGACGAGCATCTCCGTATCGCCTTTGCGAACCGCTCCTCGGCGCGAATATTTCGCTTCGATCGCAAAGGTGCGGTCGGCGAGCACATATTACGAGCGATACCAAACGTCGCGATCGAGCGCCGCGCGCTCGACGCGCTGCAGGGCGAGGCTTCGTTCGAGACGCTGCAGCTCGGCGAGCCGGGGCGCTTGCGCACCTTCGCGATCTCGGCGACGCCGCTGCCGCCCGACGCACGCGGGCCGCGCGGAGTCGTTCTCGTCGCGATCGATCGCACCGAAGTCGCGCGGCTCGAGCGCGCGCGCACCGAATTTCTCAGTAACGTTTCGCACGAATTGCGCACGCCGCTCTCATCGATTCGCTTGATGATCGAGACCGTCTTGGAATCGGGGGATGCCGAAGCGAGCTCGCTCTTTCTGCCGCAGGCCCTCGCCCAGGTCGACCGGCTTACCGAACTCGTTGCGCGCTTTCTCGAACAAGCGAGCACCGAATCGGGGCATATTCGGTTGCGGCTGCGCGAGGTGGATCTCGAAACGCTCGCCCGCTCGATCGCCGCGAGTTTCGAGCCTGCGGCGCTGGGGAAAGGCGTCAATCTCGATGTAAAGGCCGCGCGCCCGGTCCGCCTGGAGGCCGATCCCGACCGGCTCGCACAAGTCTTCGTGAACCTCATCGATAACGCGTTGCGCCACACGCCGAGCGGAGGCGAGATCGCCATCGAGATCGACGCCGAAGGCTCCGACGCGCTGGTGCGCGTTCGCGACACCGGGGACGGGATTCCGTACCGGAGCCTTCCGCATATCTTCGATCGCTTTTACGTCGGCGACCCGTCGCGCGCGCGCGAGGGCGAACACGGAGGCGCCGGCCTGGGGCTGGCAATCGTCAAGGGGATCGTCGAGGCGCACCGCGGGAGCATCGCCGCCGAATCGATGTTGGGGCACGGCGCGACCTTTGTCGTGCGCTTGCCGATACTTCGCATCGCTCGCGAGTAGCCGCCCGTCCCGTTAATGAAGCCATAACGCGGAATTTCGCCCCGCCGTGTCGCATAGAGGCGGGCAGCAGGAGAGTATATGATTCCGACGATGTCGCCGGTCGACACGCGCGAAGAGCGCGCAGAGAAGTTGATCGTTCAAAACGTAGATGTCTTTTACGGTCAGTTTCACGCCATGAAGAACGCGTCGCTCGGCGTCGCCGAGCATTGCGTCATGGCGTTGATCGGCCCGTCGGGATGCGGAAAATCGACTTTTCTGCGTGCCTTAAATCGCATGCACGATCTCACGCCGGGCGCGCGCGTCGACGGCGCGGTGCTGCTCGACGGCGAGAATATCTACGCCTCCGAGGTCGACCCGGTCTCGATCCGGCACCGCATCGGGATGGTCTTCCAGCGCCCGAACCCGTTCCCGAAAACCGTCTTCGAAAACGTCGTCTACGGGCCGCGGATTCACGGCGAAAAGCGCCGGGAACACCTCATGGAGATCGCCGAGCGTTCGCTCCGGAGTGCGGCGCTCTGGGACGAGGTGAAAGACCGGCTCGATCGGCCGGCATTGCAGCTCTCCGGCGGGCAGCAGCAACGCCTCTGCATCGCCCGCTGCTTGGCGGTCGACCCGGAGGTGATCCTGATGGACGAGCCGGCCTCGGCGCTCGACCCGATCGCGACGAGCAAAATCGAGGACCTCATCGAAGATCTCAAGCGGGAGTATACCGTGGTCATCGTCACTCACTCGATGCAGCAGGCCGCCCGCATCAGCGACCACACGACGTTCTTTCTCTCCGGCGAGCTCATCGAGACCGGCACGACCTCGGACATTTTTACCAAGCCCAAAGACAAACGCACCGAAGACTATATTACCGGGCGTTACGGCTAGCGGCCCGGCAGGCAACTCGACCCTCGATTCGATGGTTCTAGCAGCCGAGGGCCGGGTGCGTTAAGGTGCCCTTAACGTTGTCGGGCTAGACTCGGAGCCGGACCCTCAAATTCACCAATCACAGGGGATTCTTCATGAAAATGATTCAGCGCTTCGGCGCGGCCCTTGCGATGCTTCTCATGGTGGGCATTTCTTTCGCGTCGGCGGCAACGCAGGACACACCGACAACGAAGAAGATCGTCGCCCAGGAGAGCGCATCCAAGAAGCCCGTCAGCCGCTTTTCGTACAAAGGCTACGTTCGTAGCTATTATTTCACGCGCCAAAATGCAAGTGCGACGCAGAAAGGCCCGAACCAAGCGGCCTGGAACACCGGCATCAGCTTGCACGGCGAGTACAACGCCGGCGGCGGTTTCACGTTGGGAGCGACCTATTTCTACGCCAATCCGCTCAACGGCAACTGCTCGCAAGCGGCGAACTACCAGCCGTCGCCCGGCAACGCATGCATTCCGGCACCGCCGGGAATCGCTGCAGATAACACCCTGCCCGATTTCCAAATGAGCACGCTCTACGAAGCGTACGTCAAGTATCAGGGGTATGGGTTCGGCGCGACGCTTGGCAACCAAGTCTTTAACTCGCCGTGGGCGAACAGCTCGGATTCGCGTTTGAAGCCGGCTGCTTTCCAGGGCGGCGACGTTACCTACAAGCTCGACAAAAACTGGAACCTCGAAGGAGCGATCTTCTCGAAGTTCGAGGGGCGCGCGCAGTCGGCGTTCGATAACTCGACGCTGCTGACCGGCTATTACGTCGATGCTCCGTCGTTGGGTTCCGAAGGAAACATCTACAACCCCAACGGCAAGAACAACGCGATGACCAACAGCGGCTTCGGCTATGCGAAGGTCGGATACGCTGCGAAGAACCTTGCGGCGGATCTCTATTACTACGGATTTAACAACATCGCCACGCTCGCGTGGTTCGATGCGAAATACAGCATTCCGGACTTCATGGCGAAGTACAAACCGTTCCTCGCCGTGCAAGCGGGGAGCGAGCAGGACACCGGGAACGCGTTGATCGGCAAGATTCGTGCGACGGGATACGGCGTTCAAGCCGGCCTTTCGTTGACGAAGAACGTCGATTTCACCGTCGGGTACAACAACGTTCCGGCAAAGAGCGACACCGTCGTTCTTCCGGCCGGCGTCAGCTGTAATTCGGCGCACGCACTCGTGGGTGCGGGCACGTCGGCGGCGACCAACGTTCCGTATATGCTCGCCGGAAACGGATTCAATTGCGTGAGCAACGGTGCGGCCGGCACGACGACGCTCTACTACGGTGGTTTCGCATCGCCGTACACGGATTCGTATGCCACCGATCCGTTCTTCACCACCTCGATGACCCAGGGTATGGTCGATCGCCGTACCTACGGTCAAGCGGTGAAATTCGCGTTGTTCTTCAATTCGACGAACAAGCGGTTCCACGCGATCCTGTCGCGCGCGCTCTACAGCGACGGTACTTCGGCGGTCGGCCTCGCGCCGACGCAAGAGACCGACGTCGATGCGTTCTACTACCTCAACAAGGTCGGCAAGGGCGCCTACCACGGCTGGGTCGTGCGCGATCGCTACGGCGAGCGCACGGAGCAGTTCGGCGGGCTTCCGCTCTTCAAGTACAACCGAGCGCAGGTCGAATACGACTTCTAGTCCTCGCCCTGCGGCGGCAAGAGGAAGGGGCTCGCGGCAACGCGGCCCCTTCTTTTTTCATGCGTCGAGGTAGCGCGTTGCCCGGAGCGAATACCAGCCCCCCAGAGATGAAAAACAGCATGCACGCGCTCCGTAAGAGCGCCGCCGGCTCGGGCTTTACGCTCGAAGAGCTTCCCATTCCCTCGATCGGCCCGACCGAGGTCCTCATTCGCGTCGAGAAAGCCGGGGTCTGCGGAACCGACGCGCATATCTACCACTGGGATGCATGGGCGCAGCACCGCATCGTCCCGCCGGTAACGGTCGGACACGAATTTATGGGTCGCGTCGCGGCGGTCGGCGCGGCAGTGCGCGCGGTCGCCGTCGGCGACCGGGTCAGCGCCGAGGGCCATATCGCCGACCTGACGTGCTTTCTCTGCCGCATCGGCGACGCGCACATCTGCGAGCGCGTGAAAATTATCGGCGTCGACCGCGACGGCGCGTTCGCCGAATATATCGCCATGCCCGAATATAACGTTTGGCCGCTCGACCCGGCGATTCCCGACGAGTTTGCCGCCGTCTTCGATCCGCTTGGCAATGCGGTGCATACCGTCATGGCCGCCGATGTCAGCACGAAGAGCGTCGCGATTACCGGGGTCGGATCGATCGGTCTCATGGCGATACCGGTCGCGCGCGCAGCCGGAGCCGCGAGCGTTTACGCGTTCGATGTCAATCCCGCCAAGCTCGAACTCGCGAAGCGTTTGGGCGCCGATGCCGTCTTCGATTCCCGGAGCGGCGGATTGGTCGACGAAATGAAAGCCCGGACCGGAGGGAACGGCGTCGACGTGTTGCTCGAAATGTCGGGCAGTGGTGCGGCGATCGATATGGGGCTGCAGATGGTTCGGAACGGCGGCCGAGCGGCGTTGCTCGGCATCCCGTCGGACAGCATCAATATCAACCTTGCCGAACGAATTATCTTTAAAGGACTGACCGTGCTGGGAATCAACGGTCGGCGCATGTTCGAAACGTGGTATCAAACGCAGGCGCTGGTAAAGAGCGGTCGCGTCGATCTTCGCCCGATCATCACCCACGTGCTGCCCTTCGAACGGTACGATCGCGCATTCGAACTCATGCATAGCGGCGAGGCCGCAAAAATCGTTCTCGATCTTACCGGAGGAATGAAATGAACGTCGCCTTTAACGCCGCGCTTCAGAGCGAACTCGACGCGCTCAAAGCTGCGGGCACCTACAAACACCTCCGACACATCACCTCGCCGATGGCGCCGAGCGTCCATATGGAAGAGGCGGGCGATGTCATCGTGCTCTCGTCGAACAATTATCTCGGCCTATCCGACGAATCATCGGTGATCGCCGCCGGCAAAGAGGGCTTAGATCGCTACGGCGCGGGAACGGCCTCCGTGCGCTTCATCTGCGGCACCTTCGATATCCATCGCCGCCTGGAAGAACGCATCGCGCAGTTCCTCGGAACCGAGGCGGCGCTGACCTACGTGTCGTGCTGGAACGCGAACACCGGGCTTTTCGCTACGATCTGCGGCGAAGGCTCGGCGATCGTCTCCGACGAGTTAAACCACGCGTCGATTATCGACGGCGTGCGGTTGGCGAGTAAGGCGAAACGCAGCGTCTATAAACACGGCGACCTCGCCGACCTCGAGGAAAAATTGCAGGCCGTGCGCGGGTGCGCGCCGATCCTGGTCGTGACCGACGGCGTGTTTTCGATGGAGGGATCGCTCGCGGACCTTCCCGGAATCGTCGCGCTCTGCAAAAAGTACGGCGCCGTTAGCGTCGTCGACGATTCGCATGGAACCGGAGTGATGGGCGCGAGCGGACGCGGGACGATCGAACACTTCGGGTTGACCGGCGAGATCGACATCATTACCGGGACGCTCGGCAAGGCCCTCGGGGGCGCCGCCGGCGGCTTCGTTGCCGGGAGCCGCGCGCTTGTCGACATGCTCGTTCAGCGCTCGCGCCCGCAGTTGTTTTCCAACGCGCTGCCGGCGACGGTGGCGTGTAGCGCGCTCGCGGCGATAAATTTTCTCGACGCGCATCCGGAACGCGTCGCCGCGCTCCGCGAGAACGTCGCGTACTTTCGGGCCGGGCTCGAACGTATTGGGTTGAAACCGCTCCCGGGACCGAGCGCGATCGTGCCGATTATCGTCGGCGAGACGTCGTTCGCGATTGCGATGAGCGATAAGCTGTTGAAGCGCGGCGTCTTCGTAACCGGCTTCGGCTTCCCGGTCGTTCCGGAAGGCACGGCGCGAATTCGCACGCAGCTCTGCGCCACGCTGACGCGCGAGGAGATGGATCGTGCTCTTGAGGCCTTTGCAGCGGTCGCGAAAGAAGCGGGATTGGTGGCGGCATGATTCGCGCAGTATTGCTTGCAGCGGCGCTCGCGAGCCCCTCGCCCGCACCCGCGCCGACGCTCTCGCCCGTTCCGGCTGTGTCGCCGACTCCGACTGCTTCGCCGACTCCGGCTGCGTCGACCGCCCTCGCACCCGCCCCGCACGAGACGATGCAGCCGATCTCGGCGTTCATGCAGGTGCCGAAGGGATGGATGCTCGACCGGCGGGTGCGCGTGCTCTCCGCGGTTACGCTGATCCGCTTTCAGGCGATGAAGCCGTACGGCGGTGCGAGCGAATTGATTAACGTCACCGAGGATGACGCACCGACGACGGGAACGCTCGAAGCAAACGTCAAGACCGCGATAGGAACGCTCAAGCACTTCGGTACCAAGTTCCAGTTGATTTCGAGTCGTGCCAGTTTCGTCTGCGCCGGTGTACGCCCGGCCTGGCGCCTGCATTACGAGCTCTCCATGGCGACCATGCACTTCGATATGCTGCAATATATCGCGCAGGCGCCGCATGGCTCGTACGACGCCGTGACCTACATGCGCCCCGGCGGCTCTGCCGCCGATCCCGAAGCGCTCGCGGCGCTCGGCACCTTCTGCCCGCAAGATTTCGTCGCGCCGCCGGCGGTACAGGATGTGACGAGCTTGCCGTGGCTGCATGCGCCGCTCCCGGTCGGATGGACGACGGCGGCTTCGGGGACCGGAATAATGCCGGGCTCGCACGTGCTTGGATCGGCGTCCAAGAAACTTGCCGATGGAACGATGGAATCGTACCTCGTCACGGCAACGTCGATGCAAAGATACGGCGACGTTTCCGGGAAGCCGCTGCCGCTCGCAACGGTGGCACAAGTGGCGAGTACCATGATGCTCCACATGTTCCCCAACTCGACGCTGATTTCGTCGACGAAAGTGCTCGGCTGCGGTGGAACCGATTCGCAGTGGCAGTTCGAACTGCGGACGCCGATGGCGTACGTCATCGAACGGCTCGCTCAGAAACATGGCCAACTGATCGTGATCGTCTACGGTCGCCCCATTAAGATGGCGCAACCCGACCCCGTCGCGCAGGCGGCGCTCGACGCGCTCTGCCCCGCCTCATCGGTGGCATCGCTCCAGGCACCGTAGGTTGCCGCGACGAGGTCGCTCGTCGCAGTGCTTGAGGGCGTGGTGTTGATGTGCGCTCGGATCGACGGCCTAATGTATGCGGCTTTAGTGGCCGCGCGTTACTTTTAGCACATCGCGGATCTCGCTAAGCAAAACATTTGTTTTGTCAGAATCCAAGTAGCTCTTCCAGGAAACAATACTTTGCACGAGTGCATAAACGACTGCGAAAAGTGAAAGCAAAAATACGTTTTATACGACCGACCCCTTAACGTGATGGCCCCACCGATTTCTGGAAGTCACGAAACTCATATATTCTTTTGCGATAGTGTGAATGAACTGATGCTAATCCACGGCAATCGGTTTTCAAATCCGGAGATCTTGCGAAACTTTAGCCGG
>JAJYMV010000043.1 GCA_021786705.1 bacterium
CCGATCTCGATGCGCGCTGCGGCATCGCCGTTGATCGGCGAGCACGATTTTCGCTCGTTTTGCGGAACGCTGCCGGAGAACGGCAATACGATGCGTTGCATCGAGTCGCTGACGATCGAGCCGCAGGGGGAATTGCTGGTCGTGCGCGTCGCCGCGAACGCATTTTTGCATCGGATGGTGCGCACGATCGTCGGGCTGCTCGCCGAGTGCGCGATGGGGCGTCGTAATCCGAGCGACATCGCCGCGATTCTTTCCGCACGCGACCGCGCGGCGGCGGGAGTTACCGCACCGGCGCGCGGACTCTATTTCGCCGGAGTCGCCTATCCCGACGGCTACGATTCGTACCTCGAACCGCCGATATGCCGAAGGTAGCGCCCCTCGATGCGCTGCCGCGATGTCACCCCGAGTAGCGACCCACTGTCACCCCGAGTAGCGACCCACTGTCACCCCGAGTAGCGCGAAGCGCGTATCGAGGGGCACTTTCGGCGCTTCGATACGCTGCCGCGATGTCACCCCGAGTAGCGACCCACTGTCACCCCGAGTAGCGCGAAGCGCGTATCGAGGGGCATTCCCGGCGCCTCGATACGGGCGCTAACGCGCCCTACTCGGCGTGACAAGGGCGCCCTACTTGGCGTGACAGTGGGTCGCTACTCGACGAGAGGCTGCTGGAGCTCCCGCGTTGCTTTGATCGTGCGTTTCGCGGGCCAGAGATAGAGAAACGGGGCGAGCACGAAAATCGCGATGCTCGCGGTCGTGCTTGCAAACGAGAGCGCGACGGCGAGCGCGCAGATCGCCGGCAAGATCATCATGCGCACGGCTTCCAAGCGAATCAGCGTGCGCGGTAGCTTCGCATCGATCAGGCGATGGTCGTGCGTAGCGTACCACCAAATGGCGAGCAACGAAATTCCGAGCAGCGAGATATTCGCGCCGTAGACCGCGATCGCTGTCCGGCTATCGTCGAACGCGCCGAGAAGGCCGGCCGAGAAGGGCGTGACCACGACGAAGAGCATGAAGAGCAAATTGAGCCAGAGCAACGTGCGGTCGGAGCGCTTCACGAAAATGAAGACGTGGTGGTGGAGTACCCAATAGAGCCCGACGATGAAGAAACTCACCGCAAACGTGCGCATGTGATGCCAGAGCAGCGCGACGTAGGGCCAGACGCTCGCGCCCTCGGCGTGGGCGGGAATGCGGAGGTCGAGGACGAGCAGCGTCATCGCGACGGCGAAGATATTGTCGCTGAGCGCCTCGATGCGCGTGGTGCTCGCCGCCTCGGGGATCGTGTGGGTGCTGAAAATATTCATCTGCGTTGATATCCTTGCGACGTTTACGAGAACGCGGTGTCGAAAGTTCGGCGAACGCCTGCTTGCGGGGTCCGGGCGAACGCGGTAGAGTCGAGGGAGGAGGGTTCGCCGTTGGGAAGCGCCGTCGTCGCCGATCGCATCCAGTTCGCGTTCACCGTGATGTTCCACTACCTCTTTCCGATCGCAACGATCGGGCTCGCTCCATTCATCGCATGGTTTGCATGGCGGGCGGCGCGGGGTGACGATGAAGTCGCGCGGCGAGCCTCGGTGTTCTGGACGAAAATCTTCGCGATCAACTTCGCCGTCGGCGTCGTCACGGGAATCCCGATGGAGTTCGCGTTCGGAACGAACTGGGCGCCGTTCTCGGCGAGGGCCGGTGCGGTGATCGGGCAACCGTTGGCGATGGAGGGCGTCTATGCGTTTTTCCTCGAGTCGGTCTTTCTCGGCATCATGCTCTACGGTCGACATCGCGTTTCGCCGAGGCTCTATGCGTGGTCGGCGACGCTCGTCGGCATCGGCTCCTGGCTCTCGGGGTTTTTCATCGTCGCGACCGACGCGTGGATGCAACATCCGGTCGGCTATCGCATGGCGAGCGACGGAACCATTCGGCTCGTCGATATCGGCGCGTTATTGTTCTCGCCATTTGCGTGGTGGCAGTATGCGCACGTCCTCGTCGGAGCGCTCGTCGCCGGATCGTTCATCGTTGCCGGTGTCGGCGCCTATTATCTCCTCGCGGAGCGAAATATCGAAGACGGCCGTCGCTACGTTCGGCTCGGCGTCGTAGTCGCGCTCGTCGCATCGGCACTCGTCATTTTTCCCACCGGCGATCGAAACAGCGCCGACGTCACGAAATATCAGCCGATAAAACTGGCGGCGATGGAGGGGCTCTTTCACTCGACGAACGGCGCGCCGCTGGCGATTATCGGCATGCCCGATACGCAGCGACGCGAACTGATCGATCCCGTCGTCGTGCCGAATGTATTGAGTTTCCTTGCGTACGGAAATTTCACTGCGAACGTCAAGGGCCTCACCGGGTACGCCGATACGCTGTGGCCCCCCGTCGCGCTGACCTACTACGCCTATCACGTGATGGTGGGCCTCGGAACGATCTTCATCGCCGTCGCCGCGCTTGCGGTATTGCTATTGTGGCGCGGGCGCCTCACGAGTTTTCGTCCGCTGCTCTGGGTTTTGATGTTGGCGATGCCGTTTCCGTACATCGCCAACGAAGCCGGCTGGGTGGTGAGCGAGGTCGGGCGACAACCGTGGGTGATCTACGGCGTGATGCGCACCGCCGACGCGGCCTCGACGAACGTCGCCGCGGGTGAGACGATTTTTACGCTCATCGGATACGTGGGCATGTATTTTTTGCTCGGGTTGCTCTTTATGCTGTTCGTCTTGCGTGAGATTGGGCTCGGCCCGAACGTGGCAACGCACGCGACGCAGGAGGCCGAAGTATGAACATCGCTGCGTTCGCGCTCCTCGCGACGACGATCGCGATCTACGTCGTGCTCGATGGGTACGATCTCGGCGTCGCGACCGTCGCGCCGTTAGTCGCGCGCGGTGCCGCGCAGCGCGCGGCGGCGATGGAGAGCATCGGCCCGTTCTGGAACGGGAACGAAGTCTGGCTCATCGCCGCGGGCGGCCTCCTCTTCGCGCTCTTCCCGCGCGCCTACGCATCGGCGTTCAGCGGCTTTTATTTGCCGTTCACCGTCGTGCTCTGGCTGCTGATGTTTCGCGGCATCTCGCTGGAACTGCGCAACCATCTCGCGAGCGATCTTTGGCGCGGGTTCTGGGATACCGCATTTACCGGGGCGAGCGCGCTGCTCGCCGTGCTCTTCGGCGTCGCACTGGGGAACCTCGTGCGCGGCTTGCCGCTCGGTGCGAACGGTTATTTCCTCGGTCGCTTCGCATTTCTCCTCAACCCCTACGCGCTCGGCGTCGGCATCTTCGCGCTGCTCGCGCTCGCGCAGCACGGCCTCGCATTCCTCACGCTGCGAACCGACGGCGAGCTCGCCGAGCGCTCGCGCAGACTGCTTGCGCGGCTCTGGTGGGGCGTGCTGCTGCTTTACTGCGCGACCACGCTCGCGAGCCTCGATCTGCGCAGCGGAACGACGGCCGAGGCGCCGATGCGGCTCGCTCCGATGGTCGTGCTCTCCCTGGTAGCGCTCGGCGCGGTGCACTGGTTCACGCGGAGCGGCAAGCCGGGGCCGGCCTTCGCGGCATCCTCCCTCTTTCTCGCCTCGCTCGTGCTGGCGGCGGCGATCACAATGTATCCGTACCTGCTGCCTGCCTTCCCGGCGGGGAGCGGCGGCATCGACGTCACGAACGCCGGGACCGGGGCGCTCGGCACGGCCCGAACCCTCGCGCTCACGCTGCCGGGGCTCGCCGCGGTCGTGACCTACAGCATCTTCGTTCTCCGGCGCATGCGGGGAGACCAAAAATCGACGAGTGCGCGCTGACGCGGGTCCGCCGCGTTCTGCTGCATTGACAAACATTCTAAGGAACAATAGAATGTTGGAATGAAAACCGAGGCGAACTCCGCCCCTCGGCGGCTCAAAGATACGCTCTACGAACACTTCGCACGAATCGGGAAGGCGACCAGTAGCCCGAAGCGACTGGAGATGCTCGATTTGCTCTGCCAAGGGGAAAAGAGCGTCGAAGAATTGGCCTTGCACGCTCAGATCGATTGTAAGAATGCGAGCGCTCATCTGAAAGTGCTCTCCGCGAGTCGCCTGGTGACGGCACGTCGAGAGGGGAAGCGCGTCTTCTATTCAGTCGCCGACGACAGCGTCTGCGATTACTGGCTCGCAACGCGAACGATGGCCGAGAAGCGCTTTGCCGAGATCGATCGTGTTGTGAAGTGTTATTTTGACGATCGCGAAACGATGGTCGCTTACGATCGCGACGTGCTCCTCGGGAAAGCGCGCCGGAAGGAGATCGTCGTCCTCGATGTTCGTCCAAGAAGTGAGTACGATCGTGCGCACCTACCGCACGCGCGCTCCGTTCCGATCGATGAATTGGAACGATGCATAGCGTCCTTGCCGCGCAATAAGCAGATCGTTGCGTACTGCCGCGGGCCGTATTGCGTCCTTTCTCATCAAGCATCGACAATGCTGCGCGAGCGCGGATTCGATGTGCTTCGCCTTCCCGACGGCGTGCTGGAATGGCAGAATGCCGGTCTTCCGCTCGCCACGTCATCATCATCATTATCATCGAAGGAATAAACGCACGTGACGAACTTGTTTGTCTTGAACGATCCACCCTACGGAACCGAACGTAGCTACAACGGCCTGCGGTTGGCCATCGCACTTGCAATGAAAGGCGAGCGCGTACAAGTGTTTCTCATCGGCGACGGAGTTGCGTGCGCGAAGCGCGGCCAAAAAGTGCCGCCCGGATATTATAATATCGACGCGATGCTTCGCAACGTTCTTCGCCACGGTGGGGCGGTTGGCGTCTGCGGCTCCTGTATCGATGCGCGCGGGATCTCGGACAGCGAGCTCGTTGAAGGGGCGCAACGAAGTTCTATGGACGAACTGACGGGGTGGACGATCGCCGCCGACAAAGTCTTGGTATTTTGAACGTGGCGCGCACCGCAATCGTGTTAGGGGCGGGAACCGGGGGGATCGCCGCTGCGAACGAAATAAGAAAGTGCTGCGAGAAAAACGATCGCGTGCTCCTCGTCGATCGAAACGAACGTTTTCTCTTCGCTCCATCGCTCTTGTGGCTCGCCGTGGGCGCGCGCCGATCGAAGGAAATCCAGCGTCCGGTGCGCGAGCTCGTACGTTCGGGCGTCGATTTTCTCTGTGGAGCGATCGAATCGATCGATCCCGCTTCCCGCACGATCGCTCTCGACGGGCGAAGCATGAGCGCCGACGCGCTCGTCGTCGCGCTCGGCGCTTCCTTAGCGCCGGAGAGCATTCCGGGGCTCGCGCAGGCCGGGCACAATTTTTATACGCTCCCCGGTGCGGAGTCACTCCGAGATGCGCTCGCCGCCTTTCAGGGCGGAAGAGTGCTCGTCCTGACGGCGAGCCCCGCCTATAAATGCCCCGCAGCTCCGTACGAGGCCGCACTACTCGTCGACGCTTTCCTGCGCAAGCGCGGTCTGCGCGAGAAGAGCGCCATCGCGATGTATGCAGCCGAGGCTGCGCCTATGGCCGTCGCCGGCCCCGCTATATCGGCGGCGGTTGTCGCGATGCTTGGGGAGAAGGAGATCGTCTATGCGCCGAATCGGCAGATTCTCTCCGCCGACCCGGCAACGAACGTCGTGACGTTCGCCGACGGCTCTTCCGAAACGTACGACCTTCTCGCGTACGTTCCACCGCATCGCCCTCCCTCGGCGCTCGCGGGCTCGGGGCTCGTCGGCGAGAACGGCTGGATTCCGGTGGATCGGGCGACCCTCCAGACGGGTTTCGCCGGCGTTTACGCAATCGGCGACAATGCGACGATTGCGCTGCAAATGGGGAAACCGCTGCCGAAGGCCGGCGTCTTTGCCTACGCACAGGCGAAAATCGTTGCACGCAATCTCGTGGAAGAATGGCGCGGAAGAGCAGCGCTCGCCCGATTCGACGGCCATGGCGCCTGCTTCGTGGAGACCGGCGGGATGAGGGCGGCGATGGGATCGGGGAACTTCTTCGCCGAGCCGACGCCGACGATCGCCCTTCGCCCTCCTTCGCTCTGGCTGCACCTCGCGAAGGTGCTCGTCGAACGGCGGGGACTTGGGAAGTGGCCGTTTTTGTGGCGTTGACCGCGGAGCGAAGAAGTGCTAACGTCCTTGGCAGATGGCAGGGAATGTATTTCGCCCAAGCGTCGGCGGCTCGGCCGCCGTCTTGGGACCGCTCGAGAGCGAGGTGCTCAACGCGCTGTGGGAGATCGGCGGATCGGCGACGGTCGCCGAGATCGTCGAACGGCTCGCTCGTACCGGCCGCAACGTTCACTATTCGTCGGCGAAAACGACGCTCAACACGCTGACCGAAAAGGGGCATTTGACGAAGAGTTCGCGCGGCAAAGCCAATGCGTTCGCCGCAGTGCTGACGCGCGCGCAATTCGAAGAGCGAATCGTCGGCGGCGTTCTCAACGGCCTGATGCGCAATTACCGTAGCCCACTGATCGCGAACTTGGCGGAAACGCTCGCATCCGACGATGAGTCGCTCCGAGAATTCGAACGTCTGCTCGAGCTACGGCGTTCTGAATTAAAGTAGCCATGAACGAAGTCGCCTCCGTCGTCCTACAATGCATTCTTTCCGGAGCGGTATTAAGCTCGCTCTGTGCGGCAATCGTCATTCCGCCGCTGGCATGGCTCGGTGTTCGAATCCTTGGGCCGACGATCATCGCGATGCACGACGATCGCCCTCGGCAGGCGGGCGCCGCTGCCTTTGCGGCCGCTATGCCCGGCGCCTTGTTTCTTATTCTCGTCTCAATAGGCTTGGCGGTGGGCCCAAAATCGCCGTGCTTGGAGATGCCGGCAGGGAAGGTGCTCTACGCGCTACTGCTTGGCCTCACCTTATTCACCATCGTGCGTGCACTGATGCGCGCACGAATGCGCAGGCGCGAACTCGCCACGCTCCTTGAAGGAGCACTCCCTGCGCAAGGCCGCGCGGCGGCGATCGCACGCGCGGTGGGCGTCACCCTGTACGAGCTTCCCGAAAATCGTAGGTGTTCGGTCTTCGTGGCGAAGGCGCCGCATTTGGCCGTCTATATTTCTTCGTTTGCACTGCGTCATTTCAGCGAAGCCGAACTTACCGCAGCGCTCCATCACGAGCGGGCGCATATCGCCCGTAACGACCATTCGATTGCTTTATGGCTCTCCTTTCTTACCGATCTCGTTCCATTTCACGTCGGCGATATCGTCGATATTTATCGTCTCTCTCGCGAATTTTGTGCCGATGAAAACGCCATTGTCCATGTCGATCGCACGACGCTCGCGTCGGCGTTACTTTGCGTCGCGCGTGGCGGAGCGCTTCACGCGCCGATCGGTACGTTAGCCTTTGCCGAACGGGAGGCCATTCTCGGACGGCTCGATGTCCTGCTCCGCCCGGGGTGCGACCCCTCGGAAAACAGGTGGCGTCGTACCTACGTCACGGCGGCGCTTGCGCTCATGTTCGCCCTCGGCGTTGCCGCACCGATACTGAGTGAGTTTTTCTTTGCTTGCACGACTTCGAGGTTCATGGGATGATTCGCCGGATTACTTTTTTTTGTGCTGTAGTGCCAATTGTCTTGGCACTACAGTGGGCCTACGTCTTCGCCGCGCCTATTCAGGCGAAAATTGGGCGGGCGCGTATCGCCGTCGTTGCCTCGCCCGAACCGCTGCAGATTGGGGTAACGAGCTTCACGGTTACCATCGCCGGTCTTTCTAAACAACGCTTGTCGCATCTCCAGGTTCGCTACAGCACGCTCATGCCGTCGATGCAAATGCCCGGCCCCAGCGGCAGCGCGGTACGAGTTCCCGGGCGCCCCGACGCCTGGCGTTTTACCGTCAACTTTAACGCCGCGACGCTGTGGAGGCTCCGGGTGAACCTATCGGGCGCGCTCGTCGGAAGCGTCGACGCAAATCTTTCCGTGGCGCCGGCAACGAACGCGACGAAGAAGAGATTAAAGCCGACTCTCGCCTCACGCTCGGGCGGCGGAGCGATGGGCGGTACCGCGTCGGGCGGTGCGATGGCGGGCATGGGGCAGAACGCCGGTGGTGATGCGAGTGCATGGCGCGATGCGAGCTTTGCCCTTACCGCAACCATCCTCATCGGCGTGCTCGTGCTCGCGCGCGAACGTCGCCCGGCGACCATCGGCATGGTCTTGGTTGCGAGCGTGGTGGTTCTCGGAATCGCATTTGCGCAGTCAAAGTATGCAGCGAGCACGGGTGCGATGGCGTCGATGGGGAATGCGCGCGGCTCGGCGCCGGTCCCGGTTACGTTGGCGACGATCGTGCATGCGCGCAACGGCACGACGATCGACGCCCCAGCGGAGCTCGAACCATATTTTGTCCAAGATATCGTCGCGCGCACGGCTGGGGTTCTTACCGATTTTCACGCCTATACCGGCAGTAGCGTGAGCGCGGGCCAGATCGTCGCACGTTTAAGCGAGCCCGAGCTTCAAATCGATGCGCAAGCCGCCGCAGCGGCTAGGCGGGCGGCGCTAAATGAACGCCTCTCCGCGCAAGAAGATGCATCCGCGCTGCGGGCCGATCTTTCGGCACAACGCGAAAACCTTCGCTACTGGAATGCCGAGATTGCACGCGAGAGAACGTTATTGCGTGCGGGCGCCGTTTCGGTCCAAGAATACCAGAGCGAACGAGCGCGGGCCTTTGCCGCCCGGTCGTCATACGCGGCGACGCGGGCAAAGCTCGCAGGGGCAAATGCGTCGATAGGTGCGGCACAGGCTCGCGTGATGCAGGCGACTGCGAACGCGCGCGCGCGAGGCGTTCTTGCGGGATACACCGATGTCGTCGCACCGAATGATGCCGTCGTCATGAAGCGTCTGGTAGATCCGGGCGTTTTCGTCGAACCAGGGACGGCAATTTTACAAGTGGCCGTCGTGAGCAAGCTGCGAGTACGCGCGCAGATCGCGCAGCAGAATCTTGCGGGCCTCCGAACGGGAACGCCGATGGACGTTGTCCTCGGTGGTGGCACGGTGTTGCATGGGCGAGTTAGTTCGCTCTCGCCCGTCGTCGCCCGAGGCACGCATACTGCGCTCGCCGAGACGATCGTGGCAAACCCCGGAGACCGGTATCAACCGGGGAGTTTCGTGCATGTCATTCTTCACCCGTCGTTCCCGGCACGTGGTAATGCTTATGCGGTTCCTTCGGCCGCACTCGTGGGTGGAGCGACGACCGCACTCTGGATCGATGCACATGGTCGGGCGCGGCGCGTTGCGGTGAGCGTGCTCTCCGATGACGGAACCGAGGCACGCGTCAGCGGCCATCTTCGCGCCGGGATGCGAGTCGTCGTCAACGGCGCAAGCGAGCTGGAGGAAGGGCAGCCGATTGCGAGCGTGATGCCGTGATCGAGCGCATCGAAGATTCCGAGCGGAGCGTTGCAGCTTGGGCGCTTCGCAACCCCTATACAATCTTTGCCGCATTCGTCGCCATCGTCGTCGGCGCGATCGCCGCGGCGCTCTTCTTGCTTCCTTCGCGCATGATGCCGTACGTGCAGAGCCCACTGATCTCGGTTATAACGATGACGCCTGGTTACTCGCCGCAAGAAGTCGAAAGGTATTTCACAAAACCAATCGAGGAACGGATGACCGATCTCCGAGGAGTGCGGTACATACGTTCGTCCTCGCAGCAAGGGATCTCTACCGTCACGCTGCAGTTTCATTACGGTGCGAACATGCAGCAAGCGCTCGTCAACGTGCAACAGCTCGCAAAGCAGGCCGAGGCGGAGCTTCCGTACGATCGTGCAAATCTCAAACCAAGCTATGTAGTGCCGGTCGATCCACTCAATACGCCGGTACTTCAACTCGCGGTCACGGGGACGGGGTGGGACCCGGTGGCGTTGCGGCAATTCGTTGCCAACACCGTGGTGGACGATCTTAAGAGCGTACCGGGAGTACAGATTGCGTTTCCCTTCGGCGGGCTGCAACGACAACTTCGGGTAAATGTAAATCGTAACGCCCTCGCAGCCGATCGTCTCTCGATTCTTGCCGTCACCGATGCGATAGACGCTCAAAACGCCGGTCGTTCCGCCGGTACCATTACCGGTGGAGCCTATGAAACGCAAGTTCGCGGAGATCAAGCGGCTGCTTCTGCGCAGAACGTAGCCGATTATCCCATCGTAACGGAAGATGGCCGAACGGTCTACGTTCGTGACGTTGCGGCGGTGCGCGACGGTGCTGCCGAAGTGCGCTCGGCATACCGGTTTAACGGCAAGAGCGCCGTCGAACTTTCGATCGTCCAGGACCCGAACGCAAGCTCACCGCAGGTTATCGCTGCGGTCATGGAGCGCATCAAGAACATTGAAGCCCAGCACCCGGGCTTGCATTTTTCACGCGCCTACGATAACTCACGATTCGTTCACGATCTCACGCGCAATATGATCGAAGAGTTGGTCGTGAGCGTTTTTTTGGCCGGAATCGTATTGCTCGTGTTCTTGGAGGATGCGAGCGCCACGCTCATCGTCCTGACGACGATTCCGACCTGCCTCGCCCTCGCCGTCGCGCTCTTCGTGCCGATGCACCTGTCCATAAATAGCTCGACGCTCATCGGCCTGCTGTTGGCGATCGGGCGTCTCGTCGATGACTCTATCGTCGTCATACATTCGGTCCACCGAAAACTCGATGCGGGCGAATCCCCGGTCCGCGCAGCGATTGACGGTACGATGGAGGTAATCGTGCCGATCGCCGCGGCGACGGGCGTCAAGATCG
>JAJYMV010000001.1 GCA_021786705.1 bacterium
TCGATGAAGGCGAGCGTTTGGAGCTCGTTGCCGCCGTGAAAGAAAGCGTCGGAAACGATGCCTGCGTCATCGCCAATGCCGGCACCAACGAAACCCGCGGATCGCTTGAGGCGGCGCGCGGCATGCGGGCGGCGGGAGCCGATGCGTTACTCGCCGTCGTTCCCTACTACAACAAGCCGACGCAGAACGGCTTGCTCGCGCATTTCGGTGCGATCGCGGAGGCGACCGATCTTCCGATTGCGATCTATAATATTCCCGGCCGTACGGCGACCAATATGCTTCCGGCCACGCTCGTCGAACTCGCGCGCCGACACGCCAACATCGTCGGCGTGAAAGAATCGAGCGGCGATCTCAAACAATTCGCGACGATCCTCCGCGATCGCCCCGAGGGCTTCCAGTTTCTCGTCGGCGACGATCACCTCTATCTGCCGGGGCTCGCGCTCGGGGCCGACGGCATCGTCGGCGTTGCGACGCACCTGTGCTCGCGCGAATTTCGCGCGATGCGCGATGCATTTCGCGCGGGCCGGGTTGAAGAAGCCGCGCGCATTCACACCTCGCTGCTCGAACTCTTCGAGTTGCTCTTCACGGTGAGCAATCCGATTCCGGTGAAATGGGCGATGGGCGAACTCGGCTTTGCCGTCGGATCCTGCCGCCTCCCGCTCGATTCGATGCCCGCGGATCTCGCACGGCGCCTGAAGCCGTTGCTCGCCGCATACGCCGCGTGACGGGGGCCCTCGCATCGGTCGAGGTGCTCGGGTGTCGCCTCGATTGCGTCGATATCGATGAGGCGACCGCGCGTATCCTCGCGTTCGCGCACGGCGATCGCCCCGCGCAGGTCGTCACGCTCGGAACCGAGATGGTCGTCGCGGCGCAACGCGATGCGCGTTTTCGGGCGACGCTCGCCGCGAGCGCGCTCAACGTCTGCGATACGGTCGGCGTGCTCGCCGCCGCTCGTCGGCGCGGCGCGCGTATATCGGCGCGTGTGACCGGCGTCGAACTCCTCGAACACCTCTGTGCCGCCGCAGCGAAAGAGGCGCTCCCGATCTATCTGCTTGGCGGGGCGCCCAGCGTCGCAATCGAGGCGGCGCAACGGTTAGCGGAACGCTTTCCCGGTCTGCGCGTCGCGGGCGCCGCCGATGGGTATTTCCCCGTCGATCGCTCCGCAGCGGTCGCCGAAGCGATCGCACGAAGCGGCGCGCGGCTGCTCTTCGTCGGGTTGGGCTCGCCGCGCCAAGAGCTCTGGCTCGCCGATCACCTCGCCGCAAGCGGCGCCGGGGCGGGGATCGGAGTCGGCGGGGCCTTCGACGCCATCGTCGGGCGGGTACCGCGCGCGCCGGAGCGCTGGCAGCGCCTCAATCTCGAATGGCTCTATCGCCTGCTTCGAGAACCCCATCGGTGGCGGAGGCAACTCGCTCTGCCGCAGTTTCTCGCTCTCGTTCTCATCGACGAAGTGCGTGCATCATTAGGAGGACGGCGAAGACCATGAAGGCGATGATTCTCGCGGGCGGGCTCTCGACGCGGCTCTATCCGCTCACCCGCCAGGTCCCCAAACCCTTGGTTCCCGTCGCCGGCGAACCGAACGCCGCGCATGTGATTCGGTATCTCAAGCGCTACGGTTTTAATGAGATCGCGATCAATATTTTCTATCTCCCCGATTCGATCCGCGAAGCCCTCGGTGACGGCTCGCGGTTCGGCGTCCATCTGGAGTACCTGCACGAACGCGAACTTATGGGGAGTGCCGGCGCGCTCAAACAGATGGAATCGTATTTTTCCGATAGCGATGATTTTATCGTCGTCGGCTGCGACGACCTCACCGATCTTCCCCTCGACGCGTTGCTCGCGCGGCACCGCGCAATCCGAGCGATCGCCACGAGTGGCCTCGTACCGCGCGAACGTGTCGATCAGTACGGCGTCGTCGTGCTCGACGACGACGAACGCATCGTCGGCTTTCAGGAAAAGCCCGCGCTCGGAACCGAGCGTAGCCGGCTGGTCAACACCGGTATCTATGCGTTTTCGCGGGCGATCTTCAATGAGATTCCGGCGGCGACGTTCTACGATTTCGGCAAGCAAGTCTTCCCGGCGCTGGAGGCCGCGCGCGCGGCATTCTTTGGTTTTCGCGCGCCCGAAGCGTATTGGTCGGATATCGGTACGCCCGAGGAATATCGGCGCGCGACCTACGACGTGCTCGAAGGGCGTTTCGTGCCCATCGGTGCGCGCCCCGTCGGCGTCGCCGACGATGCCGAGATCGCTACGGGAGCGCGCATCGAGGGGAAGGTGTGGATCGGCGCTGGAGCGCGAATCGAGCGCGGTGCGCACGTCGTCGGCCCGAGCGTCGTCGGGGTCGGCGCGAGCGTCGGGCGCGATGCGCTCGTCGAACGCAGCGTGCTCTGGGATCGCGCCGAGATCGGCGCCGGTTCGCGGCTGCGCGACGCGCTCGTCGGGCTCGACTATCGCGTCGAAGCGGGTAGCGAGCTGATCGCGTGTTCGGTCGCAAATGAATGATCGGCACGCCCTTGACGCGTTCGTGCGAGCGCGTGAAGGACGGGTATGCTCGACCGCGCCATCGATCTGCTCTTTCCGCCGCGTTGCCTTCTCTGTGGGCGAATCGGCGAAGCGCTCTGCATGGACTGCGCGCCGAATCGCGCGCCGTTGCGCCGCACGCTCGGTGATATCGAGGTTCGCGCGCTCGGTCCGTACGACGGCGCGTGGAGGCGAGCGGTGCTTGCATTGAAGGAAGGGCGCCGCGATCTCGCCGCCGTGCTCGGCGCGCGTTTGGGCGCCGCGCTCGCGAGCGACGATCTCCATTTAGTCGGCATTCCTACCAGTGCATCGCGCCGCATGCGCCGCGGTTTCGATGGTGGCGAACACCTCGCATCGCTTGCGGCCTGCGCCGGCGGACGGATGGCGAGCCGCGCGTTGATCTTCGCGGCCCGCGATCGGCAGCGCGGCCGCTCGCGCGCCGAACGGCTCGAAGCGCGCGGGCGCTTTCGCGCGAACGAGATGCTCGCGGCGGGAACGCGCGTGACCTTGATCGACGACGTCTGCACCACCGGAGCTACGCTCGCCGACGCCGCCTTCGCGCTGCGAGCTCGCGGCGCGATCGTCGAACGCGCCGTGGTCGTCGCACTTACCGATGCGAGCCGAAAGCGCGCTCCACGATGAAAGCGATTGTCGTCTCCGCCGCACTTTCGCTCGACGGTTTCCTCGACGACGATCGCGCGGAACGGCTCGTGCTCTCGAGTCCAGAAGATTTTGCGGAAGTGCGGAGCCTCCGCTCGGAGTACGACGCCATATTGGTGGGGGCGGAGACGATCCGCCGCGACGATCCATCCTTGCGGGGGACGGGCGTGCAACCGCGCCGCGTGACCTTAACGCGCAGCGGTGCGATTTCGCACGAGGCGCGCTTCTTCGCCGCCGACGGCGGCGATCGGAGCATCGTTCTCGCACCACACGATGCGTTCGCCGCGGTGCGCGAACGGATCGGCGAACGCGCCGAGGTGATTCCCCTCGAACGCGCCGATGCGCGCGGTATCGTTGCGGCGCTGGAACGCCGGGGTATCTCGAGCCTCTTCGTCGAGGGCGGGGCGCGCGTGCTGACGATGTTTCTCTCGGCGGGGCTCTTCACGCATCTTCGCCTTTCGATCGCGCCGTTTTTTCTCGGCGCGCATGGCCGGGCGCGCTTCGTCGAGCCTGCGAGCTTTCGGCACGACAAAGATCGTCGTCTGCATCTGCTCGCGGTGCGTACTCTGGGGAACTGTGCCGTCCTCGACTTTGAGAATACCGACGATGCCCTCCGTTGAGGCGCGCGACCGCGCGTGGTTATGCGAAGCGGTCGAGCTATCGCGCTCCGCGCCACCGTCGAGCCGTGCATTTTCCGTCGGATGCGCGATCGTCGACGCCGAAGGCCGTTGCGTCGCGACGGGGTACAGCCGCGAGAACGACGATCTCGCTCACGCAGAAGAAGTGGCGATCGAGAAAGCCGAAGCGGCGGGCGTCGACCTGCGCGCCTGCACGCTCTATAGTTCGCTCGAACCCTGCGGTGCGCGTCTCTCGCCGCGCCGTTCGTGCGTGACGCGGATTCTCGAGGTCGGTATTCCGCGCGTCGTCTTTGCTTTTGCCGAACCCGCGCTCTTCGTTGAAGCGCACGGCGAACGGCTGCTCCGTGTGGCCGGCGTCGAGGTGCTCGCGTTTCCGGAACTCGCCGACGAGGTCGTCGCGATTAACGCGCATCTGCTCGGCCCGGTCGCTCCGCATAGGAACGGGAGCGAGCATGTTTAGCGGACTCATCGCCTATGGCGGCCGCATCGTCGAGATCGAGCGCGACGATCGCGGCGGCATGCGCCTCGTCGTTGCCTGCGAGGGCGTCGAGCGCGAGCGCCCCGAAGTAAAAGATTCGATCGCCATCGACGGCGTCTGCCTCACGGCGACCGAGGTCTCCGGGGAGCGCATCACCTTCGACGTGATTCCCGAGACGATCGAACGGAGCACCTTGGGGGCTCGCACCCAGGGAGAGCGCGTCAACGTCGAATATAGTCTGCGCGTCGGCGACCGCATGGGCGGTCATTTTGTTTACGCACACGTGGATGCGCGAGCGCGCGTGATCGCACGGAGGCCCGAAGGGCAAGGAGAACGCATGCGCATCGAGCGTCCGGCACGAATTGCCGAAGGCATCGTCGAGAAGGGCTACGTCGCCGTCGACGGCGTCAGCTTGACCGTTGCCGCAACCGGACCGGATTGGTTCGAACTCGCGCTCATTCCCGAAACCATCCGGCGGACGACGCTCGGGGCGCGCCCCGTCGGCAGCGAAGTCAATCTCGAGATCGATCCGCTCGCGCGCTATGTTGTGGCCGCGCTCGGTGCGCGCCGATGAGCCGTTTTATCGATACGCGTCCGGCCGGCGCGAGGCTCTTTCGCACGCGCGTGCGCGTTCAGTGGGCCGATATCGACGCCGCCGGCATCATGTATTTTGCCGCCTACTGGCGCTATATCGAGCGCGCCGAGATGGAATTTTTCCGCGATCTTGGCTTTGCGTACGAAAAAATATTCGAGGAATACGATTTCTGGTTGCCGCGCGTGAAGACCGATGCCGAATATTTCGGTCCAGCGTTGATGGACGATTGGCTCGAGTTGCAGACCTCGATCGAACACGTCGGTACCGCGAGCATTCGTTGGCAGACCGTCGTCATGAACGAGCGCCTCGGAGAGCCCGGAGCGCGGTTCACGCTGACCTGCGCGTGCATGGATCGCGTGACACGCACGAGCAAGCCGCTCCCTCCCGCGCTGCGTGAGGCGTTGCGCTCCGCTCTCGCACCGGAGCGGTAACCGATGCGCGTCGCGATGCTGGTGGCGCCGCGCAACGTCGAATTGCGCGAGGTCGCGACGCCCGAAGCGCCGCCGGGTGGAGCGGTCGTTGCCGTGCGCGTCGCATTGACCGACGGCACCGATTTGAAAGCCTATCGTCGCGGGCATCCGCAGATGCCGTTTCCGACGCCGTTCGGGCATGAATTTTCCGGCGAGATTCTCGCGCTCGGCGCGGGCGTGAGCGATTGGCGCGTCGGTGAGGCGATCGCCTGCGTGCACTCGGCACCCTGCGGGACGTGCTACTGGTGCGCCGCCGGAGAAGAAGAGCTCTGCGAGAGCGTGATGGAGCGGAAAATTCTCGGTGCCTACGCCGACGCCATCGTGGTGCCTCAGCACATTCTCGCGCGCAACGCCTTCCATAAACCCGAAGAGATGACGTTCGCCGAAGCGGCCTTCCTCGAGCCCCTCTCGTGCGTCGTGCATTCGCGCAACCTGCTCGCTCCGCGGCCTCGCAGCAGCGTTGCGGTCTTTGGCGACGGGGGCTTCGGCATGCTCCACGCCTTGCTGTTCGCGCGTGACGGGCACGATTGCGTGCTCGTCGGGCGTCGCCCCGAACGGCTCGCGCTCGCCACCTCGCTCGGGCTCGCGACGATCGATGCGAGCGCGAACGACGTCGGCGCGTCCCTGCGCGAGCGAACCGGCGGGCGCGGCGCCGACGCGCTGGTGGAATGTACCGGCACGACCGAAGTGTGGGAGCTCGCTCCATCTTTGGTGCGTCGCGGCGGCACCGTTTCGTTTTTCGGCGGATTGTCGGCTGACGCGAACGTCTCGTTTCGCGCGGCGCGTCTCCATTACGATGAAGTGCGCTTGATTTCGCCGTTCCACTTTACGCCGCGCGCCGTCGCCGAGGCGTTCGCATTGTTGCGCGAGCGCGCGTTCGATTGCAGGCGATTGATCTCGCACCGCTATCCACTCGATCGCATCGTCGATGCCTTCGCCGCGCTCGATTCCGGGCTCGGGCTCAAAGCCGCGATCGAGACGTAACGTGGCAACATATCCGGAGCGCATGCGCGCGGCGATGCTGCGCAGCGTCGACGAGGTCGCGATCGAACGCGTCGCGGTGCCACAACTCGCCGAAGGTGAATTGCTCGTGCGCACGCGCGCCGCGGGGATCTGCAGCGGCGATATCATGGCCTGGTACGTCGCGCGGAAAGCTCCGATGGTGCTCGGGCACGAGCCCGCCGGAGAGATCGCGGCGGTGGGCCCGGGAACCGCACCCTGCGACGACGACGGGCGCCCATTTGCGCCCGGGGATCGCGTCTTCGTTCACCATCATGCGCCGTGTTTCGCCTGTGCGGCCTGCGCGCGCGGCGATTACGTGCAGTGCGCGACCTGGCGGGCGACGCGCATAGATCCCGGAGCGATCGCCGAATACTTTCGCGTCCCGCGTGAGAACGTGCGCGATACGTTACGGATTCCCGACGGAATGTCGTACGTCGACGCCTCCTTGGTCGAACCGTTCGCCTGCGTCGTGAAATCGCTCCGGCGCGGCGCGTTGCAATCGCGCGATCGAGTGCTCTGCATCGGTTTAGGGGTGATGGGGCTCATGCACGTCGCGCTCGCGCGCCATCGCGGTGCCGAAGTGCTCGGGAGCGACCCGTTTCGGCAACGTCGAGAAGCGGCGCGAGCGCTTGGAGCGCGCGCCGTCGCCCCCGAGGAGCTTGGGGCGGTGCTCGCGGCCTGGGGCGATGGAACCGGCGCCGATCTCGCGATCTGCGGGCCGGGGCATCCCGCGGCACTGCGCGCGGCGCTCGATGCCTGCGCACCCGGGGGGCGCGTCGTCATGTTCACGCCGCTCGAACCCGGGGCCACGATCGACCTCGATCCGGCGGCGTTCTACTTCGGAGACCGAAGGCTCATCGCCAGCTATTCATGCGGCCCCGACGATACCCGCGAGGCGCTCGCCTTGCTCGCCGCCGGAGTTGCGAGCGCCGATCTGCTCGGTGCCACCGTACGCCCCTTCGAGGAGGTCGGCGCCGCCTACGCCGATCTCCGCGCGGCGAGATGCATCAAGCCGATCCTGACGTTTTGCGAGGGGCGCACCTCCTAGGCCTTGCCCGTAAACTCGACGTGATTCCCTAGCGTTTGGGTAAAATGCCTGGTGTTGTGGGCATACGTACGGAGAGCTAAAAGCGGGAGGCCAGGGATCGCTCCCCGGCCTCTACTGCTTGCTTGATACGCGACCCGATTGTAGCACAAGAGGCTCGCCTTCGCGAGCCTCTTGGCGGAAGTTGGAGGCGGTGGGATTCGAACCCACGTCTCGCTACGTATCAAGCAGGCATCTTCACCGCTAGACCACGCCCCGGCGTTGGCCGGGCTTCAAATTCCACGTACGAGCGTATCGCGATAGAGTGCCACCTGCATGGCATAGCGTTGAATCCGTTCTTCGGCATTCGGTATGTCGGAGAACTCCAAAGTCGCTTGACAACTGAAAAGACTGGGCGTAGCGTTCGCTCATGCCGAGCTTTGCCGAACGGCTGAATGCCGCCCTCGAGAAAAGCCGTTTGACCGCCGCCGAGCTCGCCGCGCGCTCCGGGGTGACCGAATCGGCGATCTCGCTCCTGCGCGCCGGACGGCGCCAACCCTCCTATCAAACCTTCGAACGCCTCTCGAGCGTGCTCCCCGAGCTCGCCGCTCCCAAGATCGAGCGTGCCTCGGTGACCGACCCCATCGAGGAGGCGATCGCCGATATTCGCGCCGGGAAGATGGTGGTCGTCCTCGACGACGAGGATCGCGAGAATGAGGGCGATCTCGTCATGGCTGCCGAGAAAGTCGATGCCGAAGCGATCAATTTCATGCGTCGCGAGGCGGGCGGATTGATCTGTATCGCGATGACCGGCGCGCGGCTCGACGAGCTCGAGATTCCCATGATGGTGAGCGATAACACGGCGGTGCACGAAACCGCATTCACCGTCTCGGTCGAAGCGCGCGGGGTGACGACGACGGGGATCTCTGCACACGACCGCGCCGCGACGATTCAAAAGTTGCTCGATCCCCACGCGACGCCCGCGGATTTTCTGCGGCCGGGACATATGTTTCCGTTGCGCGCGCGCGAGGGCGGCGTCTTGGTGCGGGCCGGCCAGACCGAGGCGTCGGTCGATCTCGCTCGCCTCGCCGGGCTCGCTCCGGCCGGCGTCATCTGCGAGATCATGGCCGAAGATGGAACGATGGAGCGGCGCGACGGGTTACGAGCTTTTGCCGATCACCACGGCATGAAACTCGTCACCGTCAGGGAGCTGATCGCTTACCGTATGAAAACCGAACAACTCGTCACGCGCGTCGCGGAATTCTCGCTTCCGACGACCTACGGTCTCTGGAGCGGTATCGCGTACGAGACCTCCGTCGATGAGAACACGCACGTCGCACTGGTGATGGGAGAGATCGGCGACGGCAAAGATCTTCTCGTCCGCGTCCACAGCGAATGCCTCACCGGGGATGCCCTGCATTCGATTCGCTGCGACTGCGCGGCGCAACGCGACGGCGCGATGCGCATGATCGCCGACGCGGGGCGTGGCGTCCTCCTCTACCTACGCCAAGAAGGGCGCGGTATCGGACTGGCCAACAAATTGCGCGCCTATGAACTTCAGGATAACGGCGCCGACACCGTCGAGGCGAATCTCGCCCTCGGCCTCCCCGTCGACAAGCGCGATTACGGCATCGGTTCGCAGATTCTCGTCGATCTCGGCATCAAAGAACTTAAACTCATTACCAATAATCCGCGCAAGATCTTCGGCCTCGAGGGATACGGTTTGAAGATCGTCGAGCGGGTTCCGATGGAGACGACCCCGACGCCGTTCAATCGGCGCTACATGGGAACCAAGCGGTCGAAACTCGGGCACCTCTTCGACGAATCGGTACAGAACGCACCCGCATCGTGAAGCCGACCGATCGCTCCGCCAAGCGCCGTTTGCCCGTGCCTTCGTGCGCGGGCAAACGTTTTGCCGTTATCTCGGCGCGATTCTACGACGATTTGACCGAGTGGATGATTGACGGGGCGAAACGCGCGCTGCGCGACTGCGGCGTCGAGGATAGAGACGTGCTGTTTTTCGACGTTCCCGGTTGCTTCGAACTCCCGCTCGCGGCGCTGAAAGTGTTGCGGGACGGCGAGGTCGACGCCGTCGTCGCGCTCGGCGTCGTCGTGCGCGGCGAAACGCCGCACTTCGATTTCGTCGCCGGCGAATGCGCGCGCGGCCTGATGGAGGTGCAGATGCGCACCGGGGCTCCGGTCGGGTTCGGCGTGCTGACCACCGATACGCTCGCCCAGGCGGAGGAGCGCGCCGACCCGGCGCGCGGTGATAAAGGGTACGATGCGGCGTTCGCCGCGGCGTGCGTGCTCGCGTTGTGAGCGAGGCGCTGGAAGCGGTTCGTTACGAGAACGGGCAGCTGCAGTACCTCGACCAACGCTTGCTCCCGGCGGAGATCCGCTACGAGCGCGCGCGCACCTGCGACGAAATCGTCGCAGCGATCGCGACGTTAGCGGTGCGTGGGGCGCCCTGCATCGGTGTCTTTGCGGCGTATGGGATCGCCGTGCTGCGCGAAGGCGAACGCGACGACCGCGCGTTTGCCGCCGCCGCCGCGCGCGTTCGTTCGGCGCGCCCGACCGCCGTGAACTTGGCTTGGGCGGTCGATCGCGTGCTCGCCGCGCCGGATATGGCGCGCGAGGCGATCGCCATTCACGAAGAACAGCGATCGATCGACGCGGCGATCGGCAGCAACGGCGTACCGCTCTTCGGCAAGGGCGCGCGCGTGCTCACCCATTGCAACACCGGACCGATCGCGACCGCGGGATATGGGAGCGCGCTCGGCGTGTTGATCGCGGCACAGCGCGCGGGGCTCGCACCGCACGCGATCGTCGACGAAACGCGTCCGCTCTTACAGGGCGCCCGGCTCACCTATCTCGAGTGTCAACGCGCCGGAATCGAGGCGACGCTGCAGGTCGATGGGGCGGCGGCGATCGCGATGGCGCGCGGCCGCGTCGATGCGGTCATCGTCGGCGCCGATCGCATCGCGCGCAACGGCGATACGGCGAATAAGATCGGTACTTATGCGCTCGCGATTCTC
>JAJYMV010000139.1 GCA_021786705.1 bacterium
GCAAATCGTCGCACTCGTGCTGGCGATGCTCGGCATCCTCGCGATCGTCGGCTTCGATCACCTCGGCCGCGCGGGATACGCCGATCTGCTCGCATTACTCGCGGGAATCGCGTGGGCGGTCGGCGTGGTTCTCACCAAGCGGCTCGCCAATCGCACCGAGATCGACGTGATCGAACTCACCACGTGGCAGATGCTCGCCGGCGGCGCGGCGTTAGGGATCGCCGCATATTTCGTGCCGCACGGTGCGACGCATTACACCCTCGCCTATATCGGTGCGCTCGCCTATAACATCTTTATCGCGACCGCACTCGCGTACGTTCTCTGGGTCTACGTGCTCGATCGCCTTCCGGCGCGCGACGCAAGCATGGGCGTGCTGAGCAATCCCATCGTCGGCATCATCGCCGCATGGGGATTCCTCGGTGAGATTCCCTCGCCGAGCGTCGGTTGGGGGATCGCGCTCACGCTCGCCGGCCTCGCACTGATGGCGTACGCCGATCGCTCCGGCGCGCAATGAACGCCGCCGCGAAGGCCCTGCGCAAACGTCTTCCGCGCGCGACCCTGTGCATGTGGGACGATGCGATGCGCGCCGAAGATCCGCTCGCCGCGCTCCGGCGCCAGGAATCGACGCGCATTCCCGCGCTACTGCCGATCCGCCATCAACGGATGCGCCGCGATCCGTTCAGCTTTCTGCGCGGTTCGGCGGCGATCGCCGCGAGCGACTTCGCCGCACTTCGCGTTACCGGGCTCCGCGCCCAACTCTGCGGCGACGCGCATCTGCTCAACTTTGCGGTCTTCTCCACCGCGGAGCGCACGCTCGTTTTCGATCTCGTCGATTTCGACGAGACGCTTCCGGGACCGTGGGAATGGGATATGCTCCGGCTCTGCTCGAGCCTCGCTGTCTTCGCGGCCTCGGTTGGGATACGGAACGACCGCGCGCAGGATGCCGTCGTCGCTGCCGCCCAGGCCTATCGCGAGGCGATGAATGCCTACGCTGCGCTCGATCCGCTCGCAATTTGGTACGATCGCATCGACGTGGACGCACGGATCGCCGATGACGGTGCGATGCGCTCTGCAGCAGCCGCACGGGCGCCGACGCTCGCATTGCCGAACGGACGCACGCCGCGCTTCGTCGATCGTCCGCCGCTCTTTCGGCGCCTGCGCCACGCCGACGAACGCGTCGAACTCGCGCACGGCATCCTGCGTTCCTATCGCGCCGCACTCCCCGACGATAGCCGAGCGCTCTTCGACCGCTATCACACCGTCGATATGGCGCTCGATATCGTCGGAATCGGCGGCGTCGGCACGCTCTCGCTCGTCGTCCTCTTACTCGCCGGATCGGAGCGACCGCTGCTCTTGCAGATACGAGAGGCGCAACGCTCGACGCTCGAGCGACCGCTCGGGCTCAGCCGCTTTGCCCACCACGGCGAACGCGTTGTCGCCGGCGAGCGGCTCGTGCAGGCGGCGAACGATCCGTTTCTCGGTTGGACCGGCGACGGCGACCGCGATTTTTACCTCCGTCGATTACCCGATACGTACGCCTCGCTCGATACGACCGGCGTCCGCGCATCGACGCTGATTCGCTACGCGCGCCACTGCGGCAGAGCGCTCGCCCGCGCGCACGCACGCTCCGGCGAGCCGAGTGCGATCGGTGGGTATCTCGGCAATAGCGCCGAGTTCGAGGAAGCGATGTTGCAGTTTTCGCTCGCCTACAGCGTGAGATGCGAGCGCGACTACTCCGCGTTCGTCGCCGCCTGCGCGCGCGGCGAGTTCGCGTTCGACGAATAGCGACGCGCGAGCCACATCGCGTTGCCGACCACGAAAAGGCTCGAGGCACCCATCGCGCCCGCGGCGTAGATCGGCGCAACGATCCCGAACGCCGCAAGCGGCACCAAGGCTACGTTATAGACGAGCGCCCAGAAAAAATTCACGACGATCGTGTGCATGGTGGCGCGCCCGATCTCGATTGCGTCGACGATCGCCGCCGGATCGTCGCGCAACGCCGCCGTTCCCGCCGTCTCCAACGCAACGGCGGCACCGGCGCCCATCGCCATACCGACGTTTGCGAGCGCGAGCGCGGGAGCGTCGTTGATACCGTCGCCTAAAAATGCGACCTGCGCGCCGCCCTCGCGAAGTTTGCGAACGAGGTCGCCCTTCGCTTCGGGCAAGAGCTCGGCATAGACGCGCTCGATGCCGCACGCCGCAGCGATCCGCCGGGTAACGCCGAGCGCGTCGCCGCTCGCAAGTGCGACGACGATTCCGCGCGCCTTCAATCGCTCGACCGTGCCGCGTGCGTCGTCGCGAATGGGATCGGCGATGCGAATGCGCCCGAGTGCGGTCCCATTCTCGGCGACGAAGAGTGCGCTCTCGATCGCGTCGACCTCGGGCGCGTCGGTGAGTGCGACGCCGCGCTCGCGCAAAAATGCCGCGCTCCCGACCAGTACGCTGCTCCCATCGACGGTCGCCGCAAGGCCGCGCCCGCGCACCGCGGTAACGTCGCGCGCGGGTTCGAAGGCGATCGAACGCGCGCGCGCCTCGCGCACCACCGCTCCGGCGAGCGGGTGCGCGGATGAAATTTCGAGCGATGCCGCAAGCGCGAGCAGCCGCGTTTCGTCGGCGGCGAACCCTTCGATGCCGACCACTTGCGGCCGCCCGCGCGTGAGGGTACCGGTTTTATCGAAAACGACGGTGTCGATGCCCGCGAGCCGTTCGAGCGCATCGGCATCCTTCACCAAAATACCGTGTCGCGCCGCGACGCCTACCCCGGCGACGATTGCGGTCGGCGTCGCCAGGCCGAGCGCGCACGGACAGGCAACGACCAGCACGGCAACCGCGGCGATCAACGCCTCGGTGGGTGCGTGATGCGTGAAGAGCCACCCCGCGAACGTGAGCAGAGCGATCCCTAGAATAATCGGCACGAAGACCGCCGCAATGCGATCGGCGATGCGTTGAACGGGCGGCAAGCTTCCCTGCGCGCGTGCGACGACGGCGGTAATGTGTGCAAGCGTCGTGCCGGCACCGACTGCGGTCGCCCGCAGCAACAGTGCGCCGTCTCCGTTGAGCGTGCCCTGCTCGACGCGGTCGCCCGTGCCGACCTCCACCGGCATGCTCTCTCCGGTGAGCATCGAGCGATCGATCGCACTCGCACCCTCGACGATCTCTCCGTCGATGGGAATCCGTTCTCCGGCGGCGACGGCGACGATATCACCGACGCGCAACAGATCGGCGGCGATCGTTTCGCGCGTTCCGTCGGGCGCGACGCGCACTGCAGAGGGAGGACGCAGCGCGATCAATTCGCGCAATGCCTGCGAACTACCGACCTTCGCTTTCGCTTCGATGTATTTGCCGATCGAGATGAGCGCGATAATCGCCGCAGCGGTTTCGAAATAGGTCGGTACGCCGCGAGCGAGATTTACGAAACTGAGCACGAGCGCGGCGGTCGAACCGAGCGAGACCAACGTATCCATCGTCGCACTGCGATCGCGCAATGCCATCCACGCGCCGCGATGGAAATGCGCGCCGAGCGTCAGCCAGACACCGGTCGCAAGAATCGCCTGAACGAGCTCGTTCCCGGGAACGCGCAGCGGAAGCATCGCGAGCGCGACGACGACGGCGGCCGCGGCGCTCCCCCAGAACAGGGCGCGTGCCTGCGCGTGCAGCGCGGCGATACGCTCGCGTGCGGCACTCTCTTCATCGGGGGCGATGTGCGCTTCGTATCCCGCGCGCTCCACCGCAGCGATGAGGCTCGCCACTTGCACTCCCGGCCCGAAGGCGACGTTCGCCCGCTCGGTCGCGAGATTGACGGAGACCTCATCGACGCCTTCGACGCGGCGCAGCGCGCGCGTCACGTGGCTCACGCATGACGCGCAGGTCATGCCGCCGATGGAGAGCTCGACGCGCTCCTCGGCGTGCGCGGCGTTCATGCCAGCGCGTATCCCGCCTCGTCCAGGACGGCGGCGATCTGCTTTCGGTCGACCGCTCGCTCGGCCTCGAACTGGGCACGGTGATGCGCGAGGTCCACCCGGACGTCGCGCACCCCGGGAAGCCCTTCGAGCGCTTCCTTCACGTGCCGGGCACAGTTCTCGCAGGTCATCCCGGTAATCTCAATCGCTTGTGTCATCGCTTCTGGGCCCCCTTCGTTGCCTCTCTCCAGCATAACCATCCCGGGGTTGCAAGCGAGCGACCTTGGTCGTCGAAACCTTGCCTCGCGCCGGGAGATACGGTACAACCCTTCTATATGAAGTCTCTTGCCCGATGGGCACGAGGGCCGGTCGCCCTCGCCTTGGCGTTTACCTGCGTCGGTGCCGCCGCACCGAACCCCCATCTCTCGCTGCCGGTCCGGGCCGACGTGCGCGAAGCCTTTCACCTGCTCACGACGGTGCCGTTCAAGCCGCTCTCGGCGCAGCGTTTGCTCGATGTCGCCCGGCACGCCCTCGAAGCGCGCGCGAAAGATCGCGGCGTGGTGCTCTCGCTCTTTCCCGCGACGGCGACGACGCCGCAAGCCGATGTCGCCGCACTCGACGACGAAATCGAAACGATCGCCGGCCTGACGCACGAAGATGCGCGCGAAGATGCATACGTCGCGATTCGTGCGATGGCCGCGGCGTTTCACGATCCTTACACCGTGTTCTGGGATCCCGAACAGATGCTCGCATTCCAACACGAACTCGATCCCAAGCGGACCGTCGGCGTCGGGCTCGAGCTTCGCCGTTCGCACGACGGCATCGTCGTGGACTACATCGTGCCCGGAACCCCTGCCGACCGTGCCGATATTCACGTAGGGGATCGCATCCCCAGCATCGACGGCAAGAGTACGCACGATCTCGGCAGCGCGGCGGCGGAGGAGCTTTTCGCGGGCAAGGTCGGCAGCGCGGTCTCGATGGTCGTCGACCGAGCCGACGAACGCGAACGCACGCTGACGCTCGATCGCGCGCTCTACCGGCCGCCGACGGTCACGAGCCGCATGCTCCCCGATCGTATCGGCTACGTTGCCGTGAGCGCGTTCGGCGAAGCGACGCCCGAGGAATTCGGCGACGCGCTGCATCGCCTCGTTTCGTCGGGTGCGCGCGCGCTCGTTTTGGATCTTCGCAACGACGGCGGCGGATTCGTATCCTCGGCGGTGGAGATCGCCTCGGATTTTCTCGGCCGACAACCGTTGATGGTGATCGAACGGCGCGATCGCGCGCCGGCGACGATCCACGGTGAGAACGACGCCCCGCTACATCTGCCGATGATCGTATTGGTAAACGGCAACACCGCATCGGCATCGGAGATCACCGCGGGCGCGCTTCAAGACGACCGCGCCGCCGAACTGATCGGCACGCAGACCTTCGGGAAAGGCGTCATGCAAGAACTCGATCCGCTACGCGACGGCGCCGCACTGAAAATAACGACCGCGCACTACTTAACGCCGTTGCACCGCGATATCAACAAACGCGGCCTCACGCCGAATATCCGTATCTCGGGCGCGCGGGTGAAGCGCATCGGCGAATTATCGCACGATCCGCAATTACAGGCGGCGATGCACGCGCTGCTCGCACAGCTCGTCGCGCGCGCGCACGCACGCCGCTGATGCAGTACGCGATTGCCTACGCCCTGAGCAGCGCGGCGGGGTTGCGCGCGATCTTCGCACTCGCCGTCGCCTCGCTCGCCGTGCACGCCGGCTGGTTCCATCCGCCGGCGAATCTCGCATGGCTCGACGCGTGGCCGGTCACCATCGCGCTCCTCGTTCTCGCCGCACTCGAATTGCTCGCCGATAAAGTGCCGCTGCTCGATCACAGCCTGCACGTCGCGCAGACGGTGCTCAAACCCGCGATCGCCGCCATCTTGGTCGCGGGCGCGCTGCACGGGCTTCCGGCCCCCGCACTCGTTTCGCTGGTCGTGCTCGGCGCGCTCAACGCGCTCGGCATTCATGCCGCCGCCGCGAGCGGACGCGGCGTTTCGACGACCTTTACCGGCGGCTTTGGGAACCCCATCGTCTCGCTCTTCGAAGATATGGCCGCGCTCGCGATCTCGGTACTCGCCTTTCTCACGCCCTGGCTCGCCGCGATCCTCGCGCTGGTCGTCGGAGCGATCGCCGTGCGCGTGCTGGTAGGGGTACGGCGAACGCTCTTCGCGAAGGCTCGCGCGAACGTGGGCGATTAGCTCAGCTGGGAGAGCGCCTCCTTTACACGGAGGATGTCGGCGGTTCGAGCCCGTCATCGCCCACCATTTCCCACGCGACGCGGGGCGGTTTACGCGGCCGCGCATTCGGGTACCCTTCCGAACGAAGGAGTATCTTCAACATGGGCAATCTCTTGTGGACCGTTATCGTCGTCCTCTTTGCGTTTTGGCTTCTCGGCCTGCTCTTCCATATCGGAGGAGCGCTGATCCACCTTATCCTCGTGGTCGTCGTCATCCTCATTGTCGTCAATTTCCTGACCGGACGAGGCGCGCGCATTTAGCAAAGGGATGGAAGAGTGCGCCTCATGCCCGCGGCATGAGGCGCGATGTTTTCTACTTTCGCCGAGCTTCCCCGCGCAGTTGCGCTAATGCGCTCGCGGAGTATGCGTGCGCTTGTTCGCCGTGATCGTGAGCGCGGTGGGCGTGCTGCTCCGCCAGTTCATGTTCGCCCTGAGACTGTTCGAACGCCGCCTGGCGATGATGGTGGGCGGCAGCATCGTGGTGCCCCGCTGCCTCATGGTGCGCGGCACTCGCGCGCGGATTCCCGGTTTGCTCTTTGCCGCCTTTGGGTTCTAACTTTTCGTAGAACTCGTTGCCGCTCTTCGTCGCCGCGGAATCACCGGTGCCCCCGTTGGTCTTGGGCGTCGGTTTCAAAATCGTTGCTTGGTTTGACATGTTCTTGTTCCTTTACTTGGTCGATGTGACCAATGAGAACATCCCCGTTAGCAACGAATCCCAAACAAACGGCATCCGAACGGTTGGTTCGAGGCTAGCGCAAAAAGCGAATCGTCAGCGGATAGACGTAGGTTTCGCCGCTCGATGTTTTCACGGCGGCGACGACCGTGAGGATTAAATCGAGCAACCCGATTACGACGAGCATCGGAATGCCGATGAAGACCACGATGAGCAGGAACGAGACGAGCAGATAGAACGACATCGATATCTGAAAGTTCAACGATTCTTTGCCCTCGCGATCGACCAACGGCGATTCGTCGCGTTTTACTAACCACACGATCAACGGGCCGAGAATATTCCCAAAGGGAACGAGCATCCCGGCGAGCGCGGTGAGGTGGCAGAGCATCGCCGCCGTTCTCTCGCCTTGCCCGCCCGCAACGAGGGTCGGCGCCGCGGCGGGCGCGCCGAGCGCGGCGCCGCAGGACGGACAAAAGCGGGCCCCGGAGTCGAAGAGGGTTCCGCAGTTCGAACACGTCATCGTTTCAATCTCCCAAGCAAGCCCCTGATTTCATACGGTGGTGCGACCGGGGGCGGAGGCATTCCTGCGCCGAATCACGGCGGTGCCCACCCCCCCAAAGCGAGGACGAGATGACGGATTCAACGCTCGTGCGCACCGACCGTGAAGGCAGCACGGCGGTCGTCACGATGACCAACCCGGCCAAACGCAACGCGCTCTCCCGCGCGATGATGCGGGCGCTGATCGACGCGCTCGACGGCGTCGCCGCCGATCCAAGCATTCGCGCCGTCATCCTCCGCGGCGAAGGCCCGGCTTTTAGCGCCGGGCACGATCTTCGCGAGATCTCCGAAGCGCGCGGCGCCGAGATGGACGAGATCTTCGATCTCTGCGTCGAGTTGATGGAGACGCTGCAGCGCATCGAAGCGCCGACGATCGCCGAAGTCGACGGCATCGCCACCGCCGCTGGCTGTCAACTCGTCGCGAGCTGCGATCTCGCCGTCGCCTCGGAGCGTTCGGTCTTCGCAACGCCGGGCGTCAAGATCGGCCTGTTTTGCAGCACGCCGATGGTCGCGCTGACGCGCGCGATCGGACGCAAGGCGGCGATGGAGATGCTCCTCCTGGGAGAGCCGATCGATGCCGCACGCGCGCTCGCGTGGGGGCTCGTGAATCGCGTCGTCGCCGCCGAGAGCGTCCATAGCGAAGCGCTCGCGCTCGCAGAACGCATCGCGCGCTCCGCGCGAGCGACGGTAGCGACGGGGAAAGCCGCATTTTACGAGCAGATCGCCCTTCCGCAGCACGAAGCGTACGCCTACACCAAAGCAGTGATGGCGAGCAACGCGCGCGCGGCCGACGCCGTGGAGGGCATCGGCGCCTTCCTCGAAAAACGCGCGCCGCACTGGCAAGCGTAGCGGGCATTCCACCCGCCGCAGACGAAGGCAACGCCCGTGCAACTCATTCAGAAAAACACGCGTTTTGCCGCTGCGATCCTTGCCGTCGCTCTCCTTGCGTGCTGCCTCGTCGCAGTTCTCCGCGTCCGTACCGAGATCCACGCGCGTCGCGTCGAAATCGCGATGGATTATAGCGATTTCGCGCAGCTGGCGCGTTCGTTCGATTACCGAGCGGACGCTTTTTTGATCGCGCTTCGCCGCGCCGGGCTCACCTCGCTCGCCGTCAGCGAGCAGTTGGGTTCGAACCTCGGCAACGACGGTTCGACGACGGTGGCGACCGGCGCTCAGATTCTCAACGGCGCTCGCCTCGCACCGATCGACGACCCCGTGCTCGCACGGCTCGCGCGCGAAAAGAAAATAGATAGCCGCGCGGTCTATCTCACCATCGGGCGCAAGAGCACCTACGATCGTCTCCGGTTCCAACTACCCCTGCATTTTATGCCGAAGTCGATTCGCATTCTTCGCTCGCAGCGGCCGTGGCTGATCGAATTGCACACGCAGATCGACTACTTTAACGGCATCGGCCTAGGCATCCCCACCTCGGAGATTTTACTCGCGAAACGGTTGGGGCTGCTGCTGATACCGCGCTTGCAGAACGACGAGCGATTCAAGGCACCGCAGATGAACGCCGAACTCAACGGCATTCTCGCGCTCGATCCGAAAGTTTCGACCGTCATCTTTTTCGGATTGAAAAATCAGGTCTTCGGATATCCGGACCACGAAAAGGATGCCGCCGAACTCTTCCGCGCACATCACTTTAATTTCGGAACGATCGAAGTCTACGATCCCAGCCAACTACAGAAGGGCAACAACGCCCTCGCCGAACTCATCCCCGGGCGAACGGTCCGCGTGCAAACGGTGCAAAAGGCCGAACTCGATCGCCTGAGCGTGCCCGCGCTGATCGATCGCTTCATGCTCGGCGTGCGCGAGCGCAACGTTCGCGTGATCTACCTGCACCCGTATCCGCATCGCGATAAACAGCGCAGTATCGAGGCGACCAACGTCGAGATCGTCCACCGCTTAGCAAAAGCGATCGCGGCGGACGGCATGCGGCTGGGCACCGCAACGCCAATCCCGCTCTATCCCGGCACGAATCGGCTGCTCGTCGGCATCGTCGCGCTCGCGGTTCCTTCGATCTTCGTGCTGCTCCTCGGCGCGTTCGGACTCTATCGCCCCAGTTACGCGGCGATCGCCTATCTCGCGACGATTTTGCTGTACGCGGGAGGGATCGCGACGCATCGCGCGGATCTCGCGCGCTCGCTGCTCGCGCTCTGCGGCGGCCTGCTCTTCGTCGTCGCTGCGATGCTCGTCTACGCCCCGGCGTGCGCCGAATCTCCGCATGCGAAATTTCTCGTCCAGTGGTGGCGTTCGTTGCGCTGGTCGTTCGTCGTCATCGGCACCGTGCTGCTCGGCGCACTCGTCGTCGTAGGACTGCTGAGCACGCCGCTGGCGATGGAAGAGATCGAACCCTTCCGCGGCGTGAAACTCATGCTCGCACTTCCGCCGCTGATCGCGCTCGTGCTCTACGTCTTCGACGCGCGCTTCCAAGCGAAAGTCGGGCGCGCGGTGGACGTCTTGCTCGCGCCGGTGCGCGCCTATCACCTGATCGTCGTCGCCGCGTTGCTCGGCGCGGGGGCGGTGCTCTTGATGCGCAGCGGGAACACCAGCGATATCGGTGCCTCGCATTTCGAACTCGTGCTCCGGCAGGATCTCAGCACCTGGCTCTCCGTCCGTCCGCGCTTCAAGCAATTCCTCATCGGCATTCCCGCAGCGATGCTGCTGCCCGCGCTCGCCGTCGCGCACCGACGCGCGATCGGATGGCTCTGCGCGCTCGGCGTCGGCGTGGGGCTCGGTGACGCCGTCGATACCTTCTCGCACTTGCACACCCCGCTGCTCGTCGCCATTTTCCGTATCGGCAACGATTTTCTCGTCGGCGCGATCGTCGGCGCGGTAGGGATCGCGCTTTACCGTTTGGTAGCACGGCGGCTGCCGGCATAGCGTGCGCGTGTTGCTCAGCGGGTATTACGGGTTCGGCAATATCGGCGACGAAGCGTTGCTGCGCGTCATCGTCGGCCGGATTCGCTCGCGTAT
>JAJYMV010000068.1 GCA_021786705.1 bacterium
CCTTTTGGCCGACGGTGCGCAATTCGCGAATCGCCTGGCGGGCGCGGTCGAAGGCGCCGGGACGTCCGCGGAAGAGATCGTTGGTCGCGCCCATGCCGTCGAAGGAGATGCCGACATAGGTGAACCCGGTCTCCTTGATCATCTCCGCGCGTTTACGGTCGATGAGGGTGCCGTTGGTCGAGAGCGTGAGTTTGAGCCCTCTGCTCCGCGCGTGGCGCGCGATCTCGAAGAGATCGGGGCGGGCGAGGGGCTCTCCGCCGGAGAGTAAGAGCGCCGGAATGCCGTAATCGGCGAGATCGTCGACGAGCTTAAGCGCCTCTTCGTGGTTGAGCTCGCCTTCGTAGTGCTTCGCCTCGGAGTCGCTATAGCAATGGACGCAGCGAAGGTTACAGGTTCGCGTCACGTTCCAGACGACGACGGGGCGTCGCCCCCGGGCGCTCTGCTCGGCGTCGTGGCCGCGGCCGTAGCGGTGGCCGTCCATCGGTTGCTCGAGGTCGCACAGAATCCGGGTGACGTTCAACATGGGTTCTCCCTGCAGCGGCGGTGTTGAAACGATGGTAACGCCGCAATTGGGAGGGCGTGAGAAGAACCTGAGAAGTGCAGGAGCCTTACGCGTGGTGCTCCTGCTGGCAGAGCTCGACGAGCACCCCGGCGGTCGAGGAGGGATGGATGAAGGCGATGAGGTTGCCGTGCGCGCCCCTGCGCGGCCGTTCGTCGATCATGCGAACGCCGCGCGCCTTGAGGGCCGCGATCTCGGCGACGAGGTCCTCGACGCGATAGGCCGTGTGGTGGAGCTTGCTCGCCGCCTCCCCACGGAAGCGTGCGATCGGCGAGGATTCGTCGAGCGGGCGGAGCAGTTCGATCGACGATTCACCGGCCCGCAGGCCGACCGCTTCGACCCCCTGCTCGGCGATCGTCTCGCGATAGATCTGTTCGAAGCCGAGGCGCTCGGTGTAGACCGCGAGGGTCGCTTCGAGGTCGGCGACGACGATCGCGATGTGATCGATATTCATGCCAGGCTCTCCCGGGCGCGATAAGTGCCGAAGATTTCGCGGAGGAGATTGCAGATCTCGCCGAGCGTCGCCCCGGCGTCGACGGCTTCGACGAAGTGCGGCATCACGTTCTCGTTCCCCGCGGCGGCGGCGCGAATCGCGGCGAGGCGTTCCTCGACGGCGGCGCCGTTCCGAGCGGCACGGAATTTTCGCAGTCGTTCCACCTGTTCGCGCTCCACGCGTTCGTCGATGCGTTGGAGCGCCGGGACCTCGGCGTGAATCCCATCGTCGACGAACGCGTTGACGCCGACGACGATCGCTTCTTTACGCTCGATCGCTTGTTGGGCGAGATACGCCGAATCGCCGATGCGGCTCTGCATCCATCCGCTCTCGATCGCGGCGATGCTGCCGCCGAGCGCGTCGATCTCGGCGATCGTCGCGCGCGCCGCTTCGATGAGTTCGTTGGTAAGCGTCTCGACGTAATAGGAGCCGGCGAGCGGATCGACGACATCGGCGACGCCGCTTTCGTAGCCGATGATCTGCTGGGTACGCAGCGCCAATTTCGCACTCTGCGCGGTCGGAAGTGCGAGCGCCTCGTCCTGCCCGTTGGTATGCAAGGATTGCGTGCCGCCGAGCACTGCCGCGAGCGCTTGGAGCGTCACGCGCACGACGTTGTTCTCCGGCTCCTGCGCGGCGAGCGTCGAGCCGGCGGTCTGCGTGTGAAAGCGCAGCATCTGCGAGCGCGGATCTCGGCAACCGAATTCGTCGCGCGTAATATGCGCCCAGAGGTAGCGTGCCGCCCGGAACTTGGCGATCTCTTCGAAGAAATCGTTGTGGGCGTTCCAGAAGAAGGAGAGCCGCGGAGCGATGCTATCGAGATCGATCCCCGCGTCGCGTGCCGCCTGCAAATAGGCCTTCGCGTTTGCGAGCGTGAACGCGATCTCTTCGACCGCGGTCGAGCCCGCCTCGCGAATGTGGTACCCGCTGATCGAGATGGTATTCCATTGCGGGACCTCGCGCGCGCAGTACGACATGACGTCGGTCACCAGCCGCATCGAAGCCTTCGGCGGATAGATATAGGTGCCGCGCGCCGCATATTCTTTCAATACGTCGTTTTGGATCGTTCCGCCGAGACGGTCGAAGGGGATTCCCCGCCGCCGAGCGACCGCAAGCAGCATCGCGAGAAGGATCGAAGCCGGCGCGTTGATCGTCATCGAAATCGTGACTTCGTCGAGCGGAATATCGCGCAGCAAGCTCTCCATATCGTCGATCGAATCGATCGCAACGCCGACCTTCCCCACCTCGCCGCGAGCGACGCCGGCATCGGAGTCGTGGCCGAGTTGGGTCGGCAGATCGAAGGCGACCGAGAGCCCGGTCTGTCCGCGTGCGAGCAGGTAGCGGTAGCGTTCGTTCGATTCGGCGGCGGTTGCGAACCCGGCGTACTGGCGCATCGTCCAGAGCCGCGTGCGATACTGATCGGCACGGGTCGCGCGGCCGAAGGGGAAGGTTCCCGGCTCGCCGAGATCGTGCGCGACGCCTTGTGCCGCGTCGTAGAACGGCTGGAGCGGAATGCCGCTAGCGTTGGTCGAGCGTGCCATGGCGTTCTTTCACTCTGCGAACGTCAGAATGGGACGGTCGGCTTCGACCGTTCCTCCGACCTCGACGTGGATCTCCCCGATGCGCCCGGAGCGGTGCGCGCGAATCTCGTTCATCATTTTCATCGCTTCGATGACCGCGACGACATCGCCCTCGGCGACCTCGTCGCCGCGTGCCGCCCGCAATTCGATGACGACACCGTGCATCGGTGCGAGGATATCGGCGCCGCCGTGCGCGGCGGTGCTCCGCGCCCGGTTTCGCTGAGCGGGTGCGCGGCGGCTCGGCGTGCGCCCGTTGGGGAGCCCGTCGACGAGGCGAACGCGGAAGAGCTTTCCGTTCACTTCGACGCGGATATCCTCGCCCTCGGTCGCCGCGGGCGAGGCGCCGGGGGCGGGGGAGGCCGCCGCGATATTCTCGGCCCAGCGCTCCGTGAACGGCTCGAGGCTCGCGGTACCGTAACTTGCGTCGACGACCATCGGGGCATCGCAGAGCGCGTGCAGCAACGGAAGCGTGGTCGGCAAGCCGCCGACCACGTACTCGGAGGTCGCACGTTTCATGCGCGCGAGCGCCTGCTCGCGCGTCGGTGCCCAGACGATGAGTTTCGCGACCATGGAATCGTAATCCGGAGAGATCGTCATGCCGACGTGCGCCGCCGAATCGATGCGAATGCCGAGCCCGCCGGGTTCGCGATAGCGATCGATGGTGCCGGGCGTCGGGCGAAAATGTTGTGCCGGATCCTCGGCGTTGACGCGTCCTTCAATCGCTGCTCCGCGAAAGTGGATCTGCTCTTGGGTGTATCCGAGCGGCTCGCCCGCCGCAACGCGAATCATCTCGCGCACGAGATCGATACCGGCGATCTCCTCGCTCACGGTGTGCTCGACCTGAATGCGCGTATTCATCTCGAGAAAATAAAAGTCGTCGCCGACGACGAGGCACTCGATCGTGCCGACGGAGTCGTAGCCGATCGCTCGGGCCGCACGCATGCCGGCGGCGCGCATCGCTTCGCGCGCTCGGTTGGAGATTTGCGCCGGCGCCTCTTCCCAGAGTTTCTGGTGGCGCCGTTGGAGCGAACAATCTCGGTCGCCGACGTGCAGGACGGTGCCGTGCTTATCGGCGAGTATCTGCAACTCGACGTGCTTGGGGTTATCGAGGTAGCGCTCGGCGTAGACGACGGGATTTTTGAAGTACGCCTCCGCTTCGCGCACCGCCGTCGCGAAGGCGCTCTCGATATCGTCGAGCGTTCGGACGATCTTCAAACCCTTTCCACCGCCGCCGCCGGAGGCTTTGAGGGCGAGCGGAAGGCCGTAACGCGCGACGGCTTCGCGAACCGCTGCGACGCCGGCGAGCGGCTCGGTACCGCCGGGAACGAAGGGCACCTTCGCCTTCGCCATCGCGGCGCGCGCTCGAAGTTTATCGCCCATCGCGTCGATCGCGTCGGGGTGCGGGCCGATCCAGGTAAGGCCCGCGGCGATCGCGCGCCGTGCGAAGCCCGCATTTTCAGCGAAAAAACCGTAGCCGGGATGGATGGCATCGGCGCCGCTGCGGCGCGCGATATCGAGCAACGCGTCGGCATGAAGATAACTCTGTGCCGGAGATGCACCGCCGAGAAAATAGGCTTCGTCGGCGAGGCCGACGTGCAATGCGGAGCGATCCGGCTCGGAGTAGACGGCGACGCTGGCAATCCCCATCTCGCGCAGCGTGCGCAGGATGCGAATCGCGATCTCGCCGCGATTGGCAACGAGAACCTTAGAGAACACGGGTGCCGCGGAGACTCGCGCGAAGTTCGTCGAAGGTGCGGTCGGGTTCGCGCGCGGCGCGACGCCACGGGGCGAGGGTCGGCTCGGAGCGCTCGGCTCGTACCATGTTTTCGAACAGAACGGCGATAATCGCGGCGGCCTCTTCTTGCGTGGGGGAGGGAGCGATCACGCCGGGCGCTCCGGCGGCGGATACATGCCCATCGCATGGAAACCGGCGTCGACGAAATGGATATCGCCGGTGATCGCTGCCGCGAGCGGCGATGCGAGATAGACCGCCGTGTTGCCGACATCTTCGATCGTAACGTTGCGACGTAACGGCGCGGTCGCCGCGACGACGTCGAGCATCTTCGTGAAGCCGCCGACCTGTCGCGCGCTCGCGGTTTTAATCGGGCCCGCCGAGATGCCGTTGACGCGAATGCTGCGGTCGCCGAGATCGAAGGCGAGATAGCGAATCGACGCTTCCAATGCCGCCTTCGCGATCCCCATCAAGTTGTAGTTTGGAACGATCTGCGTCGCACCGAGGTAGGTCATCGCCATAATCGACGCGCCGTCGTTAAAGTGCTCGCGTAACGCTTGGACGAGTGCGATCAACGAGTACGCCGAGACGTCGAGCGAGAGCGCAAAGCCGTTGCGGGTCGTATCGTAGACTTTCCCGACGAGATCTTCTTTATTCGCGTAGGCAATCGAATGCACGAGAATATCGAGCGACCCGAAATCGCGCGCGAGCGCATCGCTCATCGCGACGATCGACGCGTGTTCCCCGACGTCGCAGGGAAGGACCGGGCCGCCGCCGAGTTCGGCGGCGAGTTTTTCAACCTCGTCGCGCACGCGTTCGCCTTGATAGGAGAATGCGAGTTGCGCTCCGTGTTCGTGCATCTTGCGTGCGATGCCGGTAGCGATGGACCAACGATTCGCGACACCCGTAATGAGGGCGCGCTTGCCTTCAAGCAGTTTCACGAATCGATAGATAGCAGGGAGCCGCCGTTTCTCCCTGCCGCACGCGTCGCCGGAGAGGCTAGAGCGAGGTTTGGAGGAGCGTGAACCCGCGCTCCTGCACCGCGTGAACCGCCCAAACCCCAGCCGGGACGACGGCCGCGCGCGGAACGAGTCCCTGGGTTAAGCGGGAATAGGTCGTCCCCGGCGACTCATCGATGAGTCCCGCAAGATTCATCGAGAAACCATAGAGTGCGTTGTTGCAGATGTAGAGCTGCAGGCGCGTCTGCGCGAGGAGCGCATCGATCGAGGAAAGATCGTCGGGGCGCGCGGCCGCTGCGGCGTGCAGATACGGGTTCCCCGATCCGGGCTTGAGCACCGTTGGAAGCGTCGCGCGAATCCAGGTCGGAAGGTGTGCGGCGGCGGGAATGAGGATTTCATTCCAGACCGCGTCGTCGAACGCCAGCGAGATCGCGACGTGGTAGAGCACGGCTACCGGAAAGACGGAGGAGAACGAGGTGCCGAGCAGTCGGTACGCGCTCATCGTATTGCCGATTGCGTCGAAAACGTCGCCTTCATCGGTGAGTTTCGAAGCGAAAAGGTGGCGGTGCGTCGCCGGGGCCGCGAGGGTCGTCTCGAAGGAGGAGAGATCGAACTGTAACGGCGGCATTGCGGCGCCCGTCGGTGCCGCGGAGGCGGCGTGCGGCGATTCGAACAACGGCGCGAGTGCCGCCAACGCAGCGCTAACCGCGATAAAATCCTTACGCGAACTCATCATGCTCGGCGGCGTTCGCTGCATCGTGCCGCAGGCCTGTTGGGATGGCCGCCGGAGGCGCGCGCCGAATGTGACGGCCATGTATCTGTTGTTATCGCGCTATACCAAACCGCTCGCGGAGGTCGATCGGCACGTCGTCGCGCATCGCGCATTCCTCGACCGCTATTACGCGTCGGGAGATCTGATCGTTTCGGGGCCGATGGAGCCGCGCGAGGGCGGAGTGATTGTCGCGAACACGATGTCGCGCGAGAAGCTCGATGCGATCCTCGCCGAGGATCCGTTCGTGCGCGAGGGCGCGAGCGAGTACCGCGTCATCGAATTCCATGCCGCTCGTCGGCACGCGGCGCTCGCCGAAATCGTCGCGCTGCAGTAACTCCGGAGCGCTACGGGAGGGGTTCGGCCTCGGCGATCGCCGTCGATTCGATCGCCTCGATCGCTTCTTGAGGATCCATGCGTTCGCGCAATTCGCGCACCTCGGGATCGTAGTGCGTCGGAATGGAGGGGAGATCGCGGCGCATCTCGTCGAGCATTTCGATGAGTTTCGCCACCTTGCGTTCGGTAAGGAGATTGATCTGCAGATCGAGCCGGTTACGGAGCACCGCGATCTGCGTGAGGCGATGCTCGGTCGTCAGGATTAATACCGTCATGAGGAGGGCGGTAAAACTCACGAGCCCTTGCAGCCAGAAAAACGGAGGCGGATCGGGGGCCGACCCGCGAGCGAGGTGCAGCACCGTATTGATTCCCACCCAGAGCACAGCGAACGCCACGATTCCATAGACCATGCGCGGCTGACCGATGCGCCGGGTGACGCCTTCGATCCAGCGCTGGTGCCCGGAGAGATCGCTTTCAGCTCGTCGTTCGAGATCGGCGATCGATTCGATCGCTTCGTCGATCGGTCGCGGCGTTGGTTTGGTCAAGAGGCTCCCATGATACCCAGAAACACGCGCGACGAAACAATCATGCCGCTCAGAGCGGAATATTTCCGTGCTTGCGTTTCGGGCGATCGACGCGTTTGTTTTCGAGCATCGCGAGTGCGGCGGCGACGGCGCGCCGGGTCGAGCGCGCCTCGATCACGTCGTCGATATATCCTCGCTGGGCTGCGATATAGGGGTTGGCGAAACGGTCGGTATATTCGTCGATCAGCTCGGCCATCTTTGCCGCAGGATCGCTCGCGGCGGCAATCTCGCGCCGGAAGATCGTTTTCACCGCACCCTCGGCGCCCATCACCGCAATCTCGGCGCTCGGCCAGGCGAGATTGATATCGGCGCGGATATGTTTGCTCGCCATAACGTCGTAGGCGCCGCCGTAGGCCTTACGCGTAATAACCGTAATCTTCGGCACTGTCGCCTCGGCGTACGCATAGAGCAGTTTTGCACCGTGAAGGATGATGCCGCCGTACTCCTGTTCGGTGCCGGGGAGAAAGCCGGGAACGTCTTCGAACGTCAGGAGCGGGATATTGAACGCATCGCAGGTACGGACGAAGCGCGCCGCTTTGATCGACGATTTGATATCGAGTACGCCGGCCAACACGCTGGGTTGGTTGGCGACGATGCCGATACTCCGTCCGTCGATGCGCCCGAAGCCGACGATAATATTGCGAGCGTACTCCGGTTGAATCTCGAAGAAGGCTCCGTCGTCGAGGACGGCGCGAAGAACGTCGTGCATATCGTAGGGCTTGTTCGGTGAATCGGGGATCAGTGCATCGAGTTCGGGCGCTTCGCGCTGCGCGTCGTCCTCGGTGTCGAAGCGCGGCGGATCTTCGAGATTATTCTGCGGGAGATAGGAGAGCAGCTCGTGCGTTTGCGCGACGAGATCCTCCTCGTCGTGAGCGACGAGATGCGCGACGCCGCTCTTCTGCGCGTGCGTGCGCGCGCCGCCGAGCTCCTCGAAGGTGACTTCTTCGCCGGTGACCGTCTTAATGATCTCGGGCCCGGTAATGAACATCTGCGAGATGTTTTCGGTCATGATCGTGAAATCGGTGATCGCCGGAGAGTAGACCGCGCCTCCGGCGCAGGGCCCCGCGATGAGACTGAGCTGTGGAATGACGCCGCTCGCTTGAACGTTGCGCCAGAAGATCTCCGCGTAGCCGCCGAGCGAGACCACGCCCTCCTGAATCCGCGCGCCGCCGGAATCGTTGATGCCGATCATCGGGGCGCCGGTGCGAACTGCAAGGTCCATCACCTTGCAGATTTTTTCGGCGAAGGCTTCGCCGAGCGATCCGCCGAGCACGCTAAAATCTTGCGAGAAGAGGAAGACCGGACGCCCGGCGATGCTCGCATGCCCCGTGATGACGCCGTCGCCGAGAAACTCGCGTTCGTCGAGACCGAACGCCGTCGTGCGATGGGTGACGAAGGCGTCGAGCTCGTGAAAGCTCCCGGAATCGACGAGCGCCTCGACGCGCTCGCGAGCGCTCCGTTTTCCACGCGCGTGCTGCCGCTCGATTCCCTCCTCGCCGGTGGGTTTGAGCGAGAGCGCGCGTCGGCGTGCGAGTTCGGCGTACTTCTCTTGCGTCGTCTTCATCGATGGTGGGCTTTGCGCGTTCGGCGGGTGCCCCCTCTGCACGAGCCCGAATAGGCAACCCATGGATCGGCAACGGACGTACGGATGGGGCGACCCCACCGAACTCATCGCGGCGATGGGGCGTGAAGAGAGCCACCTTGCGTGGCTGCAAGGGATGATTGACGGACGACTGCCCGCACCGGCGTTTGGTGCGACGTTGGAGCTGCGGCCGCTGGAAGCCACCCTCGATCGAGTGAGCTTCGCGATGCCGCTCCGGGAGTGGATGCTCAATCCGGCCGGGGTGATCCACGGAGGTGCCTTGGCGACGCTGCTCGATTCGGTGATGACGCTCGCGGTGATCGCGCGGCTCGACCGCTCGAAGATCGCGACCACTACCACGTTAACCAGCCACTTCGTTCGCCCGCTCTTTGCCGACGGAAGCGAGGTGCGGGCGGAAGCCGAGGTGCTCCACTGCGGGCGGACGCATGCGACGGCGCGCGCGCGGCTGACCGATGCCCGTGGTCGCCTCGCCGCCCACGGCGATGCGGCCTTTGCCATCGTCGCCGCACCGTTCGGCGACCGCTAGGCGTCGCGCCTTCGCCGACGAAGCGCGGGCGCACGGAGACCCGGAGATCGCCGCGCTCTTCGTGCGCACTGCAGATGTGACCGTCGCATCGGTATTCACCGCAGTCGGCAAGGGTGAAGCGACGCATCTCGACCAGTTCGAGGCAGCATTCGCTGCATTACGGAAGGCCGGCACAAAGTAATTTTCTGCTCGCTGTGCGTATCGGGTGCGTACGGACGTGGCTGCCGCACCCTGGATCCATCGCGAAAGCGGCAGAAATGCTCGGGCGGGTGACGCGTCGTCACCCGCCCGAGCATTTAGAAACGGAGATTGGCCGGTTCGGTCGCCGTCACTCGGTACGCATACGTCGTACGAGGCGCGCACCTCTCGAAAACAGGTGGGTTTCCTGCGTACTAGCGTCCAACACGAAGAAAGAGCGATCGTCGCACCAAGTTTTTGAGGAGGCTGGAAAATGGGCGATACGCAGGCCGTCGACGACGACGATCTCGTTGTGAAAATCGCAGCCACTACACGCGTCAATTTTTTTCAGGCTTGCGGTCGCGATCCTGACTGTGGGGCAGTGATTGGCAAGAAAAAGCACGACGTTCGCTCGTAACCGTGAGGGCTAGGCGATGCCGGCGGGCTCGCGCGAACGTTGATGCGCGAAGAGGCGATCGACGATAATGTAGAGCGCGTCGCAGGTCTCGAGAAAGGTCGAGATTTGCGGCGTGACGCGACGCCACGATTCGACGAACGCAAAGGGCTGATTGAGCAAGACCTCGCGCTGCCAGCTGGGAAGCGATCGCAAGAGCGTTCTATGAAGGTCGTCGCTCTCACCGAGGTGCGAACGCCACATCGGCGTTAGGCGAAGGCTGGAGCTGATGCGTTCCTCTTCGGCGCGTAGGCGAGCGAAGGTTTCAAAAAAATCGTTGACGAGCGTGAGGCAATCGTCGACGTGGATATCCTGCGAACGCCGTGGGATCGTCGCGACGAGGTGGCGCAGGTGACCGACGCAGGCGCGAGCGACCGACGTAAGTTCTTCTTTTTCCAATACTTCCATCATGCGGCCGCACATTTTCTTGCCCCAAGTGAGACGCGGAGCGCATCGACGACATCGGCATCGAAGAGCTTGCCGCGCTGTGCTTCGAGATAGGCGAGGACCTCGGCGGCTTCATAGGTCGGTGCGTAGGAGCGCATGGAGGTCATCGCGTGAAAGACATCGGCGACGGCGACGAC
>JAJYMV010000182.1 GCA_021786705.1 bacterium
GCGTCGGCGAGCGAAGAGCGGGGATTTCACGATGATCTGCCAGTTCGACCGCCGATGGTCGCACCCCTCACATTGACTGCAGCGGTTATGCTATGAGGCCGTGGCACATATCGATTTGATCGCTCTCGACCTCGACGGAACGTTGTTGCAATCCGACGACCGGGTTGCCGTGCCCGAACGCAAGGCGATCGAGCGGGCGCTCGCTCGCGGTATCCGCGTCGTCTTCGTTACCGGGCGCGGCGCCGAGTTTCCCTCGATGCTCGCGCGAGAGTTGGGGCTCGATCTGCCCATCATCTGCTGTCACGGGGCGTTGACGAAAGATTTCCTCAGCGGCCGTACGCTCGGGCATATTCCGGTACCGCTCCGCGAGGCACGCGAACTGATCGATCTCTCGATCGAGCGCCATCTCGACCTCGCCGTCTATCACGAAGAGCGATTCCACCGCCTCGCGGGCCGGGAGCGGTATATGCCCGATATGGTCGGGCCGAACTGGGTCGAGGTCGAGGATTTTCGTTTTCTCGAAGACGGCGCGCCGACGATGCTTCGTTTTCTTGGGAACGCCGCGGTCGAGGGGATACGCGCGGAGCTCGCGGCTCGCCCGCTGCACGCAAAGTTCGAACGTTGGGGCGACTTCGAAGAGTGCGCCGTTACCGCGCGCGAGGCAACGAAGGAACGGGCGTTGGCGCGTCTCTGCGCGGATTTTCAGATCGCGCGCGAACGCGTGCTCGCGATCGGAGATTCGGCAAACGATCTGCCGATGCTGCGCTGGGCGGGCATCGGCGTGGCGATGGGGAACGCGGAGCCGGCGGTACGGGAATCGGTCGGGCGCGTGACGCTCGACGTCGCGCATCACGGAGTCGCACGCGCGATCGAACGATACGCCTTAGCCTCGGAAGGGAGAAGAAGCGCATGATGCAACCGAATGCGAATCCGGAGTACGAATCGCGGCTCCGCAAGATTCTCGCCGACGGCGATTGGGCGGCGTTGCGGGAGTTCGCTCGGAGCGAAAACCAGATTCCCGATGATATTTATGAAAAAGACGAGCATTTTTGGAGCGTGCTGATGCATAAAATTATCTGCAATCGCATCGACCAGTTGCACCTTCACGCCGCCTCGCGCGCGTGGCTCGATCGCAACGGCTACAGCACCGATCTCGGCGGCTTCTAAGGCGATGCCCGTCGTACGGCTCGTCGCATTCGCACGTCTTCGCGAAGTGCTCGGGGAGCACCGGGAGATCGTTCTCCCCGACGGCGCGAATGTCGGCGACCTTTGGGAGGCTCTGGTGCGAGAGGAGCCGCGTGCGACGGCGCTCGCGCGAGGGCTGCGGTTTGCGCGAAACGACGCGCTCTGCAGCGCGGAGATGCCGCTCCGCGATGGTGACGAAATCTCGCTGCTGCCGCCCTACGGCGGAGGATAGTCGTGCTCTTCGAAATCGTCCGCGAACCCATCGACCTCCGCACGATTGAAAACGCCGTGCTCGCTCCGGGCTGCGGCGGAGTCGTGAGTTTTTTCGGGAGCGTTCGCGAACGGGCCGACGACGGACGCGCCGTGGAGGGGCTCCGCTACGAAGCCCATGAAGCGATGGCGCGAGCGAGTTTTCGCGAGATCGCCGATGAGGTGCGCGCGACGATGCCCGAGGTTCGGCTCGCTATCGTCCATCGCATCGGCGCGTTGAACGTCGGTGAGATCGCCGTCGCCGTCGTCGCCGCCGCGCCGCATCGCGCGGAGGCCTTCGCGGCGGCGCGTTTCGCGATCGACGCGCTCAAAGAGCGATCGCCGATTTGGAAGCAAGAACGGTATTGCGATGGCGAACGCCTCTGGGTCGAAAATCGCTTTGGAGAAGAACGCCGGTGAGGGTCGATCTCCATCACCTTGCCACCGAGAACGGGAGCATCGCAGCGTTAGCCTACGAGCCGCGCCGCCCCCGCGACCTCGCCATCGTCGCCGGACATGGATACTCGAGCAGCAAACACAATCTCGATCCGCTCTGCGCGTTTCTCGCGGCGCACGGCTGTGCGATGTACTCGCTCGATTTTCCCGGGCATAAACTCGGGGCGAGCGGCGGGCGCTTGCGCGATGCCGAGGACGCGGTCGCCGCAGTCGCCGCCGTCGTCGCACTCGCGCGCGGCGACGGGTTCGCGCGGGTGCTGACGCTCGGGCATAGCATGGGCGCGATGGCGGCGCTCCTCGCCACCGCCGAGGATGCGGCGATTCTCGGCTGTATCGCCATCGCCACCGGGTACGGCCGCCCGACCGCGCTCTCGGCGCTACAACGCGCGGGAGTGACGGATTTTCGCTCCGGGTACGTCGACGGCGCGAGCCTTCCCGAGCTCGTCGAAGGGATCGACCGGCGTTTCGATCGAGCGCTTCCGCGCCTGCTCGGGCGACAGGCGCTCTACATCGCCGCGCGTGCCGATGCGATGGTCTCGCCGTCGAGCGTGCGCGACCTCTACGATCGCGCACCCGACGAGAAGCACTTCGCCACCATCGAGAGCGACCACACCGAGGCCGGGCCTCGTGCCCGCGCCGAGGTTTTGGCGTGGCTTGACGAACGGTTCCCACGATCGTGACGCTCGCCGGATCGCGCGACCTGCGGCGCTATAGCAGGCACCTCCTCATTCCCGAGATCGGCTTGGCCGGTCAGGAGCGGCTTGCGTCCTCGCGCGCGCTGGTGATCGGTGCCGGCGGCCTCGGCGCGCCGGTGCTCGCCTATCTTGCGGCGGCGGGAGTCGGACGGATCGGCGTTCTCGACGACGACTCCGTCGACGAGAGTAACCTGCAGCGGCAGATTCTCTTCGAGCATGCCGATATCGGTCGCCCCAAGGCGAGGGTCGCCGCCGAACGCCTGCACGCGCTCAATCCGCAGATTACCATCGACGCGCTGCAATTGCGTTTTGACGCGAGCAACGCGCGCGAATTGGTGCGCCTCTACGATGTCGTGATCGATTGTAGCGATCGGTTTACGACGCGCTATTGTGCGAGCGATGCCTGTTCGTTGGAGAAGAAGATCGAAATTTTCGCCGCGATCTTTCGTTTCGACGGCCAAGTGACGCGCTTCGATCCCGATGGGCCGTGCTACCGCTGTCTCTTTCCGTACGCACCCGAACCCGGGAGCGTGCCGACGTGCGCCGAGGGCGGAGTGTTGGGCGTGCTGCCCGGCATCGTCGGCGCGTGGCAGGCGAGCGAGGCGCTCAAAGCATTGCTGCAGATCGGCGAGCCGTTGCGCGGGCGCCTGCTGCTCGTCGATGCGCTCGCCGCACGCACGCGCGAGGTCCGCTTCGCGCGCGACCCCGATTGCATACGTTGCGGCGATCGCGCGACGCTCTTCGAACCGGTCGATGCCCCCGACGACGAATCGACCGCATCGATCGCCGGCATCGCCGAGGTCGATCCCGAGGAACTCGATGCCGCGCTGCGCGACGCGCTGCTGCTCGACGTTCGCGAACCACACGAAGCGGTGCTCGGCTTGATTCCCGGAGCGGTGCATATTCCCGCATCGCAGTTAGAGGCGCGAATGCACGAACTCGACTCTGCGAAGCGCTACGTCGTCGCCTGTCGCGTCGGCGTGCGTTCGCGCTGGGCGATCGCTCGGCTACGCGATGCGGGATTTCAACGGGTCGCGCATTTACAGGGCGGGCTGCTTCGCTATGCTGCGCTCGACGCCGGGTTCGAGTTTTTCTAAATGCGGCGGCGACGATTCGGAAAAACGGAACGCGAGCTCCCCGTTATCGGCCAGGGAACCTGGAATCTTCCGGAGCATCGTCGCGGGCGCGTCGATGCGATCGCGGCGATTCGTCGCGGTGTCGAATTGGGAATGACGCATATCGATACCGCGGAGATGTACGGCGCGGGTGAGGTCGAGCGCGTCGTCGGCGAGGCGATCGCACCGCTCGATCGCAGCGCGATCTTTCTGGTGAGTAAGGTCTTGCCGAGTAATGCGAGCTACGAAGGGACCCTTGCGGCGGCGCAACGGAGCCTCGAACGGCTCGGCACGCCCTATCTCGACGGGTATCTCTTGCATTGGTGCGGCGCCTACCCCATCGAAGAGACGATGCGCGCGATGCGAACGCTAATCGAGAGCGGGCGCATTCGCTTCGCCGGAGCGAGCAACTGCGATGTCGAGGACCTCGAGATCGCGCGCCGTACGCTCGCCCCCTATCCACTGCTCTGCGATCAGGTTCTCTACCATCTCCACGAACGCACCGCGGAGCATCGACTCGTACCGTACGCACGAGCGAACGACGTACCGATCGTCGGCTACACGCCGTTCGGGCGCCGCACGATCGAGTCGTCTCTCGCCGACGCGACGCTGCGAGAGATCGCGGCGGCGCGCGGGACGACGGTGCGTTCGATCGTCCTCGCGTTCCTCACGCGCGATCCGATGCTCTTCACTATTCCGAAAGCTTCCTCGGTCGCCCACGTCGAAGAAAATGCACGCGCCGGCGAGATCGTCTTGCGCGACGACGAGATCGACACGATCGATCGCGCATTTCCACGAGGGCCGCTCGGTGATCTCGCAACGATCTAGCACCATCGATCTCGCGAGCCTCCGGCGCGTGCTCGCCGAGCGCGGTGCGGCGTTGGGAGTGCGCGTGCGCGTCGCCGATGCCGAAGAAGATGCGCAGACGCGCGAGCGTCTGCGGGCGGCGTTCCGGCGCGGCGATCTCGATACGTGGGGATACGGGGACGCCTACGCGGTTGCGGCCGCCGATCCCCTGCATATCCTTCGCGAAGCACGCAGCGTCATCTGCGTCGCGATACCGTACGCCAGGCCGACGCCGCAACGGCGAGCGCGCGGGAGCGGGCGCGTTTCGAAGTATGCGTGGTCGCGCGATTACCACGGCCGGGTGCGTGCCGTCCTCGACGATATTGCGCGGCATATCGATGCCGCCGTCGGGGGAGCGGTGACGGCGCTCGCCTGCGATACCGCTCCGGTCGCCGAACGTGCGCGGGCGGCTCGGTCGGGGCTCGCCTGGATCGGCAAGCACACCAATGCCATCGCGCCCGAACTCGGTTCGTACGTTTTCCTCGGCGAAATTTTTTGCTCGCTCCCGCTGACGCCCGACGCCCCGCTGAAGACGCATTGCGGCAACTGTCGGCGATGTGTGGACGTCTGCCCGACCGGTGCGCTCCGCGGCGACTACACGATCGATGCAACGCGTTGCATCGCCGATCTCACGCAGCGCGTCGACGCGATCCCGCGCGACTTGCGCGCGCTGCTTGGCGACTGGATCTGGGGCTGCGATCTCTGTCAGGATATCTGTCCGCCGACGGTTCGCGCGGGAGCGCGCGGCGACGCGGCATTCGATCCCTTGGAGGAAGGGCTCGCGGCCCCCGATCTTCAGGAGCTGCTCTCGCTCCGAAGCGGCGCCTATAAGCGCCGCTATCGCCCGACCGCGATGGGCTGGCGCGGTGCCGCGGTGCTGCGTCGCAACGCCGCCATCGGGCTGGGAAACGCGCTCGATCGCGCTGCGATTCCGGCGCTCGCTCGCGCGCTCGCCGAGGATCCTCACCCGCTCGTGCGCGGTGCGGCGGCCTGGGCGCTCGGCCGAATCGGTGGACCGGCGGCACGGCGTCACTTACTGCGAGCGCACGCGGAAGAACGGGAGGCGACGGTGCTCGAGGAGATCGCGCTTGCATCCAAAAGCGCTCTTCCCGGCGTTGAAGGCGCTACAGAGTGAAAACGATCGATCTGCTCGACGCCCCACTCACCGACGCGTTCGCGCGCCGGATCGACTACCTGCGCATCTCGGTCACCGATAAATGCAACCTCCGCTGTATTTACTGCATGCCGGCCGAGGGGTTGACGTGGATCGAGCGCAACGAATTGTTGAGCTTCGAGGAGATCGAACGGCTCGTCGGCATCTTTGCCTCGGTCGGCGTGCGCAAGCTGCGCATCTCCGGCGGCGAACCGCTGGTTCGGCGCGATCTCCCGCGGCTCGTGAAAATGTTGGCCGCCGTTGACGGTATCGAAGAGATCGCGCTCTCGACCAACGGCATCTTGCTCGAAGAGCGGCTCCCCGAACTTATGGATGCCGGGCTCACACGCGTGAATGTCTCGCTCGATACGTTACGCGAGGATCGCTTCGAGGCGCTCGCGCGCCGTCCGGGGCTGGCGAACGTTCTCGGTGCGATCGACGCGTCCGTGCGCGCCGGTGCGCGACCGGTGAAAATCAATTGCGTCGCGATGCGCGGACGCAACGACGATGAAATCGAGGCCTTCGCTCGCTATGCCCGAGAGCGAGACGTCACGGTGCGCTTCATCGAATTAATGCCGGTCCACGAAAACCTCGGCATCGCCGCCGACGCGTATATCTCCTCAGAAGAGATTCTCGAACGGCTCTCGGCAATCGATGCGCTCGTTCCCGTCGCGGGGCCGCCCGGCAATGGCCCGGCGCGCTATTTCGGGTTCGCCGACGGCGCTGGAACGATCGGCGTCATCAGCCCGCTCTCGCACGATTATTGCGAGCGGTGCAATCGGGTGCGCCTCACCGCCGACGGCCGGCTACGGCTCTGTCTTTTCGGCGAAAACCACCTCAATCTCAAGGGAGCGTTGCGGGGAGGCGAGAGCGACGAACGCATTCGCGAGCGCGTCGCCGCATCGATGCTGGTGAAGCCCGAGCGACACCACCTGCGCGTCGGCGAGGCGGCGTCGCAGATGCGCGCGTTTAGCGAGATCGGCGGCTAGCGACCCGATCGGCGATCATCTTTTGCGCCGCCGCAAAGATGCGCAACGCCGCCGCTCGACGTTCGGGAACTCCCGCGCTCTCGTCGGGAAGATAGACGGTCATCGCCGCATTCGCTTCGAAGACGACGAGTCGGCCGTCGTGAGAGACCGAAAAATCGACGCCGACGTAATCGAGTTCGGTCGAACGACCGACCGCGACGAGTGCGTCGGTGACGCGGTCGCCGAGATGTCCGCGTAAGTCGCTTAAGTAGGCGATCTCCTCCGCTCGTTCGGGTGCGCCCATCTCGGCACTGAAGTAGTGAATGTTCCAATGGCGTGCGATGGCGAGATGCGCGGGGTACGGAACGCCGTCGACGATCATGGCGCGATATTTCCGTATACGTCCGTCTGCGGCGGCGGTATCGACGTACTCGATCTGGAGTAATTCGTAGCCTGGAAGCGTCGCCAGCGCGTTGACGAGCTCCGCCTCGGTCGTGATGAGTTCGAAATGGGCTCCGTTATGGTAGCCGGGGGAGCGGAGGAGGAACGGCAACCGTTCGGCCTCGATCTCGGTGCGCGGCAGAAGGCGCGCGATCGGTGCAATCGTGTCGGGAATCGCCTGGAGCCGAATCGGGTGGGCGACGCGCGAGGTCGTCGCGATGAGATGCGGAGGGTTGAGCACCGGCGCGGGATCGGGGGCGAGCAATTCGGTCGCCATCGCGAGTGCGGGTGCGTCGATATCGGGATCGGCGATGAGATTAAATGCAAGGTCGTGGGCGGGCAGCGCGAGTTCGGGATCCCAGTACTGCACGAGAATCGTCGTCGTTTCGAAGAGCTGCGGATCGAGAATGCGCTCGGTTCCGGTCTGGCCCTGCACCGATGACGAGCCGAGTTGCAGGACGCGAATCGGTTCGCCTTCGCCGCAAAAGGGCGAAATCTGCCCCGAGACGGGCCGGAATCCGGCGCGCATCTCAGCGAGTGCGGCATCGGCGCGTCCGAGTTGCATGAGCAGCTCCGCGTAGCGCATATGAGCGGTGGCGAAATCCGGTACCAAAGCGATGCAGCGTCGATAGCCCGCTGCGGCATCTTCGAATTGCCGCGCGCGATAGAGCGCTTGCGCGCTGCGAAAGAGTTCGATTGGTTTCTCGACCTCGTACACTAGGGCTCTCGCTCTCGATCCGTCGGAGTTCTAGACGGTCTTCCGAAAGAACGCGAGCATCTTCGACGGCTCGGCCATAATGCGGAACTCCTCGAATCCCCACTCTTTTACCTGGCGAATCGCGCGCGGCTGATTCATCGGAATGCAGAACGTAAGCGTCGTAACCTTCCGCTTGGTTGCGATACGTTGGATCTCTTCGATCATCTCATTGCCGACTTCGGGGGGGACGCCGGCGCGCAAATGGAGCCCTTCGATCATGGCGATATCGAAGCCGTTGGCAGCCTCGGGATCCTTGAAGCCGACGGGGAGCTCGAAGACGAGGTGGAGGATTCCGAGCAGTCCGGTTACATCCTCGGCGACGAGCACGACGCGGCGCCCCGCGCGCTGCTCGGAGAGCCAGCGCACGATGCGCTGGTTCCACGTCTCTTTCGCTGGTGGGGGAGCCGTGATGACGCCCTCGCGCGTCAGGCGTTCCACGTCGCTTGCTTGTGCGAAGCGGAGGAAAATCTTGCGTCCTGCCACGGGCGCTCCTTTCCAAACGGTGGGGAGAAGCGCCTGCACGGAGCGAACGCGTGCCGCGTGAAGAATCGAACGGGCGCGGCGAGCCTCGCCCTCCTCCTGACGGCATGCTCCGGGCACATGCGCAGCGTGGGCGCGGACGCGATGCACGGCGACGGTTCGCGGGGGCGGAGCGTCTATCTGGAACGCTGCGCCGCATGCCACGGGGCCGAGGCGCGCGGAACGCGCCTGGGGCCGTCGCTGCACGCACTCGCACCGTCGTGGAACCAACGGCGCATCTTCGCCGCAATCGAAGAGCCCGAAGCGCCGATGCCGAAACTCTATCCCTCGCAGTTGACGCGCCGCGATCTCGCCGACGTCGCGGCGTATATCGACGGGGTCGCCGCCGACAAATGAATCCGACGCTGCTCTGTTTCGACCGCGATCTTCGGCTCGGCGATCGAGCGATCTTCGCAGCGTTGGAGCCGGGCACGCAGATCGTCCCACTCCTGATTCTCGATCGACGGCGTATCGAACGCATCGCTCGCAACCCGCGGCGTGCGGCGTATTTTTGCGCGGCGGTCGAATCGCTCGACGCCGAATTGCGGCTCCGTGGTTCGCAGTTGCTCGTTCGCCGAGCGCCGCTCGATACAACGATTCGCTCGGTTGCGCGGGCGACCGGCGCGCGGCTCGTGGCCTGGAGCAAACGCTACGATCCCGCGGGCGTACGGGAAGACCTGCGCTTGCAGGCGATCGCCGAGGAACACGGCATGCGTGCGCTGACCGTGCATGAAGCGGTCGCCGTCGATCCGGAACGACTCGCGACCGACGATGACGAGGATGCCGGGTTTCGTTCGTTCAACGCGTTCTACCGACGCTGGCGCGCACCCGAGAGCGTGCGCGCACCGATTGATGTCGCCGCACGGTTCTCGCCGAGCGTCCTACCGAGCGAGCCGTTGCCGCGCCCCGAGGAGTTCGGTGCGTCGCGCGCGCTCGGTGCGGTCGGCGAACGTGTCGCGCGCGCCGAGCTGGAACGTTTCGTCAACGACCACCTGGTCGAGTACGCTCGCGCGGTTCGTACGCCCGCGCTTCCGACCTCGGGACTCGGGATACCGCTCTCCTACGGCTTGCTCTCAGGGCGCGAGGTCGTCCGCAGCGTCTGCAAACGCTTGGAAGATCCATTCTTGCTCGCCGAGGAGCGTGCGGGAATCGAACGCTTTCTCCGTGCGATGGCGCGACGCGATTTTCTGTTGTTCGCCGGATGCGAGGAGGCTCCGCAACCCGAGGAGCGGCTCTTCGCGCGCGCTAGCGCCGAGTTCTCGGCGCTCTCCGAGGCGCGTACCGGGTTTCCGCTCGTCGATGCGGGCATGCGCGAACTCGTTGCCACCGGAACGATGCATCCGGCGGTTCGTGCCGTCGTCGCGTCGTTCTGTTGCTTCGATCTCGGGCTCGATTGGCGCGTCGGCATGGAGGAATGGGAGCGATATCTCACCGAGGACGAACCGGCGCTCGCGATCGGGAATTGGCGCTGGAGTGCGGGGCTCCACGTCGATTTACATTTTCCGCGCATTATCGATCCACAGCGTCAATTTCTCCGCGGCGATCCGCAGGCGCGATACGTACGACGCTGGATTCCCGAACTCGTCCTGCTCTCCGACGCGCGGCAGTTGCACGCATGGCAGGATCGCCAACTCGCGCTCGATTTTTTCGAGATCGAGCGCTACCCACGCCCGATGCTCGACCACCGCGAACGCGCCGTCGCATTTTTGGCGCGTTACGCCCAGTGGCGTGCGGCTATGCAGCCGGTAGGTGCTCTTCGATCCAGTCGGTGACGATCGGCACGCGCACTTCGTCGCCATGCCAGGTCTTCACGCCGTAGTAGACCGATGCGACCAAAAAGAGCGGGACGAGAAAGGGAATGAGGATCGCCGATTCGACCCCGATCCACGGAATCGCGAGCGAACTCATGAGTTGGAGCACTCCCCAGA
>JAJYMV010000053.1 GCA_021786705.1 bacterium
GACCAACGAATTTGGTGTTTCGCGCGCAGCGTTGCCGGGAAAATGACGACGATCGATTTCTCGCTCGTCGATTCCGACGCGCGCATTGCGCTTCAAGGCGAGAGCATCGTCGATACGCGGGCCGGGCGCGTGCTCGCCGAAATTTCCGACGTGCCGCTCCTGGGACGCCATAATCTCGCCAACGCGATGGCGGCGCTCGCCGCAGCGCTCGCGTTCGGCGTCGACCCGCACGTATTTCCGGCAGCGCTGCGTAGCTTCACCGGAATGGCGCATCGCCTGCAGCCCGTCGCGGAGATCGCGGGCGTTCGCTATATCGACGATTCGAAAGCGACCAACCCCGAAGCGGCGATCGCCGCACTCGAAGCGTTCGCCGGCCCCGTCGTCGCGATCGTCGGCGGGCGCGCGAAGGGAACCGCGTTCGGTGCGTTCGGCGACGCGCTCGCACGGCACGCGCGTGCGGTGTTGGCGATCGGCGAAGCTGCAGACGAAATAATCGCGGCGGTTGCGGGGCGCGTGCCCTGCGAGCGTGCCGAAACGGTCGAAGCGGCAGTCGAGCGCGCGCGCGAACTCGCCCGCCCGGGCGACGTCGTCCTGCTTGCGCCGGCCTGCGCCTCGTTCGATATGTTCCGCTCTGCAGAGGATCGCGGCGAACGATTTGCCGCCGCGGTGCGCTCGCTCGCCGGAGGTGCACGTGCGTAACGCCGCGCGCGTCGCGCCGCCGCCGCGCCTCTCGCGCAAGCCCGAACGGCGCGCCCCGCGCGCCTACGAAAGTGCGCCGCCCGATGCGATCCTGTTCATCAGCGTCGCGTGTTTGGTCGCGATCGGCATGGTGATGGTCTTCTCGGCGTCGAGCACGACGGCGTACGCCGTGCATCACGACGTTGCGTATTTCTTCAAACGCCAACTGATGTGGCTGGGCGTCGGTTGCGTCGCCGCGTGGGGCGCCTTCCGCATCGACTATACGAAACTGCGCACCTACGCCCCCGCGCTCTTTATCGCCACCTCGCTCGCGCTGGTGGCGGTGCTCGTGCCGCATCTCGGTGCGAGCGTGAACGGCTCGCGCCGCTGGCTCGGGCTCTCCTCGCTCTCCATTCAACCCTCGGAGTTCGCGAAGCTCACGCTCGTGTTCTTTCTTGCGGTTCGGCTCGCCGATATGGGCGAACGCATTCGCTCGCTGACCAGCGGCGTGGTTCCCTTACTTGCGGCGGTTTTCTTCGTCGCGTTGTTGATTCAACGCGAGCCCGATATGGGAACCGCGAGTATCATCGTGGCGATCGGTTTCATCATGCTCTTCGTCGCCGGCGCGCGCATTCCGCACCTGCTGATGGGCATTCTCTCCACCGCGCCGTTCGTCGTCTATTCGATTTTCGCGCATTCCTACCAACGCGAACGGATCCTCGCGTTTATCAACCCGTGGAAAGACCCGCTGAACTACGGGTTCCATATCGTGCAATCGCTCTACGCGCTCGGATCGGGCGGCTGGTGGGGCGTCGGCCTGGGTGCCTCGCGCGAAAAATTCTTCTATCTGCCCGAACAATATACCGATTTTATTTTCTCGATCGTCGGTGAAGAGCTGGGCTTGATCGGCACGCTCACCGTCGTCGCGCTCTTCCTCGTCTTCGCAACGCGCGCGGTGAACATCGCCATGCGCGCCGAGGACCGCTTCGGATATTTCCTCGCGCTGGGATGCACCGCACTCATCGTCGTGCAAGCCTTCATCAATATCGGCGTGGTCACGTCGTCGTGGCCGGTCACCGGCGTGCCGTTGCCGTTCATTTCCTTCGGCGGCAGCGCGCTGGTCGTCGATCTCATCGCCGTCGCACTGATCGCCAACGTCGGGCGCCGCCGCCGCATAGGGAGTTAGCGCGTGCGCATCCTCTTCGCCGGAGGGGGCACGGGCGGACACATCTATCCCGCGGTCGCAATCGCCGACGCCGTGCGCGCACGCGATGGAGCCGGCGCACGCATCGCCTTCGTCGGCACCGCGGATCGCCTCGAAGCGCGCCTCGTTCCGCAAGCGGGATATCCACTGCATTGCATTGCGGCGCGCCCGTTGCGCCGCGATAGCATCGGCGCGGCGTTGGGAACGGCGTTCGTTAACGGTTGGGGCGTGCTGCAAGCGCTCGGCGTGCTGTTGCGCGAGCGACCGGAGATCGTCGTTGCAACCGGAGGCTACGTCTGCTTTCCGCTCGTCGTTGCGGCGCGTGCGCTTCGCACGCTGCGCGTATCGCGCGCGAAGATCGCGCTGCTCGAACCCAACGCGCAGCCGGGGCTTACCAATCGCCTTCTCGCACCCTTCGTCGATGAAGTGTGGGGAGCGCTGCCGAAGGGCGACCCGCGCTTCGGAGCGCGCTATCGGTGTACCGGCGTGCCGATTCGCGGCTCGCTGCGTTCGCTGCCGCCGCGAGCGACGGCGATCGAACGGCTCGGGCTCGACCCGCAGCGGCGCACCCTGCTCGCGATGGGCGGCAGCCAGGGTGCGCGTTCGCTCAACGACGCGCTCGTCGGCGCGATCGCCGCGGGGCTGCTCCCCACGGGTTGGCAGGTGCTGCACCTGACCGGCGAGCGCGAGTACGATCGCGTGCGCGCGCGGCTCCCCGCGGCGGCTGCCGGCGCCCTCCGCCCCTACCTCGACGATCCCGCCGACGCATTCGCGGTCGCCGATCTGGTGCTCGCGCGCGCGGGCGCCTCGACGCTCGCCGAACTCATCGCGCTCGCTCTGCCGGCGATCCTGGTGCCCTACCCGCATGCCGCCGAGGGGCACCAAAGCGCGAACGCTCGGGCCCTCGAAGGCGCCGGGGCGGCGGTGACGATCGCCGACGAGGAGCTCACCGCCGCCTCGCTCGGCGCGTTGCTCGCTCGCATCTGCGCGCCCGAAGCGCTGGCGCGGCTCCGCGCGGCGATTGCGACTTTACGCACCCCCGAGCCAACGGCGCTGATTCTTGCGCGGATAGCGACGCTCGCGGGGCGAAATACCCAAACGTGAGCAAGAGCGTGCGCCGACACTTTATCGGCATCGGCGGAATCGGAATGAGCGCGCTCGCGCGCATTCTGCTCGCGCGCGGCGAAAGCGTTGCGGGATCCGATCTTGCCGAGAGCGATCTGCTCGAACAATTACGTGCCGAGGGCGCGCGCATCTACGTCGGCCACGATGCCGATTCGCTCGGCGATGCCGAAGAAGTGATCGTCAGCTCCGCGATCGATCGCGATAATCCGGAGTTCCGCGAAGCGCGTCGCCGCAAGATTCCCGTGGTCCACCGCGGCGAATTGCTCGCCCGCATCGCGAGCCGGCGCGACGGCATCGCGATCTGCGGAACGCACGGCAAGACCACGACCACCGCGATGGTGCACGCAATGTTACGCGCCGGCGGGATCGACGCGGGGCTCGTGCTCGGTGGAATCGATCCGCAGTTGGGGCGCAACGCCGTCGACGGCAGCTCGCCGTGGTTCGTCTGCGAAGCCGACGAATCGGATGGATCGTTTGCATTATTGCAGCCGCGCATTGCGACGATCAATAATATCGAGAACGACCATCTCAATTCCGACGACGAACTACCGCGCCTTATCGATGCCTTCGGAGAATTTCTCGGTCGCTTACCCGCCGAGGGTGCGGCGGTCGTCGGCATCGACAACGCGAACTCGGCCTCGCTCGCCGCCCTTCCGCGCGCGGCGCGCACCATCACGTTCGGCATGACCGCGCTCGCCGATGTGACGGCGGCAAACGTCACCTTCGCGGGATTGAGCACGCACTTCGATCTCGTCGTGCGCGGCGAACGCCGCGGCACCGTCACGCTGAACGTGCCCGGCGCGATCAACGTGCTCAACGCACTCGCCGCTATCGCCGTCGCCGAAGAGATCGGGGTGCCGTTTGCAGCGGTGGCGACGGGGTTACGCAATTTTTGCGGCGTGCGCCGCCGTTTCGATATTCTCGCGCGCGGACAACGCCTTACCGTCGTCGACGATTACGCGCATCATCCCACCGCGGTGCGCGCGACGATAGCCGCAGCGCGCAATTACCACTCCGGGCCGCTCGTGGTGGCGTTTCAGCCGCACCGCTTCTCGCGTACCGGCTATCTCGCGCGCGATTTTGCCGACGCGCTGCGCGGCGCCGACCGCGTCTATCTCACGCCGATCTACGCCGCCTCCGAGGCCCCGATTCCCGGCATCAGCGAACGCTCCATCGGCGATCGCCTGAGTGAATTCGGCGTCGACGTTCGCTACGTCGCGCGCGTCGAAGAGCTCGTCGAACGCATCGAAGACGAATCGCCGCCGGGAACGCTCGCGTTGATGCTCGGCGCGGGCTCCATTACGCGAAGCGCGGCGCTGCTCGCCGAGCGCGCGATGCCGACGGCGGCACTCCGGTGAGCCTCACGACGGCGTCGAGCATGAAAACGCTGCTCGACGACGACGACCGTGCGATGCTGCGCGAGATCCTCGCCGATCGCGTCGCATTTGACGAGCCGCTCGCGCCGTACACGTCGTGGAAGATCGGCGGCCCCGCCGACGCCTTCGCGCAACTCGAGCGCGAAAACGAACTCTCCGCCATTCTCACGCACTGCGTGCGCCGCCGCTTGCCGTGGTTCGTCTTGGGAAGCGGCAGCAATCTGCTCGTCGGCGACGGCGGCATTCGCGGCATCGTGTTGCGCCTGGGAGGCGATTTTGCGCGCGTCGAGGTGCGCGCGACCGAGGAGTGCGTGCGCGTCGTCGCCGGCGCCTCGGCGTCGATGGCGGCGATCACCGCGCGCGCCGCGAGTGCGGGCGCCGTCGGCATCGGTTCGTTGGCGGGGATTCCCGGAACGCTCGGCGGTTCGTTACGGATGAACGCCGGCACCGACCGCGAGATGGGCGATTTTATTCGCGACGTGCGCGTGCAATCGCCGAGCCGCCCCGCACCGCACTCGGTCGACGTGCGCTATTTTTACCGGCACACCAGCCTCGCTCGCGACGCGGTGGTAGTGGGAGCCGAACTTGCGTTCGCGCGCGGCGACGCGCACGCCGTGCGCGAGGAGATGCAGGCCCGGCTCGTCCGCCGCAAGCAAACCCAGCCGATCGCGCTCCCCAACGCAGGGTCGTGCTTTCGCAATCCGGAAGGCGATAAGGCCGCACGGCTGATCGAGGCCGTCGGGGCGAAGGGTTGGCGCGAGGGCGATGCGGAAGTCTCACCGCTCCACGCGAACTTTATTAATAATCTCGGCGCAGCGAGTGCCTGCGACGTCGCAACGCTGCTCGCACGCGTTCGGCGCGCGGTCTTCGAACGTTTCGATATCGGATTGGAGCTGGAGGTACATCTCGTGGGTGTTTTTATCGATCGCGAATGGGATGGAGGCCATGGCCGAGTTGCGTAAGGCGCGCGTCGCGGTGGTGATGGGCGGCAAGAGCGCCGAACGCGAGATTTCGATCGCGAGCGGTACGCCCGTCGCGCGTGCGTTAGGGGCGCTCGGCTACGACGTCCATTCGATCGATTACGACGAACGCTTCATCGACGCGATTCGTACGCTCGCGCCCGACGTCGTCTTCAACGCGTTGCACGGCACCGGCGGAGAGGACGGCGAGATGCAGGGCGTGCTCGACCATCTCGGCGTCGCCTATACCGGCAGCGGAATCGCGGCCTGTGCGCTGGCGATGGATAAGCACCTCGTCAAGAAACTCTTTGCCGCCGAAGGGCTCCCGACCGCGGCGTGGGATCACTTCGATCTCGACGGCGGCGCGTTGCCCTTGCTGCCGGGCTCGCTCGATCTTCCGCTGGTGGTGAAGCCGCGCTACGAAGGCTCCTCCATCGGCGTGCGTATCGTCCGCACGCACGAACAATGGAGCGCCGCGGTGATCGAACTCTCGCGCAGCTACGGTTGCGTGCTCGCCGAAGAATTTATCGCCGGGCGCGAATTTACGTGCGCGGTGTTGGGCGAGGAGGCGTTACCGGTCGTCGAGATCGTCGCCAATCGCGACGGCTTCTATTCTACCGATGCAAAATACGAACCGGGCGGCAGCACGCATATCGCGCCGGCGAAGATCGACGCCGATCTCGCTTCGCGCATGCAGATGCTCGCGCTCTCCGCGCACCGATTGTTGGGAATGCGCGATTATTCGCGCACCGATTTTATCGTCAGCGAACAGAACCGCCCGTATTTATTGGAGATTAACGCGCTGCCGGGGCTCACGCCCACCTCGCTGTTGCCCGATGCGGCGGCCGCCGTGGGGATCGGCTTCGACGCGCTCGTCGAACGGATCGTCGGCTACGCGCTCGCCCGGGCGAGGCGCCGTAACGCCGCATAGCGTTTCGCTTTCGGCAAATGCGACGTTGGTCGCACGATAAGGCTCCAACCGTATGGGAACCTGCAGGGCGGGGCAAGAAGAAGATGCCCCGAGCATTCTATCGTCAAGATATCGACCGGAGGTATCGTGTCCAGTACGGGTTTAATCGTCGATCGCGGCCTTGAAGGCGTCGTCGTCGGCAGTACGTTGCTCTCGAACGTCGAGGGAAAAATCGGTCGTCTCACCTACCGCGGTTACGATATCGACGATCTCGCTCCGAACGCGACCTTTGAAGAGGTCGTGCATTTGTTATTGTTCGGAAATCTTCCGACGAGCGAGGAGCTCGACCACCTGAAACGCGAGATCGGCACCCGCCGCATGTTGCCCGAGCCGCTGATCGACGGGATGCGTCGCTCGCCGAAGACGGCGTGGCCGATGGATGTGCTGCGCACGGTTGCGAGCGGTTTGGCGTTGTTCTCGCCGGTCAATCGCGTCGGCGAGCACGTCTCCGACGTCCACACCGCGATCGAATTGATTGCGAAAATGCCGACGATCTTAGCCGCCTGGGATCGCATTCGCCGCGACCTCGATCCGATCGAGCCGCGCAACGATCTCTCGCAAGCCGCGAACTTCCTCTACATGCGTACCGGCAAGATGCCTGCCGAAATCGAAGCGAAGGCGCTCGACACCTATCTCGTTCTGCTCGCCGATCACTCCTATAACGCCTCGACCTTCTCCGCCCGCGTTACCGCTTCGACGCGCGCCGATATCTACGCCGCCGTCACCGCGGCGCTCGCGACGCTCGAAGGCGATCTGCATGGCGGTGCGGCGAGCGCGGCGTTCAATACGCTGCTCTCGGTCGGCTCGCCCGATCGCGCGGAGATCTACGTGCGCGATGCATTAGGGCGCGGCGAGCGCATCATGGGCATGGGACACCGCGAATACCGCGTTCGCGATCCGCGCGCGCGCCATCTCGAAGTGAAGGCGAAGGAACTCTCGGCCTACCGCGGCGATTCGCGCTGGTACGAGATCGCCCGCGCGCTCGAAGAAGCGAGCAATAAGGTGCTCAAGGAGACCAAGCCCGATAAGAGCATCTACGCGAACGTCGATTTCTACACCGCGCCGTTGCTCGCCGATCTCGGCATGCCGGGCGACGAATTCACGTGCATGTTCGCCTGCGGACGTATCGCCGGGTGGAGCGCGCATATCCTCGAACAGCTCGGCGACAATCGTTTGATTCGCCCGCAGGCGACCTACGAAGGCCCGGCACCGGGGCCGTTCGTGCCGATCGCCGCGCGACCGGCTGCCAAGCACTGATGCCGTGAGCGCCCCGGCGCGCGCGGCGCGGGTGAAACGAGCGACCAAAGAGACCGAGATCGATCTCGAGCTCGATCTTGACGGCGGCGACATATCGATTGAAACCGGAGTCGACTTCTTCGATCACATGCTGCACGCACTCGCGTTGCACGGCGGGATGGGAATGAAACTGCGCGCGCGCGGCGACGGCATGGATAACCACCATCTCATCGAGGATGTCGGCATCGCGCTCGGCCGCGCGATCTACGAAGCGCTCGGCGAAAAACGCGGTATCGCGCGCTTCGGGTCGATCGTGCTGCCGCTCGACGACGCGCTCGTCGCGGCGAGCATCGATATCTCCGGGCGCTCGTATCTCAATTTTCGGGTCGAATTTCTGCGGAACGATCTCGGCGCGATGCCGACCGAGATGGTCGGCGAGTTTTTTCGCGCGCTGAGCGACCACGCGCGCATAACCGTCCACCTCATCGCCATGCACGGACACGTCGCGCACCATCTCTGCGAAGCGACCTTCAAGGCGTTCGCGCGCGCCTTCGCGGCGGCAAAGACGATCGAAAGCGATAGGATCGCTTCGACGAAAGGGCTGCTGGAATAGCCGTGCCGCCTCGAATCGTCGCGATCGATTACGGCGGGGGCAACATCGGTTCGTTGGTTGGGGCACTCCGTCGGCGCGCGATCGAACCGATCGTTACCGACGATCGTCTTGCGGTGCTCGAAGCCGATGCCGCATTTTTCCCCGGCGACGGCGCCTTCGCCGCAACGATGCAAGCGCTGCACGAACGCGGGCTCGATACCGCGATTTACGAGCGCATCGAGCGCGGACGCCCCTTCTTCGGTATCTGCGTGGGAATGCAGGTGCTCTTCGAACGCTCGAGCGAGTTCGACGGGGCGGCGGGCTTGGGGATTTTGCGCGGTGAGGTCGGCCGATTCGAACGCGCTCCTCGGTTGCCGCATATGGGGTGGAATCGCTTGGAGCCGACCGTCGCGCACCCGCTGCTCGCCGAGCTCGGCGACGAGGAGTACGCGTATTTTCTCCATTCGTACCGCGCGCTGCCGGGAGCGGACTGCATCGCTACCGCGACGCACGGGGAACGCTTTGCGGCCGTCGTCGCGCACGGTGCCGCGGTAGGAACGCAATTTCATCCCGAAAAAAGTCAACGCACGGGAGAGAAAATTCTCGACGCATTTCTTGCATCGCTGAACTAACGACGAAAGGAAGCCCACAATGCTCGTCATTCCCGCCATCGATCTCCGCGCCGGTAAATGCGTGCGTATGGAGCAGGGAGACCCCTCTCGCGAAACCACCTACGATGAGGACCCGGTCGCGCGGGCGCGCGCTTTCGTCGCGCAGGGAGCGAAACGCCTCCACGTTGTCGATCTCGATGGAGCGTTCGGCTCGGGAGAGAACCTTTCGGCGATCGCCGCGATCGCGCACGCCGTCGATGTGCCGATCCAAGTCGGCGGCGGCATTCGCAGCGCCGAACACGCGGCGGCGCGCTTCGATGCCGGCGCCGCCGAGATTATCGTCGGCACGCTCTTCGTCGAGGACGAACGCGTCGCGCGGCAGATCGTCGGGCGGTACGGCGAGCGCGTGATCGCCGGCATCGACGCGCGCGGCCGCGAGGTCGCAGTGCGTGGTTGGCAAGAGCGTACGCCCGTCGATCGCGATGCGCTCGTGAAGCGCGTCGCGCATTGGGGCGTCCGTCGCGTGATTTTCACCGAGATTCGGCGCGACGGGATGGGTGAAGGCTACGATATCGAGGCGTTACGCGAAGTCGCAGCGGCGGCGGAGGTGCGCGTCACCGCCAGCGGTGGTGCGCAGAGCGTCGCCGATTTGCAGAAGCTTCGCGCCGCCGCTCCCCCCGCCGTCGACGCATGCATCATCGGCAGCGCGCTCTACCGCGGGACGATCGATCTCGCGGCCGCGATCGCCGCCGTCGCGTAGCGTTTTCCCAGTTGCTCGCCGTGCGTTAGGGCGTCGGGGAGTTCCGTTGGAGATTCGGCCATTCGGCGAACGCGAGAATGCCGAGGACCACGAAAATACCGAACGGGATCAATCCGATCAACGCGAGGGGGCCGGCGAGCCCCGCCCGATCGAGCGCGCGCCAGGTAAACCAAATCGGAACGACGGCGAGAATAATGCAAAAAATAAAGACCGCGAATAGGACCGGGATATCAATAAAAGCAAGCATCGAGTGGCTCCCGTGAAGTAGCTAGTTCGTCGGGTCCCTACGTTCTTTGCGGCGCGGCGGTTGCCTTCGGGTGCGGATGCGGGGACGCGTGATGTGTCGTATGCGAACTCCCTGACGAGTGCGAGGTGCTCGATGCGTGCGAGGCGTGAGCGGTATGCGTCACGTGCACGGTGTGCGTCACGTGCACGGTGTGCGTCGCGTGCACGGTATGCGTCACGTGCACGGTGTGCGTCGCGTGCACGGTATGCGTCACGTGCACCGGGCGTTTCACGCCGCCGTTGTGATGCGGCACTGCGATGACGGGATGCATGGTGGGTGCTGGATGCCCGACGGGAATCGGATGCGCGACGGGAACCGGACGCGCGATCGGTCCCGGGCGCTTGACTCCGCCGTCGTGGTGCGGCGGCACGATGACGGGATGCGTGGTGGG
>JAJYMV010000163.1 GCA_021786705.1 bacterium
CGATGCCGCGGAGCGCCTCGCTCAACGCCGTGAACTTCATGCGACGCGCTCCACCCGCGCCGCTTCGATCGCGAAGGCGGCGGCGCCGGGAAGGGGATGCTCCAGGTGCGTCGCGGTCACGAACGCTTGCTCGAAGCCGCCCAAGCCCTCGAGAAAACGGCGCGCGCGGTCGGGATCGAGTTCGGAGAGCACGTCGTCGAGCAGCAGCAGCGGCGCCTCGCCGGTCGCGGCGGCCATCGCCCGGTACTCCGCAACCTTCAGCGCGAGCAGCGCCGTGCGGTGCTGCCCCTGCGAACCGTACTCCGCCAGCGCGCGGCCGTCGAGTGCGAGCGTGAGATCGTCGCGGTGGGGGCCGACGAGTGCGATGCCGCGGGCGCGCTCGCGCGGGCGTGCGATCTCGAGTGCGCGTGCGAACCGTTCTTGCAGCGCGCTCTCGTCGTCGCCGATCTCGTAACCGATCGCGCTCTCGTAGCCGAGCGCGAGTTCTTCACCGGCGCTCCAGCGCGCGTGTTCGGTGCGCGCGTGCGGCGCGAGGGCTTGCACGTATTGCGCGCGCGCCAACGTCATGCGCGCGCCGCGCTCGATCATGGTGCGGTCGTAAACAGCGAAGAGCGCATCGTCGTAGGGCGGCCCTTCGCGCAAGAGCGCGTTTTTCTGCCGCAGCGTGCGCGCGTACATGGCGAGCGCGGTGTAGTAACCCGGCTGCTCCTGCGCGAGTGCGAGGTTGAGAAACGCCCGTCGCAATCCCGGCGCGCCGATGACGAGCGCGAGATCGGAGGGCGCGAAACTGACGACGCGGAGTTTGCCGAGAAAGTGCGCGTATCGCACCGCGCGGCCGTTGATGGTGAGCGTTTTTTTCGTCGCTCGCTCGCCGCGCGCGATGGTGCACCCGAGCGTGACGTTTCCCGACCGGACGACCGCGTCGGCGCTCACCGCGGCGAGGCCGAAGCCTTCGCGCACGATCTCGGCTTCGCGCGAGGTGCGAAACGATTTTCCGGTTCCCAGTAAACCGATCGCTTCGAGCAGGTTGCTCTTGCCTTGGGCGTTCCGCCCGAGAAAGACGTTGAGCCCCGCTTGCGGTTCGATCGTCGCTTCGCCGTAGTTGCGGCAGTTGGCAAGCGTAATGCGCGTGATGCGCATCGCGCTATTGGCGCAACGGCATCAGCACGTAGAGCTGCGACGCGCCTTCGGTTGCCTCGGCCGGCGTTAACGCGGCGGGCGAGAGCGGCCCGACGAATTCGATCCGGCATTGTGCGGTTTTCACGTGGTTGAGCACTTCGATCATGTAGCGCGCGTTGAACGCAATCGTGAGATCGTCGCCTTCTTGTTCGATCTCGATCTCTTCGTACGCGTTGCCCGAACGCTCCGAATTCGCCGTGACGATCAACGTGTGGTTCGAGAGATTCATTTTTACCATCGAGGCGCGGTCACCGGCGACGAGCTCGGCACGCCGCAGCGCGGCGACGAGTGCCGGCACGCTCGCGGTGACTTTCCGATCGAACTTCGCGGGAATCACTTGCTGGTAGTTCGGGTACTGCCCGTCCACCAGGCGCACCGTGACGGCGGCATGTTCGGCGGAGAACTGCAGTTGGTTGTTCTGCGCTCCCAGCACGTTGACGTTGACGCGCTCCGCTCCGGCGAGATTGCGCGCGACTTCGGCGAGCGCCCGCGATGGCACGATGAACCGTTCGTGCCCGCCCGGCGATTCGTCGAGCGTGGTTTCGTAGCGCGCGAGCCGGTAACCATCGGTCGCGACCATGGTGAGTTTATCGCCTTCGATTTCGAGCAGCGTGCCCATCATCACCGCGCCGCGCGCCTCTTCGGTCGCTGCGGCGAAGATGACGGCATCGATGCCTTCGCGCAAGCGTTTTCCGGAGAGGGAGAATTGCGCGCCTTTGACCGCGGCGGGCAGGGGCGGATATTCGTCGCCCGGCAGCGCGTTAAAATCGTAATTCGTCCGCTCGCATTTCACGCCGACGCGATTCGGCGTTCCGCTGAGCTCGATGGTCGAAGTCGCCGGCAAGTTGGCGAGATACCCGGCGAAGAGTTTTGCCGGAACGGTGATGTTACCCGGCTCTTCGATCTCGGCTTTGAGCCGCTGCTCGAGCGTGAGTTCGAGATCGGTCGCACGCACGGAGAGCGTGCCGTTCTCGGCATGGATGAGTACGTTGGAAAGGATCGGCACGGTCGTATGCGCGTTTACGACTTTGCTTGCCGCACCAACGGCGGCAGCGATCTCCTTGGTCTCACAGGATAGCTTCACAGTTACTCACGTCCTCTTGCATGTATGCCGTCGTTCTTTTTTAGTAAATAAGTCGTAATCGTACCAGTAGAGCGGTGGGGCGTGCGAACAAGTTCGCTTTTCGTCACTGTCGGTGCGGGTTTGCTCCGCAGCGACAGTGTGGGTAAGGCTGCGAGCGGTTCTTCGCAGTTTCGAGCGCCCGTCGCGGCGGTTTCGTTATCCACGTTCCTGCACCGCCCCTGTACGGGCCCCAGTGGAGAGCGCGGCTAGCGCCGGCAAGCGTCGATCAGGCGCTCGACCCGGTTGCGAAACGCCTCGTCGCGCATCATTTGCTCTTTGATTTTGTTCCGCGCGTAGATGATCGTCGTGTGGTCTTTCTTTCCGAATTCGCGAGCGATCTGCGGGAGCGAACAGTTGGTCAGCTGGGTCGCGACGTACATCGCGATCTGGCGGGGGCCCGCGACGCGGGCGTCGCGGCGGGGGTGGTCGAGCTCTTTGAGCGTCAGGCCGTTCGCGGCCGCGACGACCTCTTTAATCTTGGGAATGGTGACGCGGCTCACCGAGGCGTCGGCGATGAGGCTCTTGAGCGCCTCGCTGGCGAGTTCGGTGGTGATCGGCGACTTCGAGAGCGAGGCGAAGGCGACGACGCGGATCAACGCGCCCTCGAGTTCGCGGATGTTCGAGGGAATAACGCGGGCGATAAACGAGGTCACCTCGTCGGGGACGGGGATGCGGTCGGTCTGGGCTTTTTTGCGCAGGATCGCTTCGCGGGTCTCGATATCGGGATTCTGAATATCGGTCAGGAGCCCCCATTCGAAACGCGAGCGGAGCCGCGATTCCAAGGTTTGGATCTCTTTCGGGGGGCGATCGGAGGAGATGATTAACTGACGCCCCGATTCGTGAAGCGCGTTGAACGTATGGAAGAACTCTTCTTGCGTGGTCTCTTTCCCGGCGAGGAACTGGATATCGTCGATCAACAGCACGTCGACTTGACGATACTTGTTACGGAATTCCGGCGTCTTGTTGTTTTGTAACGCGATGATGAACTCGTTGGTGAATTTCTCGCAAGTCACGTAGACGAGATTCGCTCCGGGATGGTCGAGCAATACGCGGTGGCCGATCGCGTGCATGAGATGGGTCTTGCCCAACCCGACCCCACCGTAGAGAAAGAGCGGATTGTAGGCGCGCGCCGGCGCCGATGCGACGGCTTGCGCGGCGGCGTGGGCGAACCGATTGGAATTGCCGACGACGAACTCTTCGAAGGTATAGCGGACGTTGAGGTTCGCGCTACGCAGGGTATCGAGATTGCGCACGTGGACCGCGGGGGCGCCGGCAACCGGTTCGGAGGGAGCTGCCGGAGCGCTCTCTTCGCGCGTCGGGACGGCCGCTTGTGCGAGTTGGGCGATCTCCTCGGGTTCGAGCACGCGCAGACGCAGCGTCACGGCTTCGCCGAACACGCCGCTGAGCGTCTCGACGATCTGCGATTTCAAACGCGTCTCCACCCACTCGCGCGCGAAACCGGTATGGACGCCTAACGAGAGCTCGCTTCCATCGATCGCGAGCAGATGCATCGGCTTGATCCACATCTCGAAAACGGGCTTCGAAAACGCGTCGCGCAAAGCAACGAGAGCGCTCTCCCAAAGCTCCGTGGAAAACTCCGAGGTGCCGACCGTCAGCGCCATGCCGTTGCTCCTTCACAAGCCTGATTAAGAAGTTTATCGAAGCCCGAAAGCCGCAGCCTCCGAACGTCGGGGTGGGTCTCTCGGCTTGGCTTAATGAGGGCATCTCCCTGCGAAAATATCCACGGAGTTGTGCACTTATCCACAGCCCGTGTTCCGACCGTTTTTCGGTCTTTTTTGCGACCTTTGCCGGCCGGAGGGCTCGGCCGGCGATCGCGGCGAAAAGCCCGTCGTAGCAGGCGAAAAGGCGCATTTGGTCGCGAAAAACGCACCTCCTATACACAGCTTTCTCAACAGGTGTGGAGAGCGCCCCCGCTTGACGGGCGGGCCTCACCCTGCCTATACTCCCTAAGCCGTCTGCCGCCAATCGGCGGTCTTTTCAATGTCCACCTAGGAGCTACATCATCATGAAGCGGACGTACCAGCCGCACAATCGGCGCCGTAAGCGCGTCCACGGATTCCTCGAGCGCATGCGCACGAAGAATGGCCGCAACGTGCTCGCACGTCGGCGCAAGAAGGGGCGTCACCGCCTCAGCGTCTAGGCGGTAGAGAGCACCCCGTGCCGATGCGCCGCTACGAGACCCTGAAGCGGCGAGCCGATTTCCATCGTTTACGCCGCAGCGGCCGACGTGTCGAAACGTCGGCTTTTTCGCTGTTCTCCGATCGAGGGCGCGACGGCGCCGCCCCGGTCGTCGGCATCTCGGTCTCCGGCAGCGTCGGGGGAGCGGTGGTTCGCAACCTCGTCAAGCGCCGGATCGGGGCCGCCGTCCAGGCCCGCCTCGCCGCCCCCGCGCCCGGGCGCCTGCTCGTCGTCGCCAAGCCGGCGAGCGCGACCATGAGCTACGCGCAGCTCGAACGCGCCCTCTTCGAGGCGATCGTATGAGCGGGGCGCAACGGATCGCGCTCGCCGCGATCGCGCTCTATCGGCGCCTGCTCTCCCCCCTCTTCCCGCCCGCTTGCCGCTACACGCCGAGCTGTTCGGAGTATGCAAGCGAAGCGATCGCTCGCTTCGGCGTGATGCGTGGAGCCCGGCTCGCGGCGCTCCGGCTTTTGCGTTGCCATCCGTGGCACGCCTCGGGGTACGATCCCGTTCCTCCGAGCATTTCGTTGAAAGGACCCCGGTGACGCCAATCTTCGCCGCCTCGATACTCGACCCGATCGTGAATTCGCTTTCGTGGTTGGTTCTCGGGATCGACCGCTACACGCACAACCTCGGCGTGAGCTTGGTCGTTCTCGCTCTCCTCATTCGGTTGGTTTTCTGGAAACTCAACGTCGCGCAGTTCAAAGCGATGATCTCGATGCAAAAAGTCGCACCCGAGATGAAGAAGCTTCAGGCGCGCTATAAAGACGATTCCAAAAAACTGCAAGAAGAGACGATGAAGCTCTACAAGGAGCACAACGTCAATCCGCTCGCCGGCTGCCTGCCGATGCTCGTGCAGCTACCGATTCTCTTCAGCGTCTTTTGGGTCGTGATCTTGCATCGCGATCTTTACGCGCAAACGAAATTCTGGTGGATCGGCACCGCGCTCTCCGCGCATTTTCCGGCGATTTTCGCCCAGAGCCTCGCGCAGCCCGACCTGCTGCTGATCGTGCTCTACATGATCTCGCAGTACGTGAGTTTGCGGTTCACGACGATGCCCGCGACCGACCCGCAACAGGCGAACACCAACAAGATCATGCAGATCGTCTCGCCGCTGATGATCGGGTTTTTCGGGTTTCGCGCGCAGTGGCCGTCGGCGATGGTGCTCTATTGGCTCTCGTATAACGTGCTGACGATGGCGCAGCAATTTTATATGTTGCGACAGTACCACGAACCGCTCGGCGCGATCGATAGCGACCGCGCGATTACCGCCGACGATAGCGTCGCCGCCGCAGTGCGCGAGATCGACGAACGGGTCGCAAAGACCTCCAAGAAAAAAGGCGCGGGTTCGTCGCCCGCGCCCAATAACGGCTCGGTTAAAAAGAAAGGCGCGAAGCCATAATGCTCTACGAAGACGATTACGAGTTTGAAGAACAGCCGGCGCACATTCGCGACCGCGCGATTCCCGGAAGCGGCGGCGGCGGTGGTGGCCGCGGCGGCCGCAGACCGTTTCGCGGCGGCGGACGCCCGCGTTCCAACGGACCATCCGGAAAGGCGCAGCCCGTTCCTGAGGATGCGAAAACGGCGCACGCGCTGCTCGCGGAGATGCTCTCGAAGATGGGCGTCGGCGCATCGGATATTTCGTACATTCCGCGTCAAGAAGGCGAGTATTTCGAAGTCAACGGTCCCGACCTCGCGATGTTGATCGGTCGCCACGGCAACACGCTCGAAGCGATCAATCTCGTGTTCAATAACATCATCAATGCGGGGAACCGCGGCAACCGCCGCTATTTCACGATCGACGCCGAGGGCTATCGCGCCCGCCGCGCCGAGCGTTTGAAAGAGATCGCGCTCGATGCCGTCGAGGAAGTCGTCCGGAGCGGAAAACCGAGCAAACTCGAGCCGATGCTTCCTTCGGAGCGGAAGATCGTGCATATGACGATCTCCGAAGACGCGCGCATTCGCACCGAATCTGAAGGCGCGGAGCCCGAGCGCTGCGTCGTCGTTTTCCCGGCCTGATCTCTGCATAGCGCTTCGTTGGAGAAGCACGCCGCCATGAAGCGCTACGCAACGACGCGAATCGACCATCTGCAAATCGCCATCCCCGCCGGTGGGGAGGGCGCGGCGCGAGCATTTTACGGCACGCTGCTCGGCTTACGCGAGCTCCCCAAACCCGCGGAGCTCGCCGCGCGCGGCGGGCTCTGGTTCCGCAGCGCGTCGATCGCCCTCCATCTCGGCGTCGACCCGGATTTCCGCCCCGCCCGAAAAGCGCACGTCGCATTGGCGTGCGCCGACTACAACGGCGCGCTCGCGCGGCTCGCCGCCGCGGGGGTGAGCGCGATCCCGGACGATCTTCCCTTCGAGGGGCGGGCGCACTGCTACGTCGCCGACCCATTCGGGAACCGCGTCGAACTCATCGACGATACGCCGCTCGCCGCGAACGACGATGCGGCCGATCCCACGATCGTCGCAGTTGCGACGCCGCCGGGGCAGGGTGCGATCGCCGTGGTTCGGCTCAGCGGTTCGCGCGCGCGCACGATCGCACTTCGGCTCACCGGAGCCGCCGCGCTCCCGCCGCGCCAGGCTACGCGCGTCGCGCTCGTCGACGAGGTGGGGCGCCCGCTCGACGATGCGCTCGCGCTCTATTTCCCCGCGCCGCATTCGGCGACCGGAGAGGATGTCGTCGAGCTGCACGTGCACGGCGCTCCGGTTCTCGCGCGCGAAGTGGTGCGTGCGGCGATTGCGTGCGGAGCGCGCCAAGCCGGGCCCGGCGAATTTACGCGCCGCGCCTTTCTCGCCGGAAAGCTCGATCTCGACGGCGTCGGCGCGGTCGGCGATCTCATTGCGGCAGAGACCGCTTCGGCGGCGCGCGCGGCGCTCGCAAATCTCGGCGGTGCGCTGGGCGCCCGCGTCGCAGAGCTGCGCGCGGCGCTGCGCGGACCGCTCGAACGGCTCGCCGCGGCGATCGATTTTCCCGACGAAGTCGAGGAGCCACCGCGCGCTCCGCTCACCGCGTTGTTGAGCGAGGTCGAAGACGAGTTGACGCGTTTGCAACGCGACGGCGAGGCCGGGCGTCTGTTGCGCGAGGGCGTGAGCCTGGCGATCGTCGGGCCGCCGAACGCCGGAAAATCCTCGTTGCTCAATGCGTTGCTCGGCGAAGAGCGCGCGATCGTTTCGAACATTCCCGGAACGACGCGCGACAGCATCGAGGAGCGCTTCGTCATCGACGGCGTCGCCGTACGCGCGATCGACACCGCGGGCATCCGGGCACACGCCGATCCCCTCGAAGCGATGGGGATCGAACGTTCGCTGCGCGCCTTCGAAAGCGCGCGCGTGCTCGTGCTGGTCTTCGATGCCTCGCTTCCGCTCTCGGCGCATGCCGAGGAGTTGCTCGCGCGCAGCGAGGGGCGGACGCGGATCGTGTTTTTCAACAAAGCCGATCTCGGTACGTCGGCGCTGCGCGAGGTATCGGGAATCTCGCTCTGCGGCAGCGTTCGCTGGCCGCAGAGTTTGCACGAACTGCGAGCGGCGATCGCGCGGGCGGGTTGGGGCGGGACGCAACCCGATCTCGAGCGCGCGCATCTCGCGTTCGGCGAACAGTTCGATGCGGTCGCGCGTGCGCTGGAGGCGCTCCGTTCGGCACGCGCCGCACTTGCGGCGGACGAAGCGCTCGATCTCGTCGGCAACGACCTGCGATTGGTCGATGCCGCACTCGCTCATCTTTCGCTGGCGACGGCGAGCGAGGAGATGCTTGACGGCATCTTCGCGCGCTTCTGTATCGGGAAGTAGCGATGGAAACGATACGTGCCGACGATGCGGCCGTGATCGTCGTCGGCGGCGGGCACGCCGGCGTCGAAGCGGCGCACGCTGCGGCGAAGATGGATGTCTCCACGTTGTTGCTCACCGGCGATCCGGCGCGCATCTGCACGTTGCCCTGCAATCCCTCGATCGGCGGGAGCGCGAAGGGGCAACTGGTGCGCGAGATCGACGCGCTCGGCGGAGCGATGGGCGTACTCGCCGATTCGTGCAGCGTGCACGCGCGCTTTCTCAATGAAAGCAAAGGCCCTGCAGTGCGTGCGCTGCGGCAGCTGATGGATAAGCCGTCGTACAACCGCATGGCGCTGCGCTTGTTGCGATCCTTGCCGGAGTTGCGCATCGAGGCGGCGATGGTGGAAGGGCTCATCGTTTCGGCGGGTGAGGTGCGCGGCGTTCGTTGCGCCGACGGCCGCTCGTTTTACGCGCGTCGCGTGGTGTTGGCGACCGGGACGTTTTTAGGCGGAAAATTGTTCCGTGGCGAAGAGGTGCAGCCGGGCGGACGACACGCCGAAGCGCCGGCGATCGGGCTCTCGCACGCGTTGCGCGAACGCGGATTCTCCATGCAGCGCCTCAAGACCGGAACGCCGCCGCGCGTCGATCGCGCGAGCGTCGATTACACGGCGATGCGCGTGCAAGAACCGAGTGCGACGCCGTTATTGTTTTCGCGACGGAGCAAAGCGCGTTTCGTCGGCGAGCAGCTGCCGTGTTATCTCATCGACACCAACGAGCGAACGCACGCGCTCGTGCGCGAGAATCTCCATCGTTCACCGCTCTACGGGCTCGATCTCATTCGCGGCATCGGGCCGCGCTATTGTCCCTCGATCGAAGATAAAGTCATCAAATTCGCGCACAACCCGACGCACCAACTCTTCATCGAACCCGAAGGTTGGGAGGAGCCGACGCTCTACGTCGGCGGTTTCTCCACCTCGCTTCCCGCTGAGGTGCAGCTGGCAATGTTGCAGACGTTACCGGGAATGGAACGCTGCGAGATGCTGCGCGCGGGCTATGCGGTGGAGTACGACATGGTCGCGCCCACGGAGTTGGACGATACGTTGCAGACGCGGCGCATCGCCGGGCTCTACCACTGCGGCCAACTCAATGGGACCTCGGGCTACGAGGAGGCCGCGGCGCAGGGCCTCGTCGCCGGTGCGAATGCGGCGCTCGCGGCTCAAGGGCGCGAACCGCTGCGGATCGCGCGCTCGGAGGGCTATATCGGGGTGCTCGTCGACGATTTGGTCGGCAAGGGCGTCGACGAGCCCTATCGGATGCTGACCTCGCGCGCCGAGCACCGCGTGCTGCTTCGCCACGACAACGCCGACCGCCGGCTCACCCCGCGCGGACGAGAGATTGGACTTGTCAACGACGATCAATGGATGGTTTATGTCGAAGAGATCGAGCGTCTCGACCGCGCGGTGCGCGAGGCGGAGCGCCTGCGTTTGCCGACGCGCGAGATTGGAAGCGAGCGTTTTCAGGGGCCGCCGACGCTCGCCGAGGCGCTGCGGCGCCCGCACCTGGGCGTCGAGGAGCTGCGCCCCTGGCTCCCCGAGGGAATCTCCGGGGAGATTGCGGAGCGTCTCGAGATTGAAGTGAAGCTCGAAGGCTATGTGAAGCGCGAAGAGCAGGCGATTCTTCAGGCAGCTCGGCGCGAACGAATCGTTATACCCGCGGATTTTGCTTACGAACGGGTCGGCGCGCTCTCGAGCGAGGGCCGGGAGAAACTCGCTCGGCAGCGGCCGCGCACGTTGGGAGCGGCAGGGC
>JAJYMV010000158.1 GCA_021786705.1 bacterium
GATCCTCGATGAGATCGATCCGTCCGATGCCGTGCTCGCCTCCGAGCGCGTTGAGCCGCGCGAGCAACGCCGCTCCAGAGATCCCGTCGTACGTCGGGATGCCTCCGTGAAAGCTCACCACGATCTCTCGTGGCGCATCGGGGCGATCCTGCGGCGCCGCGGTCCAGCCGAATGCATCCTCGGGCGGCGCGACCCATGGATCTTCGAGCACGCCCGCCTCGATGGAACGCCCCCAAAGATTCGCATCGATCGAATAGGGCTTCGCCGCGCTCTGTGCGATGGGAATGCCGTGTTCGGCTGCAAATGCGATTGCATCGGGGCGCGAGAGCGGGCGTTCGCGAAGCGGCGCGCGCACCGTGAGGTTCGGGTCGAGCGCGCGCACGCCCAACTCGATCCTCACTTGATCGTTCCCTTTTCCCGTACATCCGTGCGCGACGGCGTCGGCCCCGTACGCACGTGCGGTTTCAACGAGCAACGCCGCGATCAACGGGCGCGAGAGCGCCGCGCTGAGCGGGTAACATCCTTCGTAGCGCACGTTGGCGGCAAATGCCGGCAAGACGTACTCCTGAAAAAAGCGCTCGCGCACGTCGATGGCAACGGCGTCGCGCGCACCGAGCGAGCGCGCCTTCGCAGAGATCGCATCGATGGCAAGCGCGGCCGCATCTCCGGTCGCCGCGTCGCTCTCGCCGAGATCCGCGGTGAGCGCGATCACGTCGTTTCCTTCGAGTAAGAGGCGTTTGAGGAGCACGGAGGTGTCGAGCCCTCCGGAGTACGCAAGAACGATCGTACTCATGCCCGAGCCTCCGCTCCGAGATCGCGAAAACGTTGAACGAGCATCGGCATCGTTTTCGCATCGCGCACGATGACCAATATCGTATCGTCGCCACCGATCGTGCCGAGGATCTCGGGCCAACCGGCATCGTCGATCGCCGAGGCGACCATCATCGCACTCCCCGGCGGCGTTTTGAGCACGATCAGGTTCGCGCTCCCTTCGACGGCGAGAACGAGTTCGGCAACGACGCGATGGAGGCGGCTGGCGTACTGCACCGTCGCGCTGGGAAGCACGTACTTGAAGAGCGCCTCATCGCCGCGCTCGCTCTTCACCGGCACTTTCACCAATCCCAGTTCTTTGATATCGCGCGACACGGTCGCCTGCACGGCATCGAAGCCCTGCGCGGCGAGCAGCGCGACGAGCTCCTCTTGCGAATGAATCGGCCGCGTCGCAACCAAGGTGAGAATCGCGCGTTGACGACGCTCCTTCATAATAATGTTCCTTTCCCATCGGTGATGAGTGCGACGAGCAACGCTCGTTGCGCGTGAAGACGATTTTCGGCCTGGTCGAAAACGAGGCTGCGCGCGCCGTCGATAACAGCCGGCGCGACTTCCTGCCCACGATGCGCGGGCAAGCAATGCATGAAGACGGCATGCGGTGCCGTGTAAGCGAAGGAGCGTTCGGTCACCGCATAAGGCAACAGCATCGCCGCATTCCGTTCGTGTAGGTGCTCCTCGCCCATCGATGTCCAGACATCGGTATAGACGACATCGGCGCCGCGAAGCGCGCGCACCGGATCGGTGAATGCACGCGCGCGGCCGCCGGTACTCGCACCGAGTTCGGCGAGCCGCTCCAGCGTCGCCTCGCTCGGGCGGTGGCTTAAGGGTGCGGCAAAACGCATCGAACCGCCGAGCAGAACGACGGCTTGCGCGAGCGAGGTGGCAACGTTGTTGCGCGCATCGCCGAGATAGACGACGCGTAAGCCTTCCACCGAACCGAAACGTTCCTCCATCGTGAGGACGTCCGCGAACGCCTGGCACGGATGATAGAGCGCCGAGAGACCGTTGATGACCGGGACGCTCGCGGCTGCGGCGAAGCGCTCGAGTGGTTCGTGTTCGTGCGTGCGAACGACCACGGCATCGACATACCGCGAAAGCACGCGCGCCGCATCTTCGGGAGATTCGCGCGTCCCGACGAGCATCTCGCTCCCGGACGCGAAGAGCGCCTGGCCTCCGAGCGAGGTGACGGCGACTTCGAACGAGACCCGCGTCCGCAAGCTCGGCTTTTCAAAGAGCATCGCCAAGGTGCGCCCGCGCAAGAGGGAACGGGTGGCGACCGATGCATCGCCCTTGAGTTCGCGCGCTAGCCGCAGGAGGGCGTGAAACTCCGTCGGATCCAGCTCCGCAAGGTCGAGAAAGTTCCGCCCCTGCAAATTGACGTGGGGGGCTAGCCGTGTGGCGATCATTATGTGTATTATTATGCATATGACGCATAATTATGCAATACCCCAGGCCCTCTGGGTCGTAAAATACGGTGGGAGCGCCCGCACGGGTGCGGAGCCAAGCGATCCGCTGCTCGACGAGATCGCCGCCCTCCATGCCGCTGGGGAGCGCATCGTGCTGGTCCACGGGGGCGGCCCGGAGATCGACGAGGCCCTTCGCGAACGTGGGCTCGGGGGCGAGCGCATCGACGGCTTGCGCGTCACCGACGCAGCGAGTCTCGCGGTCGTGGAGATGCTGCTCTGCGCGACGATCAACAAGCGCATCGTCCGGGCGTTACGCGCCCGCGGCGCTCGCGCCGTCGGCATCTCCGGCGAAGACGACGGCACGCTCCAGGCGCAGCGGAGCACGCGCTTCGAGGGCCGGCTCGGTGCCGTCGGCGAGCGCGTGAGCTGCGACGCGCGACTGATCGAGGTGCTTCTCGCGATGCCCGCGATACCGGTCCTCGCGCCGCTCGCACTCGAGCGTGGCGGAGCGGAGCCGCTCAACGTCAATGCCGACGAAGCCGCCGCAGCGGTCGCCGCCGCGTTGCGCGCACGCGCGCTCTTCTTCGTCACCGATATCGCGCGCGTGCGTGCGGTCGCGAGCGATCCCGCTAGCGGTATCGATCGTCTCTCGCCGGCGGCGGCACGAGCGCTGCTCGATAGCGCGGAGTGCCGCGATGGAATGCGTCCGAAGCTTCGAGCGGCGATCGCGGCGCGCGAAGGCGGAGCGGAGGCCGTCTACATCTGCCTCGCCGGACCCGACGCGCTGCGCGCCGCACGCGAACGCCACGATGCGACGATCGTCGCGTAAGCGGAGAGCGGGGCGCGAAACGCCAACCTATCGGCAATGCTGCTGCTCGGAATCGAAACCTCCTGCGACGATACCGCCGTCGCAATCGTGCGCGATGGGCGCGACGTGCTCGCGAACGTCTCGACGAATCAGGATGAATTTCATCGCGCATATGGCGGCATCGTACCCGAGATTGCGAGCCGGGCGCACCTCGCGCTGCTCTCGGCGGCCGTCGAACACACGTTGAATCGCGCGCAGATCGCGCTCGATGCATGCGACGGCATCGCGGTTACCTACGGTCCCGGCCTCATCGGAAGCCTCCTCGTCGGCGTCGCCACGGCGAAGGCGTTCGCCTATGCCGCTCGGCGCCCGCTCTATGCCGTCAATCATCTGCACGGGCATCTCTTCGCGCCATTTCTTTCCCACGGCGAATCGCCGCCCTACCCGTTCCTCGCATTGTTGGTCTCGGGAGGGCACACGCAACTCGTCGCTGTCGACGCGCCGACGCAATTGCGTATCCTCGGCAAGACGCGCGACGATGCGGCCGGCGAAGCATTCGACAAAACCGCACGCCTTCTCGGGCTGGGATTTCCCGGCGGCCCCGCGCTCGATGCACTCGCGCGCGACGGCGATGCACGCGCGATCGCCTTTCCGCGCTATCGTCCCGAGGGCGACGCACTCGATTTTTCATTCTCCGGACTGAAAACATCGGTGCGCTATTTTCTCGAACGCCCCGAGAACGCCGCCGTCCGCCGCGAAGATGTCGCAGCGAGTTTTCAAGCGGCGGTCGTCGACGTGTTGGTAGCCCGCGTCGCCGCAGCGTATGCGCGCGGTTCCTTTCGCGCCGTCGCGCTCTCCGGCGGCGTCGCGGCGAATTCGTCGTTACAGTCGTCGTTACGCGCGTGGGCGCAGCGGAACGGGATCGAGCTCTTCGTTCCTTCGCTCGCCTACTGCACCGATAACGCCGCGATGATCGCCGCCGCTGCCGAGGCGCAGGGCGAAGCGGTTCGCGTCGATCCGCTCCATCTCTCAGCCGATCCCAACCTTCCATTCGAGCGGATTGGAAGCGCCGCGTGATCGCGCACTACGAACTTCGCTGCAGCAGTTGTAACGCGCCGGCCCAACGCCACGATCTCCCCTGCACTACCTGCGGAGAGCTCCTCGAATTCGCGCTGCAGAGCGATCCGCCCGATGCCGATGCCGCGCGCGCGTACGCAGCGACGGTCGCGCGGCGTCGAGCGAACGACACTCCGCTCGACCGGAGCGGAATCTGGCGCTGGCGCGAGCTCTTGCCGCAGATACCGCACGCATCGGTCGTGACGCTCGCCGAAGGAAACGTACCGCTCTACGATATGCCCGAGCTCGCCGAACGCGAAGGAATCTCCGCGCTCGCGTTTCTCCACCTCGGCATGAATCCGACCGGCTCGTTTAAAGACCTCGGGATGACCGTCGCGATCTCGGCCGCTCGTGCCGAGGGCGCGACTCGCGCGATCTGTGCGAGCACCGGAAATACCGCCTCCTCGATGGCGGCGTACGCCGCACGCGCCGGCATGGAGGCATTTGCATTGGTCCCACGCGGAAAAATCTCCGGCGCGAAACTCGCGCAGATGCGCGATTACGGCGTCCGCGTCGTCGAGGTGGAGGGATCGTTCGACGACGCCCTCGCCGAACTCACGTCGCGCTCGAGCGAGGGAACCGCCGTCGTGAATTCGATCAATCCCTATCGCCTCGAAGGACAGAAATGCACGGCGTTCGCGATCCTGGAAGCGCGTTCGTGGCGCGTCCCCGATTGGGTGGTCGTTCCCGGCGGTAATCTCGGAAACTCGAGTGCGATCGGCAAGGGTTTTCGCGAGGCCCGCGCGCTCGGACTCATCGATCGTCTTCCACGCCTCGCGGTGGTGCAGGCCGAGGGCGCCGCTCCCTTCGTCGAGCTCTATCGCTCCGGCCGTGATCTCGTACCGGTCGTCCCGCGCACGATCGCAAGCGCGATCGCCGTCGGTTCCCCGCGTTCGTGGCGCAAAGCACGCGCGGAGCTCGATGCATCGCGGGGGAGTGCCGTCGCCGTCAGCGACGACGAGATCGATGCAGCGAAGGGGCGAATCGGTGCGGCCGGCATCGGTTGCGAACCCGCCTCGGCTGCGACACTCGCCGGCATCGCACGACTGCGAGCGGAGGGAACGCTGACCGAGCGCGACGATGTCGTTGCGGTCTTAACCGGGCACGTGCTCAAGGATAGCGATGCGAGCCTGCGCGTCGCCGATCGCCGCGATGTCGGCGCGTAGATTTTACGCCAGCGCACCGGCGAGCAGCGCGAATCTCGGCCCAGGTTTCGATGCCGTCGCTATCGCGCTCTCGGCGCGCATGCACGCTGCGGTCGCACCGGCATCGCGCTTCTCGCTGCGTTTCGCCCCGGGGCCGCATGCCCCGACGCACGACGGTCTGCGCGATGCGATCGAACGCGCGATACGAAGCGTCGGTGCGCTGCCTCGCCTGAGCATCGAAATTACCAACGAGATACCGCTCGGGGCCGGCCTCGGTTCGAGCGCCGCAGCGACCGTGCTCGCGCTGGGGATCGCATGGCGCGCCGCGGGAGCGCGGCTCGACCGCGCGCGGATCGCCGCTGCTGCATGCGAGATCGAGGGGCATCCGGATAACGCACTTGCCGCACTCTACGGCGGCACCACCGTCGCGTGCGATGCTCGCAACGTCGTACGCCTGCCCGCGTTGCGCGATACGGTCGCGCTCTTCACGCTCCCACAGATCGATCTCCCGACCGCGACGGCACGCTCGCTGCTGCCCGCGCGCTATTCTCGCGCCGACGCCGTTTTCTCGATTCAACGCGCCGCACTTCTCGGCGCCGCTCTCGCATCGGGCGATCTCGCTACCTTGCGCGCGGCGATGCACGACCGAATGCATCAACCCTATCGCGCGAAAAAAATTCCCGGATTGGCCGCGCTTCTCGCCTACGACGCGCCCGGCGTGCGGGGCGTCGCGCTCTCCGGCGCAGGGCCGACCGTCGTTGCGTTGCTGGATGCTCGCGCGGACGCACGCCGCATCGGCGCGGAGCTCCTCGCATGCTTTACCAGGGTCGGCATCGCCGGCATGTCGCTTCTTTTGCGCCCGAGCGCGCGCGGGTTGCTCTTTCGCGACGCATCTTCGACATCCCAGAAATAAAAAAGGACGCATGCGTTTGCGACGCTCGCGTCCTCCAACCGGTGAAAGTGCGCTATGCGGTTTGGTTGACGTTGGTGCCGACGTTCTCGTCACCGTCCTGAATTCCGGCAGTCGCTTCTAACTGCGCTTCGTGTTGCGTCGCGACCAGCGACTTGACGGCATTCTGTACCCCTGCCGAAGCGGAGGCGATCGAGGATATGCTCATCCGTGTCCACGTACCTTTCCAGGAAAGCCGCACCCAACGGCACAGCGTCTCCGCTAGATTGCCGGGGCTATCGCAATCCCCTTCGAAGCGAGCGCTTCGTGCACGTCACGATTGCGTTAACTAGAGCGACTGCTTGACGGGACCGCGAGCATGGGGTAGTATGCACGCCATGATCTCGTTCACGTCGCGAATGTCCACTTGCTGTTCCGCCAAGCGCGCGACGGCGAGGTTGCCATTTGCGATGACGTAGAGCGTTCGACGCTCACCATCGATCTCGGCGCCCCCGTCGCAGCAGCGACGGGGGCGCTTTCATTTCCTCAGTCGCTTTCCTCATCTCACCAGGAGGCAGACCAATGCAAGCATCAATCGGAATCGGTATTCTCGGCTGCGGCGTCGTCGGCGGCAGCCTCGCTCGGCGACTCCTCGCAAAAGAACCGCACGTCCATGGCGTGGAGCATACCGTTCACGCCATCGCCGTGCGCTCGCTCGCTAGAAATCGTGGCGAAGGCATTCCACCCTCGCTGCTGATCGATTCGGCGAACGCACTCCTCGCCGATCATCGCATCGATCTCGTCGTCGAGACGATGGGCGGCACCACGCTCGCCGCAGAGTTCGTCGAGCGGGCGCTCGAACGCGGCTGTCACGTCGTAACGGCAAACAAAGCGCTGATCGGTTCGCAGGGACCGCGCCTTCACGCGCTCGCGGCGCGGCGGGGTGCGAGCCTGCGCTACGAAGCGGCGGTCGGCGGGGCGCTGCCGATTCTGCGAACGATCGACGAAGCGCTCGCGGGAGATCCCATCGAGAGCTTCGTCGGCGTGCTCAACGGCACGTGCAACGCGATCCTGAGCGCGATGGAGCGGGGCGGGAGCTTCGAGGAGGCGCTCGCCGACGCGCAACGCGCGGGATTCGCCGAAGCCGATCCTAGCGAAGATATCGACGGACTCGACAGCGCACATAAACTCGCCGTTCTCGTTCAGCGAGCCTTTGGCGCTGCGGCGATTACGCCGCGCCTACGATTCCGCGGCATTCGCGGCATCGACGGCGACGCGTTGCGCCGCTACAGCAAGCGCGGGTACCGCATGAAACTCCTCGCGGCGGCACGACGCGACGAACGCGGTATCGCCGCGGAGGTCGCACCGGCGCTGGTTCCTCGCGAGCATCCGCTCGGCGCGCTCGAGGGCGCGCAGAACGGTGTCCTATTGCGCGCGCGTGACGCCGGCGAGCTCTATCTCCGCGGCGTCGGCGCGGGAGGCCCCGCGACCTCGAGCGCGATCCTCGGCGATATCGCCGACGTGCTGCGCGGCATCGTCGCTCGCACCCAACGCAACGATCGCATCGACGGCTTCGCACCGATCCTCGATATCCGGCCGATTTTTCCCGACACGCTCGCCATCTGGAACGATGGCTTCCTCGCATCTCCGGCGACGCGGCTCGATGCTGCGCACTCATCGTCGGCTCACTAACGAAAGGACCACCACTCATGTCCGTTACCACTCTCGAGACGCGATCTCGCGGCTTCAATACGCTCGCACTCCATGCCGCCTTCGACGGCGATCCGACCACGAAATCGCGAGCGCTTCCGATCTATCAGACCACCTCCTATCGCTTCGACGATACGGCGCATGCCGGGCGACTCTTCGGACTTGAAGAGTTCGGCAATATCTATACCCGCATCAACAATCCGACGACCGACGTCCTCGAACGACGGCTCGCCGAACTCGAGGGCGGCGTCGGCGCGCTCGCAGTCGCCAGCGGCCAAGCCGCCGCTATCTACTCGATCCTCAATCTCGCCGGGGCCGGCGACCACATCGTCAGCTCGGCCTCGCTCTACGGCGGCACCTACAACGCCTTCGCGCACACGCTCGGGCGATTCGGCATCACCGTATCGCTCGTCGACTTCAGCGACCTTTCGGCAATTGAAGCCGCGATTCGCCCAACGACGAAGGCACTCTACGGCGAGAGTATCGGCAATCCGCGATTGGACGTGCTCGATATTTCCAACGTCGCGGAGCTCGCTCACCGAGCGTCGCTTCCGCTGATCGTCGACAACACGCTCGCGACACCCTACCTGCTGCGCCCGATCGAGCACGGTGCCGACATCGTCGTCCATTCGGCGACGAAGTTTATCGGCGGGCACGGCGTTGCAATTGGGGGCGTCGTTATCGACGGCGGCCGTTTCGATTGGGCGAAGAGCACGCGGCACGCGGAGTTTACGAGCCCGGATCCAACCTACAACGACATCGCGTACGCCGAGGCCTTCGGCCCGGCAGCGTATATCGTGAAGGCCCGCGTGCAGTTACTGCGCGATATCGGCGCGGCACTCTCACCGTTCAATGCTTGGCTGCTGCTGCAAGGGCTCGAAACGCTCGGGGTTCGGATCGAACGACACGTTGCCAATGCCACCAAGGTTGCCGAATATCTCGCCGAGCACCCGCGCGTCACCGACGTTCGCTACCCCGGCCTCCGCAGCGACCCCGAACATCCGCTCGCGTTGCGCTATCTTCCCAAGGGTGCGGGAGCGATTCTCACCTTCAACGTGCGCGGCGGTGAAGCGGAAGCGCGGGCGACGATCGATCGCTTGAGGCTCTTCTCGCTGCTCGCCAATGTCGGCGATGCGAAATCGCTCGCCATTCACCCGGCCTCGACGACGCATCGGCAATTGACGCCCGAGGAGCGATTTGCGAGCGGGGTCGACGAACGAACGATCCGGCTCTCCATCGGCATTGAAGATATCGACGATCTCATCGCCGACTTGGCGCACGCGTTGGAATCGTGATCGAGCGTACGATTTCGATCGGCGCACTCGAACTCGACGGCGGGCAGCGACTGCCCGCCGTCGATCAACGCGTCGCGATCTACGGCGACCCAGCGTCCCGACGCTTCGCTTTGGTTCTCCACGCACTTACCGGGGATCATCGCGCCGCCGCATGGTGGCCCGGCATCGTCGGCGAGGGCGCGCTGCTCGATCCACGCGAGTACTGCATCGTCGGGATCAACATGCTCGGTTCGAGTTACGGATCGACGCGGGTGCGCGCGCGCATTACCATCGGTGATATCGTCCGCGCGCAGCGGCGCGCGCTCGATTTTCTCGGGATCGAGCACGTCGAGCTCGCGATCGGCGGGTCGATGGGAGGCATGCAGGCGCTGCAGTGGGCGCACGATGCCCCCGAGCGCGTCGGCCGCGCCATCGCGATCGGTGCGCCGGATCGCACCGGGACGACGGCGATCGCACTCAACAGCATCCAACGCGATGCCATCGCACTCGAGCCGATCGAGGGACTCGGGCTCGCCCGAAAAATCGCGATGCTTTCGTACAAGAGCGATGCCTTGCTCTCGCGACGGCACGGTCGCCGCCCGGACCGCAACGGAGAGCGGCGCTTCGACGTCGAGGGGTTTCTCGCAGCTCAAGCCACGAAGCTCGTCGAGCGGATCGACGCCGCCACCTACGTGACGCTCACCCATGCAATGGATTCTTTCGACCTGCGCGACGCGCGTTGGCCGGACGGGACGCCGCCGCTCACCTTCGTGGGCATCTCCTCCGATACGCTCTTCCCAGCGCGCGAGGTTCGCGATTCCGCCGAACGCATCGCGTGTGCGGGAATCGATGCTCGCTATATC
>JAJYMV010000059.1 GCA_021786705.1 bacterium
TATTGAGGCCGGTGCGGAATCGCTAGGGGTGCATTTGTCCGAAGAGACGGCAAATATCCATCCTGAATTTGAAGCACGAGAAATTGCGCCTCCCATCTTGGCTCCGATGCCCACCACGGGGCTCGAGCTGCTTACGGAGAGCGCGATCGGGCTGCTCCCGTCACTCTTTCGCGTTTCGGCTCTTCGGCGCCGGTTCACTTCGATGGCGCCGAAGCTACTCGATAGGTCGCGCGGTCGAACGCGTGCTGCGGTCCTTCGATATCTTCTCGATTGCAGATTCGCCTACCGCGCACTCCTTCGCGATCGCCTAGCAGCGGCGCGCGATCTCGTCGAAAGAGCGTTTGAACGCATTGGCGACGTCGCTGGTGCCGAGGATACGGAAGTGGCGGAAGTCATCGACCAACTTCATCGCGATGAGCGAGAGCTCGATGGCGTACTTTCCCGATATGCGTAGGCGACTGGCCGCCGCTCTTCGCGTACTATTATCTCAAGACTCCTCGCTGGTGAGGGCCCTGGAACGCAGCGTGACCGGCCCGTTCCCGGTTCAAGATGCGGCGGCCATTTTGCTCGGAAAACCTCTCTGGATAGGGCCGCTTCTTGAGTATCGTGAGTATGCCGACCGACTCGAGCGTCGGCCGCACCTCTGGCGGTTCCCCCTTTTGGAGTCGGGAAAGTGGAACAGCGACCGTTGGTTGGGGTTGTCATTGAGCGCTCGTATCGTACGGGCGAGGCTCGGTGCCCTCGATCGAGCGCGCGAGTTCTCCTGGTCACCGGAACCAGTTGCGATGCCCATTCGTACCTTCGAAGAGGGCGTACGCGAACTTCAACGGGCAAAATTTGTAGAACGTTCATCAGATATGCAATGCGTGGCGACGGCTATTGCAACTCCGGCGGAACTATATACGGATTTGCGGATCGTAGAAATTATTTCGCATTGGCTATACATGCTCGCGAGGGCTGACGAAATATCTCGTGACATCAGCCCGAACGAATACGACGTGCACGGCTATTCATCCGCATGCCTTCTTTGTCGTGAGCGGTGGGGCCAGCGCGATCGCTCGCCGGCGGCAGTTCCACCCTTTCACCCCGGGTGTCGCTGTTACGCCCAGCCGCGCTTCACTTTATGAAGAAAGCGAATCCATTCGCATTCGTCATTCTTATCGGCGTGTTGAGCTTCTTTGCTGATTTTGCTTACGAAGGGGCGCGTAGCGTTGCCGGCCCGTTTCTCGCCTTACTCGGTGCCGGTGCGGTTGTTGTAAGCAGTATTGGCGGATTCGGCGAATTGCTGGGCTACGGAATAAGCATCATCTCCGGGCCGTTGGCGATGCGGACCAGGCAGTACTGGGGAATCGCGCTTGTCGGATACGGCATACAACTCTCCGCGGTTCCGTTGCTTACGTTTGCGAGGACATGGCCCGAGGCAGCCGGCCTCATCTTTCTGGAACGAATCGGTAGAGCGATCCGTAACCCTCCACGAGACACCATGCTCTCATTCGCCGCGAAAGAAATCGGGTATGGGTGGGGCTTCGGCGTTCATGAGGCGCTGGATCAGGCCGGCGCGCTCGTCGGGCCACTGGTGGTAGCGCTAATTCTCGTCACCGAGCATTCCTACCGCGAGGCCTTCGCGGCTCTAACCGTACCGGTAGCTTGTGTATTTATCCTGTTAGGGATCGCTCGTCACGTCTACCCGCGTCCTTTGAAGTTCGACGATACTTCACCGACTTTGCCAAGCACGTCTCTACCGCGAGTATTCTGGATCTATCTTATTGGGGCCGGGCTCGTCGCCGCCGGCTTTGCCGACTTCGCGCTCATTTCCTATCACCTCGTTCGACATGTCCTACACGTTCCGATGTTGATACCGATCGTGTATTCGGTCGCAATGGCGGTTAGCGGCGGCGGGTCGTTACTCTTCGGGCGCCTGTTCGATCGGTTTGGGTTTCGAGTGCTGCTTCCGCTGACTCTTGTTAGCGCAGCGTTTGCTCCACTCGTTTTCCTCGGCGGATTTTGGGTCGCAATATTCGGCGCGGCGATTTGGGGGTTGGGCATTGGGGTTCATGAGTCGATTATACCCGCTGCCGTCTCGACGATGGTGTCGCCAAAACAGCGCGCGTTTGCCTTCGGCATTTTTACGGGAGTTTATGGCGCTGCATGGTTCGCGGGAAGCGTAGTAATCGGGCTCCTATACGGGAAATCCCTCGTACTCGTGGTCGCATTCTGTATCATAATTCAAATCACTGCGCTCCCGATCTTTGCTTGGATCGCTCGGCAGGGCTCAACAGTAAATGCGGGCGAAGGTTAATCCGTGAATCGACCAATGCGTATTTCTAAAGCGGTCCGAAAATTCGCCGATAGAGGTCTTCGCCGAAACTGGTTGGGAGTGGAGCGTCTTCCGTAAGTGAAAAATTCGAAATATCGTCACCACGTCTACGAGCTTGTAAAAAAAGACTCTCAGAACCGCGCTCCTTCGCAAGCCGGTGTGCGAATTCGTAAAGATGCGTAACGAAAACGGTTCGCACATCGCCGTCCATGAGTGCCTCGGCGATTTGTAGCGCGATCTCAGATCCTTCCCGATCGTTGGTTGCGGCAAACGATTCGTTGAAGAGAAGGAGAGAATGGGGAGGAAGAACGTTGACAATCTCGTTCATCCTACGGAGTTCTTCGTCGAATTTGCCGCTCTCGAGGGATCGATCCTCCTCGCGCCTGAAGTGTGTGAACACCTTGGTAGCGATGGATGCGCGAAACATGCGAACCGGTACGAATAGGCCAGCGGCCATCATTAAATGAGCTATCCCAATGCTACGAAGGAACGTCGATTTTCCCCCCTGATTCGCTCCGGTCACAACAATGATCTTTTTCCCGCTTGCGTTCGCGGTATTTCCGGAAATCGGCTGCTCCGTCTGAAGTGAGAGGGAAAGATCATAAAGATCTTCAAACTGGAGGACGAAAGTTTTACTTTCCAGGGGGACCGGAAAGAAGGTGCGGGCTCCGATCTCCTCGAGACGGTCGTGTAAATTCATGCATGCAATATAGAACCCAAGTTCATAGCGTAAAGTCGAAAAGAACTTCAAAACATGGATAAGTGATCGCTCCAGTATGTCGGCGATGTCTCGTAGCGCTCTGTCTCGAAGATTGTCGAGAGCGCGCGCCCCGCTCTCGTCGCGAGGGTGGAGATAGTACGTGTATCCCGCAATCTTAGGTGGGAAAAGGCGTTGTAGCCAAGAGAACATCGGCGGTTGGTAAGTTCGAATCGTAAATCGATCTAGGAAATGTCCGCATCCGAGCTTGGCACTTGCCATAAAACCGTCGCGGAAATCGACTTGTCGCAACATGTCGCGAATATCGCGAAGGTACGAAGCGGGAACTTCGGCACGAAGCATCTCGATAAAACGCTTAAAGCCGTCGGATTCAAATGCATCGGGGGATCGCTCAATAGTCGCGCAAAGTTGCTCCAACGCGTCAACGAACATTGCGAGCACCTCCCGGGACCGGCGCACGATCGGCTCGGCGCGTCGTAGGCGTACGCCCCAATAGTTACGGCCTTCGGCGGATAGTGCTTCCCCGGCAATCGAATAAAGCGACCGGACCACTTTGCGGTTTGCCAGGCAGTCACGCAGAATGCTCTGGCGATAGAGAACCTCGGACGAATCGCTGAGACCGTTGAGAAGCACGCGGGGAACGATGTCGGCGAGTACACGGTCGTGGCCGGACATGGCGTTCATTATGGCTTCAAGTCCAAGGTCGCGTACGAGGGCGTCGGCGTTCCATGGCAGCCCTTGTTCGCAGTCGGCATCCCTGTCGGGGAAAAGTAAGAACGCATTCACGACGTTGACCTTCCGGCGAGTCTTGCGGAGAGGAGGTCGTAAGTGAGCTCGTAGGTCTTAGCGAGTGCAAGTGCGTATGCTAATCCGTCAGCGGGTTTTCTGACTAGGCGAAACGTACGCGTATTTGAATGTGTTGGATCGACGAGGCTGACAAGACTCACCGTTTTATTACTGAGAGTAGAAAGGTCGTCAATAAATGTCACGCAAACACCGATAGCGTCCAAATCGAGTATTTTCGAAAGAATGCGCGTTCCAAGAAGCGCCGCGTCCTTGGCCGTCGTCGAAGCAAATAGTTCATTTAGAATGATTATGCTGCTTGATGTCGCTTTTTCCAAAATATCGTGAATGCGAATAAGGTCGTCCTCTAGCTTGCCGCGGGAACTACCCGGCAATTCTTCGCGTTCAAAATGAGTGTATATGGCGTCAAAAAGAAAAGTACGAGCTTCGACCCCGGCGACGCGGCATCCCAACGATGCCAAAACGTTCACTTGCCCGAAGGTGCGGGCAAATGTAGTTTTCCCACCTTGGTTTGGTCCGGAGACCACGAACATGCGTTCCTCCCCGGACAAGAACCAATCATTGCGGACGATTGCAAATGGTTCGTGCATAGCTTGACATGCTAGGGCGCTGTCATAACCTTCCTTCACCTCAATAGGTGTGTGTGATGCGCTTACGGTCGGGAAACACGTAGGGAGGCCGGCGCTAGATAAACGTCGAGTAAAATCCGTACATGCAAGGTAAAAGTGAAGTTCACGAGTCAATCGACGAGCCGATGTTGGGAAGAAGCTATGGTGGCGATCGGCGAAACATTTTAGCCTAAAGAACGGCTGAGGATATAACCGAGCGATGTTTTCGACAGCCTTCGCCTCAATATGGTTTAGAGAGACGTACGAGGGGGGTTTCGACGAGTGTTCGGGGTATGTCGTAGGGCGAAACCGTTGAAATGTTCGCTCGACCGCGCCGGCAAGATCGCTCTCGTGCCCTCCCTCTCGAACGTTGATGCTTCCCGAGCCTATAATGATTCGAAAATCTAAAGCGTCGATGGATGCCAGCAAAGAAGCCGCGTCTTGTTCGAGAGTTATAAAATCATTGAAACTTAAATATTGCGCGAGCGCGGTGCGAAGTTGTATTAAGCCGCTCGAGGCGGGCGAGAGAACGTGCAATTGCTCGACGGCATGGCGCAAGGTCGTACTATATACGTGAGCTGCGTCTAAGATAAGGCGGTCGTGTTCGAGCGGATACGATGAGTTTGTCGCTTGTTCTAAGTGCCTTTGTACTGTTGAGAAATTATCTGAAAGATGACAAAATAGCTCGTGAACCGACACGTTCTCGACATCCTTCATTATTGCTTGTCGGTAATAGATCGCATCGACATCGGTAAGCGGAGCATAGAAAAGCGGTTCGAGACCGTACTGCTCGTGGCCGGAGAGCATTTCATGGAGAATTCGATCGAGTTGGAGATCGTAAAAATAGGTAGGTGGATCGCGAGGTTCGACCGTGGGCTCGCTAAGGGCAGGGTAGAGAAGGCTGGGAAGATTCATGAAACGCGGCTGACTCCATTGAGCCCCTGGCTCCCGGCTAGAACCGTGAGGCCGCGCCGTGCGGCGTTTCTTTCGTCCCCGTCGATGTAATCGCGCCGACGTGCATCGAGCTTTACGACATATCGGCGCATGTCGTCGGCGATCGTTCCATAGGCGTCCGAGGAATCGGTAATGAGGCGCAGTGCCCGCTCGGTGGTCGCGATAAGCGGAAGAACCCGTTCGAGATGCATGAGGCATAATCCCGAATATCCTTCGTGGATACCGGAGATCGTGGCTGCAAGTTCGGCAATAGCGGTACGTTCGCTCTCGTCAAAGATTCGACATACGGGGCAACGATCGGGCGTTGCGCGAACCTTGGATACGGCGGAAGCGATCTCGGCGGGCTCGCACGGGGCGAGGGGTCGAAGTCGAGAAACAAGTGTTTCGAGGGCCTCGGCATACGCTATGCAGCTAGCACGGGGGCTGGATAATACATCGTATTGCCAGGAATGACGTGCGCAGAAACCACCCATTCGAGCAAAAGTTTCTCGAACCGAACGCGAGGTAACCAACTCGTACTGGTAGGTGCTGATAAAGGCAACCGCGCGCTCGGAGACTCGATCGCAGATCGAACAACCGGTAAATCGAGCGGTTTGGTTACTCTCTTGCAAGATCGTCGAATTGTCGGCTTCATCGAGAACCCCTGCCATTCTCTCCGTCTCGATCATTTTGGCAATCTCCACCGGCTCAGGGTGTGAAGCAGAAAGTATGCTTCGCACGCGAAGGCAGGTCGAGCGGAGAAACTCGACCTGCTTTTCGTTGACGAGGAACCGGGTGAGCCGCGAAACGAATCGATCTACGCTTGCCTCGAAACCAGGTGCCACGGAAACCGAATGAATTTCCGGTGTCGAGATGCCCGCGCCCAATAGCTGCGTTCGGAAATACGTGTCGATGTCAAGCTTGTCGCTCGCTGAAATTAAATCTTCTTTTGCGATGACAAAAAATAAGCGATGTCGATAGCGCTGGGCAAGCTCGACGAGTTCGCGCTCGTCCTCGGAAAAAGGACTGTCATAGCTGGTGACCAAGACGACTGCGTCGGCCTCCGGTATGTAGGCCAAGGTGTTGTTGCTGTTCGCTTGAATCGCGGAGCCTAGCCCCGGGGTGTCGACGATTGCGAAACCCTTACGCAGCAAAGGAGCGGGAAGTTCGATTCGAGCTTCGGCAACGCGGGTGGTGGTGGCTGTAAGGTAAGCAGGAAGATCGTCCATTTCTATTTCAAACGATTGCTGATGACCCTCAGGTGTTATCCAAGCACGTTCGCGGCTACCGTAGATTATTTGAGTGATCGTCGCAGTTAGTGGAAGGCAGCCGACCGGTAGACGATCTGTGTGCAGAATAGCGTTTATCAGCGAACTCTTGCCGCGATTGAAGCGCCCGACCACCGCCAAATTGAACCGGTCCTCCGCAAGTTTCTTAAAAAGATCGCGAATTGTCGCCTGCAAGCCGGTGCGTTCGTCCGGAATGCGCAGAGCTGCAATTTGTAATGTATCGGCAAGCGCAAGCTTCGTTCGCTCGTACGTTGCAAGAGTCACCGCTCTAGGTTCCAATATTCGAAACGGATTCGATGAGAATCGGTCGCTCGTCGAATTCCCAGTCATCGACGGGCTCGTGCTTACGGAGACGAGTCTTTAAGTCCGCGATTCGTTGTTGTAGCAGGGCGGAGCGCTCAAGGGTCGCTCGAACCTGTGAATAGGCGCCCGCGTTTCGCAGTCGCTCGATTGTTAAATTGCGGGTGCGCTCATATAATGAAAAATGTTCGGCTGCATAGTGTTGTTGCAAATCGTATAGACGCAATCGCGTATCAGTAAGGTTCCGTTCGGCTTCCAGGAGACGCCCTGCGAGTAGCGCACACTCCTCATAAAGAAGGGCATGGTTTGTGTCCTTCTGAATTGTCAAGAAATCGGGTGAGCGTTTGATTCGTCGCGTTATCCACTCGAAGGCCGGTGCCGGTAATAGTCGTAGGACGTTCATACTGGAACCGAAACGCGCATGGGTAACCGAGTACGAGGGCGGAGACTTCCTTCCGTTAACTCGCGAATACATGCGTCCTGAACATCGGAGGTAAGAGTCGTGGCGCGAATCCTCTCGATGGCGCGTTCGACATCGTATGGGACCGATTCGAACGATACATTGTCATGTTCGATCGTCACGAATGCCGCGTGTCCGCCCTTGGAACTGAAACCGACGCTCCCGGGATTAATGATAAGTTTGTCGTGGTAGCGCCGCGCGCTTTGCCGGTGATTGTGCGCCGTTACGATGATCTGCGCTCGGGGGAAGGCGCGGGTCATTCGGTCGAGTTCATCATCGCTCGGTCCAAGATAACGATTGTAGTCTCCGGGGTAGGCATGCACCATCGCAATGCGCCGCCCGTCAACGACTGTTTCATATTCGGGAGGCAGTGATGCTAGTTGAGTTGCGCGCGCGGGTGCGAGTTTTTCGCGCGTCCAGGCTCGGCTGGCGATCCCCGCTTGCTCGAGGTGGCGAGGTAAGCGGTAAAAGGTGCCGTTTGCGACGGCGTCGTCCTCCTCGCCGCGAATGGCGAGCGCGCGCCGCTCGCGCAGCCAGTCGAGCGATTCGTTGGGTAGGGCGCCGAACGTCACCGTATCCCCCGCGCAAAGCGTCAGGTCGGAATCGGGAAGTGCGGCGAGGGCATCGTAGTTCGCGTGAATATCGGCTACGATCAGGACTCGCATGGAAACCTCCTACTGTCGATAAGCAGTAGGAGCCATTAGCCGCCTGCGGCGACGTTTTCGGCGAGCCCCATCGCCGATGATCTATTCTATCACGTCTATAGATGATTCGGCCGTTCTATGGCACGCTCCGTATCCTCGGAAAGGATATAGCGTCCTCGCTCGCCGGTCAATAGAAATATCGCGCGAGGCAGATGCATTACGACCCCCGCGCGATCGATCGATAGCCATTCGACCACTTGTTCGCCGTCTTCGGATGAGGGCCGGTGGCGGGGCGCGGGAAGAACCTCAGCATAGAAGCAAATTTCCAGGGAAGGAGCGCTCCAGCGATCGTGGCGCCTTTCTGCCAAGAACGCAATTCCATTTGCTCGCGCGTGGTAGCCGGTTTCTTCCAGTACCTCGCGGGCCGCTGGGCGGCGGTCGTCGGCGGTGCCCCATCGCCGTTTGGAGCGGAGACTTTCTCTTCTGACTACTCGTTCCTTCCGAAAGGAGCCGTGCCTCCGGGATGAGAAAGTGCGACGCCGGCGGTGGAGTTCGCCGGTAGCGCATGTCGCTACGAATAGCCTTTCGGCCAATGACTCCTGGCAATGGACCGAACGCTATTGTCAGGAGGATCTTTTGTTCTTCACCCCACTCGCGATGCAGTCGGCGCAGGTGTTGACCTTGCTGCTCCTGTCTCCGTTGTTGAGCGGTTGCATCGCGCGCGCCGAAGCGATCGTTGCAGGGAAGCGCGGTCCATCGATCTTCCAAGTTTATCGAGACATTCTGAAATTTTTCCGCAAACAGCCCATTAGGCCGGAGCCGTCTTCGTGGCCCTTTCGGGCCGCCCCGTACATCGCGTGCGGATGCTACGCAACGATCGCGACGTTGATCCCGGTTTTGACGACGTACCCTCTCCCGGGCGCCACGTTCGGGGATATCCTCGGTGGTGCATTTGTCTTTGCTCTCGCGGGGTTCTTCATCGCCCTTGCCGCACTCGACTCGGGTTCGCAGTATGCCGGCCTCGGAAGCAGCAGAGCCGTAATGGTTGGAATCCTTGTCGAACCGACGTTAATATTAATATTTTTCTCAGTGGCGTTTATAACAGGAACGGATTTGCCGTATGCAATGAACGCGGCCTTGCGCCACTCGGCGGCCGACGTCCTTCGCCCTGCACACGTCCTTGCCACCGCCGCATTTTTTATGATGTTGCTCGTAGATACAGGCCGAATTCCAATCGAAAGTTCATCGGCGACAATTGAAATGGGCATGATCGACGATGCGAGATATTTCGAACATTCGGGCGCGTGGATGGCCCTGTTGAAGTGGGGGTCTTCTATGAAACAATTCTTGTTATACGTCATTTTTATCAACGTATTGCTGCTACCCATGGGGCTGTCGTCGAGCGGCTCCGTTGGGTCGCTTCTCGTGGCGGTTGGAACTCTTTTTGCGAAGATGTTGGCCGTAGGAGCGTTCGTCGTGGCTATTGAAACAACGTTTGCCAAACTGCGCCTCTACAAAATTACGGAATTTATCGCTACCGGCCTTCTGGTTGCCGTCCTAGCCGTGTTTGCATACGTTGTCGGGGTGGGGTGATGCTGCATCAACTTACCGTCCCTCAGGCCTTTGCGGGGACGATAGCGATGCTTTTGCTGATCGTGCAGCTGGCGCTTTTCCGCTCGGTTGTAGTTGCTGAATTTATTCGCGTGTACGCGCTTCAGTCATGGTTGGTCGCCGCCATTTGTTTCGGCGTCGGCGTTACGGAGGGGGCGTTCGATCTCATAGTGCTGGCATTTGTGACATTGCTTTTCAAAGGCATCTTGTTGCCGCGCTATATGCAAGGATTGGCTCGCGGAATATCGGCACGGATAGAGTTGCCGGCTCGAATCAACGTACTATTATCGCTGGTCCTTGCCGGGGCGCTCATAGGTCTATCGATTCTGACATCGATCCAGTTGCCGCTTCACCACGGAGCGTTCTTGCCGCGAGCCGATCTTGCCGCAGCCCTTGCGATGGTCTTTACGGGATTTCTTGTGGCGATTTTGCGCCCGAACGCGTTAGCTCAGGTCGTTGCGTTTCTGACTCTGGAGAACGGCCTGTTTTTCGGTACGATTACGCTGGCACCCGGATTGCCATTCGTTATAGGGATACTGTTGCTCATCGACGTTCTCGTTGCCGTGGTTGTTTTTGCCGTCCTCGTGCGCGCCCTCATCGGGCAACATTCGGCGGCATCGGTGTCGGTTTTTGAAAGTCTGCGAGGATGAGCGTGCTTCCGGCTGCCGTTATTGCTATTCCCTTTACGGCAGCGCTGTTGTCGATGTTGTTGCCGTCGCGCGTCTCACGAGTACTCACAGGTTTCGCCGGGGCGGCGACCGCAGTGTGTATAGGTTCGATGGCGCTCGCCGCGTCGAAGGGCGGAGGCAGGCTCGACGCTGTGAGCGCGCTGTTCTTGCTCCCTGTCGGAATCGTCTACGGGGCCGTCGGCGTTTACAGTACCTGGTACGTTCGCGCCGAGTCGATTGGTTCAGACGGGGACGAACGATATCGACGCGAATTTCTTGCACTCACTAATGCGTTCGCGTGCGCAGAAGTTGTGGTGCCGTTGTTGACAAACATGGCCGGCCTTTGGGTCGCCCTTGAAGTGACGACGATCCTAGCAGCATTGCTCGTTCGGCTTCAGGGAACCGATGCGTCCTTGGAGGCCGCGTGGAAGTATATTCTGATTGCCTCATGCGGGCTGGCGATCGGGCTGGTAGGGGTAGTCGTTCTATACGCTGCGGGAGTCGGGCCGCTCGGCTCGCGCTATTCCCCGGAATGGGCTCAGTACATGGCGATGGCCGGTCGACTCGATCCAAACGCCGTACGGCTCGCGTTCTTGCTTGCGCTCATTGGTTTCGGCACAAAAATGGGACTGGCGCCGATGCACACTTGGCTACCCGACGCGCACGGCGCGGGACCTACCCCAACGAGCGCGATGCTTTCGGGTATATTGCTATCGGACGCCCTGTACGTGATCGTGCGATTCGCGGCCATTACTAACGATGCGGTAGGATCGGGGATGACGCGAACGCTATTCTTCGTCGTCGGGCTGCTCTCGTTGTTTGTTGGGGCGTTCTTCCTCTTGCGTCAGCGCGATATAAAGCGAATGCTGGCTTACTCAAGTATCGAACATATGGGGATCGTCGCCTGCGGCTTGGCGTTCGGGGCGCCGCTGGCCATACTTGGGGCATTTCTCCACGTGGTGAATCACTCAGCCGCCAAGGGGCTTGCTTTTCTGAGCGCCGGGCGTATTGCCGCACGTTATCAAACGCGTGAGATCGAAAAAATATCAGGAGCGGTTGCGGTTCTACCGTTCTCGGGAACGTTATTTGCGTTCGCCGGGCTTGCGCTTGCCGGGATGCCGCCGTTCGGCATTTTTCGTAGCGAAATCATGATTCTTGCCGGCGGATTTTCGGGCCGAAGTTGGCCGATCGCGGCTCTGGTATTAGCGCTCCTTGTCGTGGCTTTCGCCGGAATCGTCCGTTGGGTGATGGAAGTGACGGGCGGAGATGCACCGAAAACAATGCAACGCGGCGAACGCGATATCGGCGCAATCGGGTCGATGCTGCTCATTTCCCTCGTCGTCCTTGGCCTCGGGGTTTATCTCCCCGAGCCGCTCGAACATTTGCTCGCGCGCGCGGCGTTCATTCTCGGGGGCCGGGGATGATAGCGCCGTCGACCCTCCAGGCGACGGTGCAGCGACGCATCGATGCAGGTGCCAGGCTTGCATGCATCTTTGCGGATCGCGTGGGGGCCGACAACATTCTATATTATGTTATCGAAGAAAACGGGAACTTGCAGACTCTTTCGGGGCCGGTTTTCGATGCCGTACGTTCGCTCGCCGTCCGGGTTCCCGCGGCTGCATGGTACGAGCGCGAAATTAGCGAACGGTGGAACGTCCGATTCGAAAATCTACCGCCCAGTCGGCCATTAACGATTGTGGCCCCCGCCGAACAGTTGCGCGTCGTCGAGTCGTCCGAGGTGTCGACCTTACTCTATGGGCCGATTCGTTCGGGAATCGTGGAGTCGGTTCGTTGGGTTGTGGAGACGGCTGGGGAGGATTTTATTTCGGTCTATCCATCGATGTGGCTGAAGCATAGGGGGCTGGAGGCGCGTTTTGTAAACGTTCCGATCGCCCTAGCTCCGTACGTTGCCGAACACGTTTCGGGGGCGAGTGCTTCTAGCCACGCGGCGGCATTTTGCAAGACAACCGAGATACTCCTGGGAATCGAGGCGCCGGAACGCGCCCGTGCCGCTCGTGCCATCCTCGTAGAATTGGAGCGTATCCATCAACATCTTGACTCGCTGGCAAAATTGGCGGAAGATGCGTCGCTCTCCGTCGGCTCGGCACAAGTGTTTGCTGCGAAGGAACGAGTTCATCGCCTACTGTGCGAGACCACCGGTAACCGCTTCGCCCGAGGGACGATTTGCGTTGGAGGAACGCGCTTTGACGTATTCGAGTGCCTTCGCGAAGTTTGTTCGCGAGAACTTGACGATCTGCAAGAGCGCGCATTGTCGGCCATCGATCGGCTCATTTCGACGCAATCGTTTATGGATCGTTTGATTGGGACGGGTACGATCTCGCACGCTGACGCGGCCGCCCTAGGTGGGGTTGGGCCGACGGCTCGTGGCAGCGGCGTGTCGTGCGACGCCCGAACCGGCGACGGGTATCTTTTTACGCCGTTGGATTTTCGAGAAGCGCTCGAAGGGGGCTGTGATGCGGCTGCTCGGACGCTCGTCCGCGTAGCGGAGATACGACGCTCCTTTCAACTCGTGCGTAACGCATTGGACGCAGATCCCCGCGGCTCGTACCGCACGAGCTTTGGGCTGTCGGACGGTGAAGCGATCGCGCGCGTGGAGTCTCCGCAGGGAGAACTTTTATACTTCGTTAGGATCGATTCCGGCGCGATCGCACGTGTTGCCGTGCGCGGAGCTTCATTCGCAAATTGGCCGCTTTTTGTTCCTTCACTGAGGGGAAATATTTTTACGGATTTTTCATTCATCGAACATTCGTTTGGAGCATTGCAGTCGGAGGTGGATCGATGAGCTGGATCGGATACGGTCTTCGTGGTGGAATACTCACGACGCATTATCCTTATGGCGACGATCGCATGCCCGAGGCATATCGGGGCGAAATCGAGTTCGTTGAATCCGGGCATCGAATAGAGGCAGGGGAGGGAGGCGTCGCCGACATTTGCCTGTCGCAGGCTATCGCCGAAGAATCAATCGTCTCGAAGGTCGATACGCTCCGCTGCTTTCGGTGCGGCGAGTGTACGCGTGTTGCACCCGATCGCTTCGTCGCTCGAAATCATTTCGAAATTGCGCGGGTTGCCGGATCGCCGAGTTCCGTACTTCGAGCACTAAAGGAGCGTCTTCATTCGCTTGGCCGATCCGTACATTTGCGCCATGTCGATGCGGGAAGCGACGGGTCGGAAGAGCAAGAACTCAACGCTATATTCAATCCTTTTTACGATGCGAATCGACTTGGAGTGTTTCTCACGGCGTCACCGAGGCACGCCGATATGCTCGTAGTTACCGGTGCGGTGACGAGGCCGATGTTGGAACCACTTCAACGTGCCTTTGCCGCCATGCCGTCGCCGAAGGTTGTTATTGCGCTTGGGACCACGGCTTGTAGCGGGGGGATATTTCGGGGTCGCCCAGAGATCGTCGGACCCGTCGATGCCGTTCTTCCGGTCGATGTGTGGATTCCCGGCTCGCCGCCGTCTCCGCTTTCCATCCTCCACGGGATATGGGTTGCCCTTGGGCGCACGCTCGCACACGGTGAGGTGGGGGTGTGATCTGGCTGCTCGCGGGCCTCGCCCTTAGTGCACTTGGAACGTTCGCTTCCATTTTGGTGCCGTCGTCGAGCGGACGCTTAGCGGGCTTCCTAATGCTCGGAGCGAGCGGGATTGCAGTGCTCGTGGCGGCTACGCACGGGCTATTCGGACCCGGAGAGGCTACGCTCTTCGGAGCGGCGCAGTCCCACGTCGCGCTGCGCCTCGACTCCGTTTCGGGTTTTTTCCTAGCGGTGGTTGGCTTCGTTGCCGTGACGACCGGACTTTACGGCCTCGGCCCTCTCTCGTCCGACGAGCGGCGGAGCGGGCGGGCGGCATCGGCAAGTGCCTGCGCAATATTTTTTGCAACGATCCTGGCATGTGTTGCAAACGATATTTTCTTGTTCATTTTTGCATGGGAAATGCTTGCACTCACATTTTATTGGGCGATTGCGTATTCCGGCACCGACGAAAGTGCCGCTCGCGCAGCGTACCTTACAATTGTTGTAACGCATGTCGCTGGCGCTTGTATCGTCGCAGCATTGCTCGTGTCGGCCCACGCGGCGGGCGGGTTCTCCGTGCAAGGTGTGGTTGCTGCCATTTCGACGATGGCGTCTCCGGGAGCGGGGGTGGTGCTAATACTGCTACTCGTCGGATTCGGGGCCAAATTCGGGTTGGTTCCGATGCACGTGTGGATGCCGCATGGATATCGTGCTGCACCATCGGTGGTCACGGCACTCATGGCCGGAGGAGCGCTTAATGTCGGGTTCTACGGCGTGACGCGTTTTGTTGTTTCCGCCTCGTCCATACCGCTTTGGGTGGGAATCGTTGCCATCCTCGCGGGTTCGCTGACGGCGTTCCTCGGAATCCTTTGGGCGTCGGCTCAACGCGACCTTCGCTCGTTGGCCGCGCTATCCAGCGTCGAAAATGGTGGCCTCATCATGACGGCTTTTGGCGTCGCAATGGTGGGCGGCGCACTTCACAACCCCCTTTTGCAGGGCTTTGCCGTTGCAGCTGCGTTCGTACAAATCGCGGCTCACGCGGTAGCAAAAAGCACGTTTTTCCTCAGTATTTCAGCGATAGGGGACGCGTGCGAGACGCGGTCGCTCGATCGGCTAGGGGGCATCGCAAGAAAACATTCCGGGCTCGCCGTAGCCGTTCTTCTATGCGGTATGTCGCTAGCCGCTTTGCCCCCGCTGGCGGGTTTTGTCGGCGAATGGCTGATATTCGAGGCGTTGATGCAGGCTTTTCGGACGGGGAATGTAGCGTGCGAGGTGACATTTACCCTAGCCGGCGCGCTCGTCGCGCTCGCCGCTGGGACTGCAGTGGTTACGTTCACGAAGGTGTTAGGGATTGGGGTCTTCGGGGCCGCGCGAATGCAGAAACACGAACGGGGGGCCTACCCACGCTCGTTTGTGCGCTCGCTCGCCCTCGTCCTCGGTAGTCTGGCGATCGTCGGCGTCGGCATCGATGCGTCGGGCCTACTGCAATGGATTGCGGCTGCGATCGACGGCATTGCGAACGCACCGGCCGCGCTTGCAATGACCGGGGCGTTTCCGCTCGTGCAGCCTACCTTCAGCGGTTTTTCCTCGATATCGCCTGCCGGCCTCGGGGTTAGTATCGTTTTCTTCTCGGGGTTATTTTGGGTAATTTCGCGTTTGTTCCCTCGGCCGACCGGTCGCTACGGTGAGGTGTGGACATCCGGCGAATCCTATCGCCCCTGGACGCAGTACTCCGGGACGGGCTTCGTCAATCCGACCCGCGTTATTTTCGATGTGGCTTTGCGCACCGTTCGTACCGTCGACCAGGGAGAGCCCTTCCATTTTTCAAGCAATATCAGGCCTCTTCTCGATCTCCCATTCTACCGTATGCTCGTGCGTCCATTTTCTACAATTTCCCGCGTCGTTCGTGCAACACAATCCGGGGTAATAGCCGCATATTTGTCATATATCCTTGCATTCACGATCGCCTTATTGTTGCTTTTCCCTTCGATTCGAAGATGGTAGGTGTACGATGTTTTCTCATATTGTTGTCGCCTGGGATGGCTCCGAGCACGCTCGCCACGCATTTGATTACGCACTCGGAATTGCTGAAAAATTTGAATCGCGCGTACAGCTCGTCTCGGTCACGCGACACGCCGAGCATGCCGAAACTCAGCAGGAACGTGATGATTCACGCCTGCAGGCAAGAAAATTTTACGAGCGCGTCGCCGGCGACTGCATGGAAGCGGCAAGGCGCCGCGGGATTACCGCGGAACTGTTGGTCCTCGAGGGAGGGCACCCAGCCGAAGCCATCGTTGACACCGCGCGGCAGGTCGGCGCCGACTTAATTGTTGTTGGGCGTCGCGGCCTCTCGGGTGTCACGCGTTTTCTCATCGGAAGTGTCTCCGATCGAATTGCGCGATATGCGCATTGCCCGGTACTCGTTATAGATGGGTTCAGCGTGCCGCCGTAGGAATCAATCCGGGCATCCGCTATGCGCGTGAAGCTGACCGACTTCGTTGGACGCGAGACGCGAGGGCTCGGCCCGGTATCGAGCACGAGGATGCGAGTTTTGTCGCACTGATGCTTGGAGACCGATATGGGGCGTGGAGTCTCGCGCATGGAGGCAAAAGAGAAGCGATTCGGCGAAGGACGCGTTATGAGCCGGTTTTCACAGATGAGCACCGGGGGGAAGCGCGCTTGGGCGGTGGGGATGGTGCTGTTTTTCGCGCTCCTTATTTCCGCCATAGGCTACTCTCAGTGGTATGCAATTCACGTTAATGTCCCAAGGTACGAGAAGACCGGAGCGCCGTAAGCCGCCCCTGCATGACAACTTTTCCAATCGCCTGCCAAGGAGCCTGATGACTATGGCGGTTTTTGCCTCCCGTGGGGCTTAAAAGCGTTCTGACGGTTGCCTTTGGAGGGGGACTTGGGGCAGCTGCTCGCTACATCGTCAACTACATGGTGGTCCAGCGACTTGGCCCCGGATTTCCGTTCGGCACGCTGCTCATCAACGTTACCGGGAGTTTGCTGATCGGGATCATCGCGGAACTGGCCGCCACCCGAACGTTCGGGATGCCGTCATCCGCGCGTCTCTTTCTCGCCGTCGGCGTCCTCGGGGGCTATACGACCTTCTCGACCTTCGCACTCGATACCGTGACGTTGGTCGGCGATCGGGCGTTTGCCATGGCCACACTCTATGCGCTGGGGAGCGTGCTGCTCGGCGTTCTTGCCGCCTTTGCCGGGCAGGTGCTCGTGCGCTTCGCATTGCGATAGCGCCCGCCGCTCCCTTTGCGCGCTCCTTACATGCAGGGAGCAACTCCGCGTTTTTCCGCTGAGTTATGCTGCGAGGTTCCCACAGTGGGAGCGTTTTCGTACGCTGATAGTGATGTTGAAGAAGAGGAGCATTCATGCACGATCGCGATTTGCTCGAGCGAGTCGAGGCGATGAGCGCACAGGAGATCGACGGGTTGCCCGTCGGCGTGATCACCTTGGGGCTCGACGGCAAGATCCGTCGCTACAATCGCACCGAGGCTGAGATGGCGCGCCTCGATCAGAAATCACAGGTTGGGCGGAACTTCTTCACCGAAGTCGCTCCGTGCACCGCGAACCCGGAGTTCCAGGGGCGCTTCCATACGCTCGCCGGAAAGTCGAGCGGGGGCATCGAGACCTTCGATTACACCTTCCGCTTTGCTTGGGGCGCACAGCGAGTGCACATCACCTTCGTTCGAAAAGCGGGACGCGACGATATCGACGTGTCGATCACCCGCATGTCGGTCTAGAATCGGCTTTTTTGAGCAACATTTGAGGCCGCGCTCGCAGGAGCGCGGCCTTTCCTATCGGACTCCCCGGGCTGAATATGAAGCTCTCTTCGAGGAGGAAGCCGTTGTCTCGCATACGCATTCGCTGGGCGCTCGCCGCCGCAGTTCTTTTCGCTCTTAGCCTTCCCTCGCACGCGCGTGCGGCAGTCGGCGTTACCCCGGCCCCGGCGAAAGCCGCCGCGAAGGCCTCGCCGAAACCGACGCCCACACCGACGCCACCGCCGCCGTACACGCAGATGACGTGGCGCGAGATCGGCCCCGCCGCAGGAGGCGGGCGCATCACCTCGGTCGCGGGTTCTGCGACCAACGTGAAACTCTACTTTGTCGGCTCCGCGGGCGGCGGCGTCTGGAAGACGATCAACGGCGGTTTTACCTGGACGCCGGTCTTTGCGAATCAGAAGGTCGCGGCGATCGGCGCGGTGGCGATCGATCCCAGCAATAACAATGTCGTGTGGGTCGGGACCGGCGAGAGCAATCCGCGCAACGACGTCAGCTATGGCGACGGCCTCTACAAATCGACGAACGGCGGGATCACCTGGAAGCGGGTCGGCCTCAAAGGCGTCCGCTCGATCTCGCGCATCGCCGTCGACCCGAAAGACGGCAACCACGTGGTGGTCGCCGCGTTCGGCGACCCGTTTCGCAACAGCGTTCACCGCGGCGTCTACGTGACGTTCGACGGCGGAAAGACGTGGAAGAAGACGCTCTATCTCGCACCCGATAGTGGTGCGAGCGATCTCGCGATGGTCCCGAGCGATCCGAACGTCGTCTACGCCGGCATGTGGGAGTTCCGGCGCAAACCGTGGACCTTCCGCAGCGGCGGCCCCAACGACGGCCTCTATAAATCGGTCGACGGCGGCAAGACCTGGACGAAACTCGTCGGCAACGGTTTGCCGGCCGGAATCACCGGGCGCATCGGCCTCGCCGTCTCGCAGAGCGACCCGAATTACGTCTACGCGCTCATCGAAGCCGCGCATGGCATTCTCTGGCGCAGTGAAGATGCGGGCAAGCATTGGAAGATGGTCAGCGATAACACGCTGGTCGATCAACGTCCGTTCTACTTCACGCACATTGCCGTCGATCCGATGAATCCCAAAAAAGTCTACGCCGTCTCCGAACTCACCTCGGTCTCGACCGACGGCGGCAAGAAATTCCGCCCGATCGCTCTCGCCGTGCACGTGGATTACCACGCGATCTGGATCGCACCGAACGATCCGTCGCGCATCATGCTCGGGGAAGACGGCGGCTACGCGCTCACCGTCGACGGCGGTGCCAATTGGTTCTTCTCGAAGAATCTTCCGATCGCACAGATCTACCACGTCGGGCTCTCCAACGAGAATCCATACGAAGTCTGTGCCGGATTGCAAGATAACAATGCATTTTGCGGGCCGGAGAACTCGCTCGATCCCAGCGGCCTTCTCAATAAATATTGGAAGGTGAGCGTCGGCGGCGACGGCGAGTGGTCGGTCCCCGATCCCTCCGACCCGAATTATATTTGGAGCGATTCCGAAAACGGTTCGGTCGTCGTGTGGAACAAGAGAACGCAAGATCAGTGGTCCGCGCAACCCTATCTTCAGGGCGTCAAAGAGCAGTACGACCTGCGCACGAGCAAATATCGCTTCAATTGGGATTCGCCGATTGCGTTCGCTCCGTGGAACCCGCATATCGGATGGGTCGGCGGCAATGTCGTCTTCCAGAGCACCGATCGCGGTAAGAGCTTCAAAGTCATCAGCCCCGATCTCACGTTGAACATGAAATCCCACCAGATTCCATCGGGCGGCCCGATCACCCACGACGTCTCGGGCGCGGAGTATAGCGACACGCTGCTCGATATCGAGGGCTCGCCGGTGCGTAAAGGCGAGATCTGGACCGGCGCCGACGACGGCGTCATCGGCCTCACGGTCGACGGTGGAAAGCACTGGAAGAAAATGCTGATTCCGGGCGTTCCCCCCTATGGGCGAGTCGAAACCGTCGCTCCTTCGCCGTTCGACGCGGCGACGGCGTACGTCACCATCGATCGCCATCGTTCGGGCGACTACAAACCCTACGTCTTCGTCACTCATAACTACGGCAAGACGTGGAACTCGATCGCGAGCAACCTGCCGAAGAACGTTTTCGTGCGGACCATCCGCCCGGATATCAGAAACTCGTCCATCCTCTATCTCGGCAACGAAACGGGAATTTTCATCTCGTTCGACGACGGGCAGAAGTGGGAGAGCTTCAAGAACGGCATGCCGACCGTATCGGTTCGCGATATTCGCATGCAGCCGACCTTCGACGATCTCGTTATCGCGACGCACGGGCGCTCGCTCTACATTATGGACGACATGACGCCGATCCAACAACTCGCTCGCGCGCAAGCGGCGGGTGGACGGTTCTTCCCGGTCCGCGTCTCCTACCAGTACACCCTGCACGAAAACGACGAAGGCACCTACACGGATTTTGTCGGCAATAATCCACCCTACGGCGCCATCTTCGACTACTACCAAAAGATGGCAAATGCCAAGACACCGCCCTCGTTGCAGATCTTTAACGCGCGCGGCCAACTCATGCGTTCGATCTCCGGCACCCACAAAGTCGCCGGGAAAGAGCAATCGCGGCTCCCCAACGCCGTCGGCTTGAATCGGTACGTGTGGGATTACGGCACCAACGGCGTGGCGCTCTGGAAGGGCGCGGCGAAAAAGTCGTATCAAGGCTTCCCGGAGGGACCGGCGGTTCCGCCGGGCACCTATACCGCGAAGCTCACCTTCGACGGCAAGACCTACACGCGTCGCTTCGTCGTGAAGCCCGATCCGCGCTCGAAATTCACGCAAGCCGATTACGACCGCACGTTCGCGTTTGCGATGAAGTATGAAGCGATGTTCGGGAAGATCGACACGATGCTGAACAATCTCGATACGCTCAAGAAACAGATCGATGCGGCACAGAAGGCCGCGACGGCGAAGAAGGCGACCGGCGTTCTCGCCGCGCTTTCGGCGCTCTCCGGTCGTCGCCAAGGCATGTTCGATATCTTGACCGCGAACTACCAGAACGATGAGGATTCGATCGAACGTCCGGGTGCGCTGCGCGAAGATTTCGAGCAGCTCTACTTCGCCGCTCAGAGCCTCATCACGCCGCCGACCCTTGCGTTCGCGCATCGGCTCGACGGAAAATATGCCCGCGCCCTCGGGCAATACAACGCCTTCGTCGGTACGCTCCCCGCGCTGCAAGCAGAGATGAAGGCAGCCGGGCTGACGCCGATCGCAGGAATCGGCACCGTACACTAAACGCGATACTTGTGGAGGAGAAAAGATGAAGATACGGTTTCTCGCGATGGGGGCGTTGCTCGCAGCCGGAAGTTTCCTTCCGGCTGCGGCGGCGACCGCACCGTACGCACGCATGAAATGGCGGGAGATCGGCCCGGCGATCGCCGGCGGTCGCGTCTCCTCGGTGGCGGGGACGGCGCAGAACGCCGATCTCTACGTTATCGGTACCGCAGGCGGCGGAGTGTGGAAGAGTGCGAACGGCGGCGCGACCTGGAAACCGATCTTTACGAAAGAACCGACCGGAGCGATCGGCGCGGTCGCCATCGACCCGAGCAATCAGAACGTTCTTTGGGTCGGCACCGGCGAGAGCAACCCGCGCAACGACGTCTCGTTCGGTACGGGCCTCTATAAAAGCACCAACGGCGGAAAAACGTGGGCGCGCGTCGGCCTCGCATTGACGCGGCATATCTCGCGCATCGCGATCGACCCGAAGGATCCCGAGCACGTCGTGGTCGGCGCCTCCGGCGATCCATTCGCCGATTCCGTTCATCGCGGCGTCTACGTCACGTTCGACGGCGGAAAAACGTGGAGCAAGTCACTTTATATCGGCCCGAGCAGCGGCGCGAGCGATATTGCGATGGATCCCGCCGATCCGAATATCGTCTATGCGGGGATGTGGCAATTTCGTCGGAAGCCGTGGACCTTTCACTCCGGCGGCCCCAACGACGGCATTTATAAATCGACCGACGGCGGAAAGACCTGGACGAAACTCGTCGGCAACGGCCTTCCCGCCGGGTACGAGGGGCGCATCGGCCTCGCCATCGCGCCGAGCGATCCGGCGCGCGTCTATGCGTTGATCGAAGCGAAGGGCGGCATTCTCTGGCGCAGCGACGACGCGGGCGCGCATTGGAAGATGATGACCGACAACACGTTGGTCGATCAACGTCCGTTCTACTTCACGCATATTGCGGTCGATCCGAAGAATGCGAACCGGGTCTACGGCGTCTCCGAAATGCTTTCGGTCAGTACCGACGGCGGCAAAAAATTCAAACGCATCGCCAAAGGCGTCCACGTCGATTATCACGCGATTTGGATCGCTCCGAACGACGGCAATCGCATCATCGTCGGCGAGGACGGCGGTTACGCCCTGACGCTCGACGGCGGTAAGGCGTGGTCGTTCGCGCGGAATCTCCCCATCGGCCAGGTCTATCACGTCGGCCTCTCCAACGGGAATCCGTATCTCGTCTGCGGCGGTTGGCAAGATAACAGCGGTTGGTGCGGGCCTTCGAACTCGCGCGATCCGCAGGGGATCAAGAACCGTCGTTGGTTCCAAGTGGTCGGCGGCGACGGCATGTGGGCCGTTCCCGATCCAAGCAACGCGAATTTCGTCGTCGCCGATCTCGAAGACGGCTATGTTAACGTCTTCAACCGAAATGCTCGGCTCTTCCGCTTTATCAATCCGTATTTCGAACCGGGGCTCTCGATCTTCGACCTCAATAAGAAACCCTATCGCTTCAACTGGGATTCGCCGATCGCGTTCGCACCGTGGAACGGGCATATCTTGTGGTACGGCGGGAATGTCGTCTTTCAAAGCACCGATCGGGGCCAAACGTGGCAACCGATCAGCCCCGACCTCACGCGTAATATCAAATCGCACCAGTTGCCCGCAGGCGGCCCGCTCGCACACGACGTTTCGGGTGCCGAGTATAGCGACACCATTCTCGATATCGAAGGCTCCTCGGCCGCACCCGGCGAGATCTGGGTTGGAACCGACGACGGCCTCGTGCAGCTCACGCGCGACGGCGGCAAACATTGGAGCAACGTCACGCCGAAGGGCGCGCCGGAGTTCGCTCGCGTGGAAACGGTCGCTCCCTCGGCGCTCGACCCCGCGACTGCCTACGCCTCGTTCGACGATCATCGGATGGGCGATTACGCGCCGTATCTCTACGTAACGCACGACTACGGAAAAGCCTGGAAGAAAATCGTTCGTGGATTGCCGAGCGATATCTACACGCGGACGATTCGCCCCGACATCCACAACAAAAACCTGCTCTTCGCCGGAAACGAAGAGGGCATTTTTATCAGCTTCAACGGCGGCGACTCCTGGAAGCCGTTCTCGCTGAACATCCCGGCGGTATCGGTACGCGATATTCGCATTCAACCGACTTTCGACGATCTGGTGATCGGCACGCACGGGCGCGCGATTTGGATCCTCGACGATATCGCGGCGCTGCAGAACCTCTCGGCGGCGCAATCGAAGGGAGCGATGCTCTTCCCGGTGCGCACGGCCTACGAATACATCATGCATAGCAACGACGAGAATCTGTACACGCGCTATGCGGCGAAGAACCCGCCCTACGGAGCGATCCTCGATTTCTACCAAAAAGCTCCGCAGAAAAAGGCGCCGGTCGTCCAGGTGCTCGACGCTCGGGGGCGCGTGATTCGCACGATTTCGGGAAGCATCAAGATCGGCAAGAAGAAGATCTCGCTCGTTCCGAATAAGGCCGGCATCAATCGCGTCGTGTGGGATTTCCACGAAAACGGCGTGACGCGCTGGATGGGCGCGGCACGCAAGCAGTATCGCGGCCCGAAAGAGGGACTGACCGTTCTCCCCGGCCGTTACACGGCGCGGATCGTCCTCGACGGCCGCACCCTTACCCAGTCTTTTTCGGTGAAGCCCGATCCGCAGACGCCGTATACGCTCGCGCAGATGCGAGCCGGGTATCGAATCGGCAAACACTTCCTCGAAATGTCCGGGAAGATCAATGCGGTGCTCGATGCGCTCGACGCGCAGAAGATCGCACTTAACAAGGCCTACGCGATCGCGCGTTCCGCCGATAACGCTCCGCGCCTCGCCGCGCTCTCGGCGGCGATGAAGGAGCACGATGCGATCTTTGCGACTTTTACCGCAAACTATCAAAACGATGAGGATTCCATCCAGCGCCCGGGCGCCCTGCGAGAAGCGGTGCCCGGCGGCTTCTTCCTCGGCGGAAACTCGCCGCCGACGGCATCGTTACTTGCATACGCGAGGCACCTCGATGTACGCTTTGCTGCGGCGATGGATGCATACCATCGTTACCTGGCGACGGTTATCAAACCGCTGGGGTTGCAGATAAAGTGAGGCGAATTACTCGTGAAATACGGACACGAAACCGTCGTCGAAGGTAACTTCGAAGAAGTCATCGATCGCACGAAAGCCGCGCTGGCGCAGCGCGGCTTCGGCGTTTTATCCGAGATCGATGTTGCCGCGACGCTCAAGAAAAAGATCGGTGCCGATATGGAGCCCTACGTCATCCTCGGCGCCTGTAACCCGACCTTTGCCCACCAAGCGCTGCAGCGCGAGCCCGATCTCGGGCTTTTGCTGCCGTGCAACGTCGTGGTCATGCAGAAGGACGGCAAGACCTATGTCAAGGCGATCGATGCCGGCGCAATGCTCGGCGTGACCGGGAATACCGAGCTCGTTGGGGTCGCCGACGAGGTTGATTCCCTCCTCAAGGAGACGTTAGGCGCACTCAACGGGTGATCTTGTATTCATAAATCTGAATATGCTAATATTCAGATGTGCTTCGGAACTTCAAGGCGGATCTCTTTAAGACGCTCGCGCATCCCGCGCGGATCCGCCTCCTCGATGCCCTTCGCGAGGGTGAAAAAACCGTCGTCGAGCTCCAACAGCTGCTCGACCTCGGCCAACCCTCGGTTTCGCAGCATCTCGCCACGCTGCGCGGCAAGGGGCTCGTCGTCGCCCGTCGCGAGGGGCTTTTCGTCCGCTATAGCGTCGCGGACCAGCGGCTCTGGGATCTCCTCGATGCCGCGCGTGATTTTTGCGACCGGCTCCTGCGCGAGCAGCGCGCGAACTTCGAAGCGCAGAGCTAGTGCGCGGTATACGCCTCTTCGCCTCGTCGTTGCTCGCTGCGCTCTCCGTGGCCGCGCTCGCCGCCGCCGCGTTCCCCTTCGCACCCGTGGTGATGCACGCGCCGATCTTCGCGCGATATCTCGCGTTTGATTTCGCGGTAACGCCGCTCGCGCGCCCATTCCTCGTCGTTCTTGCCCTCGGCACGATCGTCGTCGCGCTCTGGAACCTCCGACGCGGCCGCGCGGCTGCGGGCATCCCTCTCGCCTGCTTTAGTGCGGCGATGCTTGGAGTGTTGCTCGCGCAATCCGTCGTTGCTTTTCTCCTGAGCTGGGAGCTGATGTCGTTGATCTCGATTGCGATCGTCGCGACCGAGAGCGAACGGAAGAGCGTTCGGCGCGCCGCGTTCGCTTACGCGTTGGTAAGCCAACTCGGCGCGTTGGCGATAACGATTGCCTTTGCGATGCTCGCAGTTCATGCCGGCAGCGGCGCATTCGCCGCAATCTCGGCGGCAGCGGCCTCGCTAACGGCCGCGCCGCGCGCTGGAATACTCGCCGGGCTCTTTATCGGCTTCGGTTCGAAAGCGGGGCTCGTTCCGCTGCAATTTTGGCTACCGCGCGCGCACCCCGCCGCGCCGGCCAACGCGTCGGCATTGCTCTCGGGCGTGATGATCGAGCTCGCGCTTTACGCGCTGACCGTAGCGACGTTCGTGCTCGTCGCACCGGTCGGTGCGATCGCCGGGGTCATCTTGTTGCTTGCAGGGCTCGCGGGTGCGCTCCTCGGCGGGCTCTATGCGGCCGTGGAGAGCGAATTGAAGCGCTTGCTTGCGTTCAGTTCGATCGAGCATATGGGCGTCATGGTCGCAGCACTCGGCCTCGCGATCGCCGCTTCGGCTATGGGCTATCCGGTGTTGGCGACCTTGGCGCTCGTGGCGATGCTCTTTCACGCGCTCAATCACGCTTCGCTCAAAACGCTGCTCTTTCTCGGCGCGGGAACGGTGGTCGAGCGCTTGCACCACGTGACCGATCTCGATCGCCTGCGCGGGCTCGGCAGCGGCGCACTCAAACGAAGCGCACCATTTATCCTCGTCGGATGCCTGGCGGCGGCTGCGCTGCCTCCGAGCAATGCATTCGTTTCGGAGTGGCTCGTGCTGCATGGATTTATCGATGCGACGCTCTCGGCGAACGCTGGGCTCGCAACGCTCGGCGCGCTCGGCCTCCTCGCCCTTTTGCTCGGAGGAGGGCTCGCGGCGGCGGCCTTCGTCAAACTCTTTGGAATCGCGTTCGCGGGTGCTCCCGCTCCCGCGCGCGAGAGCGAGCGCCCCGAAACGTTCGATGCATCGGTGGCGGCGTTGGCGCTCGCGGCGGCGATCGTGCTCGCGCTTGGATTCTTTCCGCTCGTCGTGCTCCATCCGCTGCTCGCGGTCGCGTCGCAGATCGTCGGAGCGCCCGCAGTCGCGCTCGGTTCAACGTTCGCCGGTGCGGCGCATCTTGCGTGGCTCGCGGCGATCCCGTTGCTATCGGCGCTGGGAGCGTGGTGGTATGGCCGGCACGCGGCGCGACGAAACGACCCCGTGTGGGCCTGCGGTTCGGCGCTACCGGCGCGCGCCTCGTATAGTGCGACGGCGCTCACGAAACCGCTCCGCGCCATCTTCGCCTTCGCACTCTTTCCCGAACGACACCGATCGATCGTTCCGGCAACGAGCGGTGATTTTCCGACGCAGATCGAGTACGCGGTAAGCACGCGCGATCTGACCAGCGAGGCCGCGCGCAGCGTTGCGGCGTTCTCGCAGCGCCTCGTCCGTCGGTTGCGCGTCGTACAATCGGGACGCATGCGCGCGTACATCGCCTACGCCGCAATTGCGATAGCGATGGCGTTGGTGCTGGGACGATGACCGTCGTTCAAATGCTCGCCGTTCTCGCATTCGCACCGTTGTTGCAGGGCACGATCGCGAGCCTCCGGGCGCGCTTGAGCGGGCGCCCCGGCCCTCCGTTCCTACAGCCCTACCGCGATCTTGCAAAACTCTTGCGCAAAGCGCCGCGAGCGGGGCGGAGCGCTTCCTCGGCCGGTTTTCTCGCTGCCGGCATTGCGCTGGGCAGCTCGGTCGCGATCCTGCTCTTGCTTCCCTCGATGTTCGGTGGAAACATCCGCTCGAGCGCGCTCGACGTCGTCGCACTCGTGTTGTTTTTCGCGCTCGGCCGCGCCGCGCTGGTTCTCGCCGCACTCGATACCGGTTCGTCGTTTTCGGCGATGGCGGTGGGAAGAGAGATCGCGTTTGCCGCGGTCGTCGAAGCCCCGTTTCTCCTCGCACTCCTCGCAGCGCGTTCCACGCAGGCCTCCGCGCTGCTCGCCGGCTCCGCGCTCTTCATCGTGCTGCTCTTCGAAACCGCACGAGTGCCGGTCGACAATCAGGAGACGCATTACGAACTCACGATGATCCACGAAGGCATGCTGTTGGAGTACGCGGGGCCCGTCTTTGCGGCGTGGCAATACGCCGCGCAGCTCCGCCAGGCCGCTATGGCGATCCTCGTTGCCTACGTGTTGGCGGGTTCCGGGCTGCCGGCGCCGCTTTGCTTCATCGCCGTCGCAACGGCGGTTCCGTTCGTCGAAGCGTTCCAAGCGAAGATGCGCCTCTTCGAACTCCCGCATCTCGCGAGTGCGGCGACGCTCCTCGCCGTCGCTGCGTTGGGAATCGATATCATCGGAGCCGCGCGATGACGTTGCTCTTTCTCTGCGCGCTCGCCGCGCTGGTCGTTGACGCGCGCATTCGTACGGCCCTGCTCGGGTACGCACTCTTCACCGGGATCGCGCTCACGTTTTCCTATCCCGGTCTTGGGAACCCACGCGCGCTCGCCGTCTTCGTCGCGCTCGCGTTCGTGAAAGTGGTCGTCGGCCCGGTATCGATAATCTGGCTCGAAAAGCATCGCGGCCTGCGAAACGATCTTCGCCCGTCGTTCTCGCTGCCCGGACGCATCGCCATCGTGCTGCTCGCGCTCGGGCTCGCGCACCTCGCAGGGCGGCTTCCCGCCTTTGAGGGGATTCACAATGTGGGGCTCGTCTTCTTCGCATTGGCGACCAGTATTGCGGTGGTAATCGCGCATCGCAGCCTCATCGCCAATGCAATTGGGCTGCTCGCCTTGGGGAGCACCGTCTCCTTAGCCGCCGTCGTTTTCGTTCCGCACGTTCCGATGAGCGCCGAACTCGCCGACACCTTCGATGCGGTGCTCGCAACGCTCGTTGGCCTCGCCATCGCGCGGGAGATCGCGCGCGAGAATCCGGAGCTCGACGTTCGGGCGATGCGGGAGCTTCGCGGATGATCGCCGCCCTCACGCTTTTCCCGCTCGTTGCGTTCGCGATCGCGGCGATCCCGAGGAAGCGCTCGTTGCGGCTCGCCGCGCGCGCCGCGTTCTCGGTCGCCATCGTCGCGGCGACGTTCGCGCTCGCGCCGCGCCTCGATGCGCTCTCCGCAATCTTTGCTTGCACGGTTTCGCTCTTGATGACGCTCGTCGTGCTCTTCGCCGGCGGGCTCTTTCCGTCGCCCTCGCGCGAGCATCGCCCGCCGTGGTCGCGCCCGGCGGCGTTCTTTCTTCTCGTCGGCGGCTTTTGGAGTTCGATGCTGTTCGCCGTGACGGCGACCACGTTCGTCGGGCTCTGGGCGGGTATCACCGCGACGACGCTGGCGACGACCTTCCTCGTCGCGCATCTCGGCGGACGCACGGCGCTCGAGGCGGCCTGGAAGTATCTCATACTCTGTAGCTTCGGCATCGCCGTGGCATTGATCGGCGCGTTTATGCTCGCGCGCGCCGCCGGCGATGCGGGCATCTTCACCGCCGATCGTTTTTCCTGGAGCGTGCTCGCGTTGCACGGTGCGCGCTTGAATACGCCGCTCGCCCGAACGGGACTCTTGCTGATGCTCGTCGGCTTTGCAACGAAGGCGGGGCTCGTTCCGATGCACGCATGGCTTCCCGACGCGCACGCCAAGGCGCCCGCGCCGGTCAGCGCGATGCTCTCGGGCTTATTAGTCTCCTGCGCTTTCTACGCGATCGTTCGCGTGCAGGGTGTCACCCTGCATACCGATGCGGCCCCGCTCTTCGAACACGTCTTGCGCGACGGCGGCGCGCTCTCGTTGGTGCTCGGCGCGGCACTCATGCTCGCACAGCGCGATATCAAACGGTTGCTCTCGTATTCCACCATCGAACACGCCGGGATCGTGGCGATCGCCTTAAGCCTCGCGACGCCGTTGGGATATTTCGTTGCCCTCTATCATTTGATCGACCACGCATTCGTGAAATCGCTCGCATTTTTAAGCGTCGGTGCCGTGCAGCACGAGCAAGGGAGTACCTCGATGGGGCACATTCGCGGCCTGCGGCATCGCCCTTCGGGGATCGCGCTGCTCTTTGCCGCGATCGGTTTAGGCGGCTTGCCGCCGGGCGGACTCTTTATCTCCGAATTGCTCCTGATCGTCGCCTTGGTGAGCGGAGCGCACTACGTGCTCGCGGTCGTCGCAGCGCTCGCGCTCCTCGTCGGCTTCGCCGCGCTCCTGCGCTTTGCTATCGAGAGTGCGGCGGGTACGCCGGTCGCGGCCGTCGCGCACCCCGGCCCGCGCGCGCTCCTCGGCTTTTCGGGTTTCGCGCTTTGGTGCGTTGGAGCGGGAGCGATCGCCCTCGCGATCTTTCCGTTTCTTCCGCAGGCCATGCGGCTGCTCGAGCTCTCGCGAACGTTGGCAGCCGGTGGATAATCTCTACCGCGAGCGGCAAGTCGCGCAAGCGGATCTTGCCGCTGCGCTCGATGACGCTCTGTACGATGCGCTCCCGCTCGGCTGTTACGCGACCGACCGCACGGTGCGCACGCTCTCGCTCTCGCGTGCCGGGGTGCTCGCAATGGTGACGCCCCTTCAGCCCGGGGAAGCGTGGGAATCGCTTGCGTCGCGCTATCCACTCTTCGCCAATCACGAACGCGAGATGCAGGCGATGCAGGGGATCGACGTACGCTCGAGCCCCGATCGACGACCGCTCTATTTTCGTGCCGACGCGATTCCCGAGGCGGTCGTTGCCGAGGGCCGCGGCGTGAGCGCCGTGGTGGTCGGCCCCGTGCACGCGGGGATCATCGAACCGGGGCGCTTCACCATCAGTACCGGCGGCGAGAGCGTGGTGCATATCGACGCGCAACTTTCGTATTCGCACCGCGCGCTCGAGCCGTGGTTCGAAGGGCAATCGGTGCTCGCACTCGCGCCGCAGGTCGCTCGCGTCTGTGGAAATTGCAGCGTCGCCCGATCCTGGGCGTACGCTCGTGCGATCGAGGCGCTCGCCGGGGCCGAGCTCGACGCCGGGACGGAATACGCGCGCTTGGCGCTCGCGGAGATGGAGCGGATCCATATCCATCTTTTCGATCTCGGAAGCATCGCCGCTGGTGCGGGATACGGCAAAGGAACGACCGCCGCGCTGGAATTGCGCGAACGGATCAACCAACTCAACCGTGTCGTCGGCGGCCATCGTTTGCTGTTCGACAGCATCGTACCCGGCGGGATCCGCCCCGGAACGTTCGCCGATCCGGGAAGTACGCGGGCGATTCTCCGCACGATCCGCGACGACGCGATGCGATTCGTCGACGCATTTCTCGCCAAGCGTTCGGTGCTGCGACGTCTCGAAGGAGCCGGTATCGTCGAACCGGCGATGGCACGCCGCTTCGGAGCGGTCGGGCCGAGCGCGCGTGCATCGGGAATCGCGTGCGACGTGCGCGCGCTCGCCCCATATGGAGCGTATCGCGAGTTCTCCTTCACCGAAGAGCGAGCGAGCGCGGGCGACGTATTCGCGCGCGGCGAGGTGCGGCGGCGCGAAATAGAGCGCTCGTTCGATCTCCTCGAACGCGCTCTCCGAGCGATGGAAGGCGTCGCACTTCCGGTGCCGACGGAACTCAGCGTACCCGAGGGCACGATCGCGACCGTCGTGGAGGGAGCTCGCGGTGCTGAAAGTATCTCGCTCTCCGTTGCGGCCGAGGGCCGTGTCGGGCGGCTGCATATCATCTCGGCCGCATACCGCAACTGGCCGCTCGTAACGCGCGCGATGGAGGGGAATATCGTGCCGGATTTCCCGCTCGTGAATAAGAGCTTCAATCTCTGCTATTCGTGTGTGGACCGCTGACCGTGTCGCAAAAAAGCTTTGCCCGCTCGCTCGGCATCCGTCATTTGGTCTGCGGCAGTTGTAACGGATGCGAATTGGAGATGAACGCGCTTGCCGCGCCGCAATACGATATCTCGCAAGAAGGCTGGAACATCGTCGCCTCGCCGCGCCATGCCGATCTTCTCACCGTCACCGGACCGATGAGCGAGGCGATGCGCCTCGCCGCGCGCAGAACGCTCGATGCAACTGCGGAACCGGTCGTCGTCGTTGCCGTCGGCGATTGTGCGAGCGGTGAAGGGACGTGGTGCGGAGCGGGGAGTGCCGGCGCCGGTGCCGGGCAAGAACTCCAGGCCTCGGTCGTGGTTCGCGGTTGCCCGCCCTCGCCCGATGCGATTCGCGAGGGCTTGCGCGCCGCTGCGACATTGCTCGACGGTAGGAATTCGTAACGGCGTTCGCCAAGTAGAGAGGTCGCCCTTATGCACCTCGACCTTTCCGTACTTCAAGCATCGTTCGATGCGCCCACGCTCACGCGGGGACGCGATTATTTCGAACGTCGCCGGGTATTGCAGCTCGAAGTCGGTGCCGAGGCGATCGACGCGCGCGTCATCGGGACGCAGCAGCAGCCGTACTCGGTGCACATGCGTGCGGTCGGCTCGAACGGAACGACGCGTCTGCTCGCTCGGTGCTCCTGCCCGGTTGGAAGTAACTGCAAGCACGCCGCGGCGGTTGCGCTCGCGGCGATCGCCGCGCGGTCGACGGTGCGGAAACGCGATGCCGCCGATGGAGCGATCGAGAGCTGGATCGAGAACGTCAATGCCGTCACGGCAAATAAGCGGCGCGAGCTCCTGCGCGAACACGTGCGCTACGTCATCTCCATCGAAGAGCGATTTTTCGTGCCCTCGTTCACCCTGCAAGCCCTCGTGGTTCCGATGCTTCGTAGCGGTGGGTTGGGGACCGCTCGCCGCTACGAACTCCAGCACCTCGCCGCAGGCAGCGCGAAACACCTGCAAGCCCTCGACCGCACGATCGGTCGCCTCGTCGGAGCGAGCGGCCTTCTCGGCGGGATGAACGCGCTCTCGCCGACCATTCTGGGTACGCTGCTCGAATTGCTCGTCGATAGCGAGCGCGTACACTGGCAGACGCTCGAGAACGAAACGTTGCGGCGCGAGGATCTCGTCGACGCGCGCATCGCGTGGCGCATCGACGAAGACGAACGACAGCGTCCGCACCTCGCCTCGCTCCCCGGTAGCGTGCTCGTCGGCGCGATACCGCTCTGGTACGTCGATCCCGACCGCAACGTCGCCGGACGCGCACAGAGCGATCTCGCACCCGATCTCGCCGCGGTGCTCGCGGGAGCGCCTGCGATGACCGCCGAGCACGCCAAACGCGTGCAGGTGGCGTTACGTCGCGTCTTTTCAACCGCCGCCATCGATGGCCCGCAAGCCCGCCTCGACGTGCGCGTGATCGAACGCGACCCGATTCCCGTGCTGCAACTAGGACGTTCGCGCGCCGCAGCGACGGCCGAGCTCGCGTTTCTCTACGGCGACCATCGCATCTCGCCGGAGAGCGGGGAGAGCGAATTTCGCATCGTCGAGGGCGAAGGCGGCGCGATCTGGCCGCGACAGCGCGCTTTTGAAGAACGCGCGGTCGAACGCCTGAACGCGATCGGCTTCGCGTCGGTTCCGCGCTCGTTTGAGTTTGAGAACGAGGACCGTCGCGCGATCTTTCGCCTCGGCACCGAAGAGAGTTCGTACGCGTGGGCTCGCTTTTTGGGATATACCGCTCCGCTCTTACGCTCCGAAGGTTGGAGAGTGGAGATCGACGCGGAGTTTCCGCATGAAATCGTAGAGTTCTCCGAGGATTGGCAAGCCGATATCGAACCCGACTCGCACCGCACGGGATGGTTTGAGATCGATCTCGGCATCGAGGTCGACGGAGAGCGGATACCGCTTCTTCCGATCATCGTCGAAGCGCTCGTTGCGAACGGCATCTCGTCGACCGACGATCTCGTCGCCATCGCCTCGCGGAGCGAGCCGATTTTCGGCCGTCTCCCGAGCGGCGCGTACGTCGCGCTCCCGCCGGCTCGCGTCGCACGCGTATTGGCGACGCTCGTCGATCTCTTCGACGGGGAGCACGCACTCGTCGAGGGCGAACGCATCGCGCTCCCCGCCGCGCGTGCGATATCGCTCGCCGAGATCGACGGCACCGTTCTTCGGCGCGGTGCGGTCACCGAAGCCTTCGGCGGCTTTATCGATGGCCTCAACGATCTCGCCGGGCGCGCTCCGGTCCTTCCGGCCAACTTTCACGCCGAACTGCGCCCCTACCAGCGCGACGGTGTTGCCTGGATGCAACTATTGCGCACGTACGGATTCGGAGGCGTGCTCGCCGACGATATGGGGCTGGGAAAGACCGTGCAATTGCTCGCGCACGTCGCGATGGAGAAGGCCGCGGGGCGTCTCCGTAAACCCGTCCTCATCGTCGCGCCGACGAGCGTCGTGCCGAACTGGCGCGCCGAAATCGCGCGCTTCACCCCGGAATTACGGGTGCTCGTGCTCAGCGGCCCCGACCGCGCGCGCTACTTTGGGGAGATTGCAAACGTCGACGTCGTCTTGAGTACCTACGCACTCTTGGTGCGCGACGCCGAAGAGCTCCACGCGCACGAGTGGTCGATCGCCGTCCTCGACGAAGCGCAGGCGATCAAGAATCCTCGAGCCAAGGCTGCGATCTCGGCTACGAAACTCCATGCCGAGCAACGGGTGGCAATGACCGGAACGCCGATCGAAAACAATCTCGAAGAACTCTGGTCGATCTACGCATTCGCACTACCGGGGCTGTTGGGAACGCGCAGTTCCTTCGCGCGATTCTTCCGGACGCCGATCGAAAAGCGGGGTGACGCTCTGCGGCGCGGTGCGCTCGGGAAGCGCCTGCACCCCTTTCTCATGCGGCGTACAAAAGAAGACGTCGCGCGCGATCTGCCGGAAAAGACCGAGATCGTCCATCGCGTCGAACTCGGCGGCGCGCAGCGCGATCTTTACGAAACGATTCGCTTGGCGATGCATAAGCGCGTTCGCGACGAAGTTGCCAAGCGCGGCCTCGCGCGCAGCCGCATCGTCGTGCTCGACGCGCTCTTAAAACTACGACAAGTATGCTGCGATCCTCGCTTGCTCGATCTCGATGCGGCACGCAGCGTCAAAGAGTCGCAGAAGCTCGACGCGCTCTTCGAGATGCTCGAAAGCCTCATCGCCGATGGTCGGCGCATCCTGCTCTTCTCGCAATTCACCTCGATGCTCGATCTCATCAAACCCGAGTTGGTGAAGCGCGATATGTCGTTCGTCGAAATTCGCGGAGCCACGCGCGACCGGGAGACGCCGGTCAAGCGCTTCCAAAATCGCGAAGTGCCGCTTTTTTTAATCAGTCTAAAAGCCGGCGGCACCGGGCTCAACCTCACCGCCGCCGATACGGTGATTCATTACGATCCTTGGTGGAACCCGGCGGTCGAACGGCAAGCGACCGACCGCGCGCATCGCATCGGTCAGGAGCAGCACGTCTTCGTCTATAAGCTCATCGCCGAGGGTACGGTCGAAGAGCGTATCCTCGAATTGCAAGCACGCAAAGGAGAGCTCGCCGCGAGCCAGTTCGCCGATGCAGCGACCGCTCCGCTCCCTCTCGACGCCGCCGATATCGATCGGCTCTTTAGCTAGCCGTGTCCGCGAGCGCTCCTCGAATTCGTAGCGCGCCGATCGCGGTGCTCGCCGCCGCTCTCGCGCTCGCGGGGTGTGGCGGGGGCGGTGGAGGGAGCGCGAACGTCCTCCCGAGTGCGGCGCCGTCGCCGGTTGCGGCGGGTGCCGCGGCGCCGCAGTACGTCGGGTATTGGGACGATTGGGAGCAAACGCCGTGGAGTGCGGTGCCTAACGGCGTGACGACGTTGATCTATGCGTTCGATTTCGTTGCCGGACACAGCGTGGTTCCCGACGGCAATGCACCGGGATACCTCACCGCCGCAGCCGTTGCCTCGCTTCACCAACGCGGCATAAAAGTGTTGCTCTCGCTCGGCGGCGGGAGCCCTTCGACGGCCTTCGTTTTCGATGGCGATACGAAGGATTTCGAGACGAACTTGATCTCCGTGCTTCAGCTGTATGGTTTCGACGGCGTCGATTTCGACGACGAATCGGGGACGCAAGCCCAACGCGTCGCCGATCTCGAAACGCTCATTCCCGCAACGCGCGCGGCATTCGCGGCCAATGGAATCGGAAACGATCTCATAACGCTCGCGGCTTTCGACACACCGACGAGCTTTGGAGACGGCACCGTCCTGGCCGCACCCGGGGTTGCAAGCGCGCTTTCGTGGGTGAATGTGATGAGCTACGCTTACGCTTCGGCGCAGAGCGATCTCGCCGCCTACGCCCTCGTCGTTCCCCCGGCGCGGCTGATGCTCGGTAGCGATATCGACGGGGACGTCTCGCTCGCGCCGAATGCAACCCTCGAATCGCTCGCCGCATGGGTGAAGAACAATGGATACGGTGGCATGATGGTGTGGACCGTGAACGACGCCACCGCCGCCCAAAACCAAGCAATCGAAAGCGGTTTGACGACCGGGAAATAGCGGCGCCGCCACGTAACCTCCGGAGTTGGAGGATTTTTCGTGAAACGTTGGTGCTTGCTGCCGGGCGCTTTGATCGCCGCCCTCATTCCCTTCGCGACGCTCGGCGCGGCACACTCGCCGCGAACTCCGTATACCGCGATGACCTTCCGCTCGATCGGGCCCGCGATCGCCGGCGGTCGCGTACCGGCAGTCGCAGGGAGTGCGCGCGATCCCAACCTCTATTATATCGGGACGGCAGGGGGCGGCGTTTGGAAGAGCGTCAACGGCGGGGCAACGTGGAGCGATGTCTTTGCGAAAGAACCCGTCGCATCGATCGGTGCAATCGCGATCGATCCACGCAATGCGAAGGTCGTTTGGGTCGGCACCGGAGAGAGCAACCCGCGCAACGACGTCATCCGCGGCGACGGCATTTACAAGAGTGTCGACGGTGGAAAAACCTGGAAAAACGTCGGTTTGCGTGAGAGCGGACACATCTCCGCAATCGCCGTCGATCCGACCGATTCCAATCACGTCGTCGTTGCAGTCCTTGGCGATGTTTTTCGTAATAGCCTCCACCGCGGCGTCTACGTCACGTTCGACGGAGGGAGGACGTGGAAGAAAACGCTCTATCTCGCTCCCGACAGCGGTGCGAGCGACCTCGCGATGGATCCTCGCAATCCCCGAATTCTCTACGTTGGAATGTGGGAATTTCGCCGCCGGCCCTGGACCTTTTCGAGCGGCGGCCCTCACGGCGGGCTCTATAAATCCATCGACGGCGGGGTGCACTGGCAACGCGTTACGGGCAACGGCTTTCCGACGGGGCTGACCGGGCGGATCGGCCTCGCAATCGCTCCGAGCAATCCGAACCGCATTTATGCATTGATCCAATCGCGCGAAGGCGTGCTCTGGCGCTCCGATGATGCAGGCGCGCATTGGACGCGGCTCTTTTCGGGGACGCTGATCGACCAGCGCCCGTTCTATTTCAGCCATCTCGCCGTCGATCCCAAGAACGAAAATCGCGTTTACACGCTCTCGATGAATCTCGCGCTGAGCAGCGACGGCGGAAAGCATTTTCGGCGTTTCGGGCGCGGCGTGCATGCCGACGCACACGCGATCTGGATCGATCCCTCCGACGGAAAGCGATTCATCATCGGTGACGACGGTGGTTTCGCGCTCACGCTCGATCGCGGAGAGCATTTCACGTTCACGCGAAATCTTCCGATCGAACAGGTCTACCACGTCGGTCTCTCCACCGATCGTCCGTATATGGTTTGTGCGGCGCTGCAAGATAACGAAGCGTTCTGCGGCCCCTCGAATTCGCGTTCGTTCGACGGCATTACCGGGCGCGATTGGCGCGTAACGGTCGGCGGCGATGGAATGTGGGCGGTTCCCGATCCCGCGAATGCGCGGTACGTCTTCGCCGATTCGGAGGACGGCTATCTCGTACGCTACGATTGGAAGGATGAAGATTTTCGGTACGTCGGTCCGTACAACGCAACCTCGGCCGCACGCTTCGATCTCCGTCTGGCGAAATATCGCTTTAATTGGGATTCGCCGATCGCGTTCGCTCCCTGGAATCCGCACGTCATGTGGTACGGTGGGAACGTCGTCTTTCAAAGCACGGATCGCGGCGAACATTGGGTGCCGATCAGCCCCGACTTGACGCTCGATATCAAATCGCACCAGGCGCCCTCGGGGGGACCGATTACGAAGGATGTTTTTGGGACCGAGTACTCCGACACTATTCTCGACATCGAAGGGTCGTCGGTTGCGACCGGCGAGATCTGGGTCGGAACCGACGACGGGCTCGTGCAACTCACGCGCGACGGCGGAAAAACGTGGCGCAACGTTACTCCTGTAGGGATCGCGCCGTTCGGACGCGTGGAAACGGTCGCTCCCTCGCCCTTCGCCGCCGGCACGGCATACGCCATCGTCGATCGTCATCGCTCCGGTGACGACGCTCCCTACGCCTTCGTCACGACCGATTTCGGCGCGCACTGGCGCGAGATCGTCGCGGGAATACCGCCGACGCAATTCGTGCGAACGATTCGCCCCGATCCCGTCAATCCGCACGTTCTCTATCTCGGAACCGACCGTGGGCTCTTTATCAGTTTCGACGGCGGAACGCGCTGGCAGAATCTGCGCAACAATATTTCGGTTGCGAGCTTTCGCGATCTTCGCATCGCCCCGCGCGAGCGCGACCTCGTCGCCGCGACGCACGGACGGGGGATCTGGATTCTCGACGATCTCACGCCGCTCGAGCGCTTCCGCGCCGCCGAGCGCGCCGGATTCATGCTCTTCCATCCGCGCACCACCTACCGCTGGGTTTTGCACTCGAACCAAGAAGGGCTCTACGGGCGATTCTCGGGGAAGAATCCCCCGGCGGGAGCGCTGATTTCGTTCTATCAAAAAACGGCTTCGACGACGCCGCCGACGTTGCAGATCTACGACGCGGCGGGGCGTTTGGTGCGGAGCATCGCCGGAACGCATACGGTTGCGAAGAAGAACGTGTCGCGCATTGCGAATCACCCTGGGATCAACCGCTACGTCTGGGATCTGAACGCGACGCCGGCGTTGCAATGGAAGGGAGCGGCGCCTGCGTTTCGCGTTCAGTCGGGGCCGCCGGTTCCCCCGGGGCTCTACACCCTTCGTCTCACCGCCGACGGGCATACTGCAACGACGACGGTGACGGTGAAGGCCGATCCGCGCTCGCCGTGGAGACAGGCCGATTACGAACGCGCCTATCGCTTCAATCTTCACTACGTGCACGTGACCTCGGCGATCGATACGGTGCTCAACAATCTCGACGCGGTGGCGCGTTCGCTTGGAAAAACGGAGGCGGCGACGCACGATGCTGCGTTGCAGGCGGCGATCGTGCGTGCGATGAAGGCGCGCGACGCCGTCTTTGCCGCGTTTACCGCAAACTATCGAAACGGCGAAGATTTCGCCCTCCGTGCGGGATCGTTGCGCGAAGATCTGCCTGCCGGGCTGAGTTTCTCGCTCCACCCACCGACCGCGGCCGATCTCGCGTTCGATCGCGCGTTTCAGCAACGCTACCGTGCCGCGATGTTGCGCTATGCGGCATTGCTGAAGGATGTGTTGCAGCCGTTACAGGCGCGGCTGAAGTCTGCGCATCTGCCGGCCATCGCCGGGCTTCACTCGGTCGCCCCGTGAGGGCGTAATGCGCGCGAATGGGCTTCGGACAGCGTTTCTCGCAGCTGCGGCAGTCGCGCTGCTTGCCGCGTGCGGCGCTGCGGGAGCCGCGCAGAGCGCCGGGCCGCTCGCCCCGGCACCGAGCCCGAGCGCGGCGTGGTGGGCGCCGACGCCGGGCTCGAGCTTCCAGTACGATCTCAGCGATGCGGGGCTTCCGTCGCCGGGGGCGTCAATCGAAGATCTCGATTGGGAAGCGACGAGCGCGAGCGATGTCGCTACGCTGCACGCTGTCGGCGGACGAGCCGTCTGTTACGTTGACGCGGGGAGTTACGAAAATTGGCGCCCCGATGCCGCAAGTTTTCCAGCGGTCGTGCTCGGAGATACCTACGTCGGATATCCGAACGAACGGTGGCTCGATATCCGGCGCATCGATCTCCTCGCGCCGATTATGGACGCACGGATCGCGATTTGCCGAACGAAGGGCTTCGACGGTGTCGAATTCGATAATGTCGACGGATACGGTGCGACGACGGGATTCCCGCTGACGCTTCAAGAGGACGAAACCTATCTCGCGAACCTCGCCGCATACGCGCATGCAAACGGGCTCGCAGTCGGGCTAAAAAATGCGCCGGAGATGCTGCCGGCGATGGCGTCGACCGTCGATTTCGCGGTGAACGAGAGTTGTTGGGCGCAAGGCTGGTGCGCGCAAGATGCACCGTTGCGCGCTCAACATAAATTTATCGTCGATGTGGAATACGATGACGTCACCGGTGCGACGCAATTTACGTCGTCGTTCTGTCCCGCTGCCGCCGCGCTCGGCGATACGACGATTCTCAAGCACCCTGCGCTCGACGCGTGGATACTCACCTGTCCGTAGCCTCGCGCCGCGGGCTAGGCGGTCTTAATGCGTTTGCTGCGCCCGGTGGTATGCGGTGCTTTGCCGCGTAAGGGCTCGAAGCGCCCTCCCGAACTCCGTGCGAGAATGACCGCACAGGGAGCGCCCGCGATCGAATCGGCGATCACGCGCTCGACGAGTTCGAAGGCTCCGTCGACGTGAATGCGCGCCGCCGCCGCAAAGCGACGGTCCGGCGCGGCTGCGAGGTGCTCGAGCCGTTCGATCAGGGCGAGGCGCGCGACGGGAGCCTCGCCTTCGAAGAGACAGAATTCGGTGCCGCGCGCGGCCGGGCGGGTACGAATCTCCCCCGCCGGTTCGCTCGTCGTACCGGTGCGCAGGAAGACGCGATCGCCCTCGCAGGTGCGGAGCGCGGCAAGAACGCCGGGCCAATGGAGACTTTGAGGAGCCGATCGCTGCATGATGCGTGCGTCATTCGCGGAGGCGCGAGCGGCGGCCTATCGCCGGCGGGCGTGCAGATGAGATATCGAGCGTCGAAACGAAGGCTTCGCCAAAGGTAGGTGCTCGATGCTGCGAACAACACGCGCGTTTCTCCTATGTGGGGCCGTCTTCGCTCTCTCCGTGGGCGCGACGCCCGTCGCTCCGCCGAAGCGGCCCTTTGCCGCGCTCGCACTTCGATCGATCGGCCCGACGACGGGACGCATCGATGCGGTTGCCGGCGTTCCGGGCGACCCATCGACGTACTATGCCGGCGGCCTCGGTGGGCTCTGGAAAACGACGAGCGCCGGAGATACCTGGAAGCCGATCTTCGATCGCGAGCCGGTGAGTTCGATCGGCGCGATCGCGGTCGCGCCCTCGAACCACAATATTCTCTACGTCGGTACGGGCGAACCGAATATTCGCAACGATATCGCTTTCGGCGATGGGATGTATCGTTCTGCGAATGCCGGAAAAACGTGGCAACGGATCGGGCTGCGCGGTAGTTCGCAAATCGCACAAATAATCGTGGATCCCCACGACTCCAATATCGTCTATGTCGCCGCGATCGGCGACCCATTCGGCCCATCTCCGCAACGCGGCGTTTTCAAAACGATCGATGGTGGCAAGACCTGGAAGCGCGTGCTCTATCTCGATTCCTCGACCGGTGCGTCCGCCATCGCGTTCGAACCGGGGCATCCCCACACGCTTCTCGCCGGAATGTGGACCGTCCGGCGACAGCCGTGGATGCTGACCAGCGGCGGCGCGAACGATGGAATCTACCGTTCTATCGACGGCGGTGCGACGTGGTCGCGCGTGCGCGGCAACGGCTTGCCGACGCTGATGGGGCGCATCGGCATTGCGTTCGCACCGAGCCTCCCGACGCGCGTCTATGCGCTGATCGAGGCGCGGCACGGCGTCCTCTGGAGGAGTGACGACGCGGGCGTGCATTGGCACCTCGTCAGCGATCGGCACGTGCTCGACCAACGGCCGTACTATTTTTCTCAGTTAGCGGTCGATCCGCGCCAAGCGAACCGCGTTTATTTCATGTCGATTTTTGCCTCCGTCACCAATAATGCCGGGAAGACGTTTTCGCGCATCGACACCGGCGGCTACGATCACCACCAGATATGGATCGACCCAACCGATCCCAGGAGCATGATTATCGGTGCCGATGCTGGCGTGCGCATATCGCAAAACGGTGGAAAAACCTGGATCGATCCGCAGCTCATCGTCAGCGAGCCGTACCACATCGCCGTCGATAACGAGACGCCGTATCTCGTCTGCGGTGAATTCCAAGATCCCGGTGCGGCCTGCGCGCCGAGTCGCAGCTTTACCGGTGCGATCACGCCGGACCAGTGGTTCTCTCCGCAGATGGGGGAGAGCGGTTGGATCGTCTTTTCGCCCGCGAATCAGCATGAGATCTTCGGTACCGGATACGAAGAGAACATCGAGAGTTTCAATCGCAGCACCGGAGAGGCACGGACGATTAGCCCCTGGCCCGACGATTATATCGGCGAGGGAGCGAATCGCTACAAATACCGGGCGGCGTGGGTCGCGCCGCTCGCCGTTTCGGCGTTGCAACCGCACGCGCTCTTTTACGGCGCACAAATGGTTCTGAAAAGCATGGACGATGGGGCGACCTGGCACGCAATCTCGCCGGATCTGACGCGCAACGATCCGAGGAAACAACATGCATCGGGTCGGCCGATCACGCGCGATAATGCGGGTACCGAGGTGTACGATACGATTGCGTCGATCGCCGCGTCGTCGCGTGCGAAGGGTGAATTGTGGGTCGGCACCGACGACGGCCGCGTGTGGCTCACGCGCGACGGCGGCAAGAAATGGATCGACCTCACCAAGACCGTCCCCGGTCTACCGAAATGGGCGCGGGTAAATTACGTCGATCCCTCCCCGTTCGATCCGGCGACCGCCTATCTCGTTGCCAATAATGCCAAGCTTGGGGATCGCACGCCCTATCTCTACGTCACGCACGATTACGGGGCGCGTTGGTACTCCATCGCTTCGAATCTTCCCCGCACCTCCTACGCGCGAATGATTCGCGAAGACCCCATTCGCAAGGGCTTGCTCTACGTCGGCACCGAGACGGGGCTCTGGTATTCGGAGGATGACGGCTCGCATTGGGTGAGCCTACGGAATAATCTCGCGCATCTACCGATCTACGATTTCGTCGTACAGACGGCATTCGACGATCTCGTCGTGGCGACGCACGGGCGCGGCGTCTGGATTCTCGACGATCTTTCGCCGTTGCAGGATTTCACCGCCGCCGTTGCGGCGCGTGCTAGCTATCTCTTTCCCGTTCGAAACGCGTATCGCTGGGAAACGACCTTTGCAACGTGGGCGACGGGGGCCGGTGCGGGAGCGAACCCGCCGGCATCGGCGGATATCGACGTGTACCTGCGTGCCGTGCCGCCGAAGAACGTGCACCCGAAAATCGCCATTTACGACGGAACGCATCTGCTTCGAACGTTGACGATTTCGCACCCGACCGTCGGGGTGAATCGCGTGTGGTGGAACCTCAACGTGCAACCCGTGCCGCATATCGCCGATTACCACGCGACGCCGACCGGTTTCGTCGGGCCGACGATCGTCCCGGGCACCTATACCGTGGAACTGACGGGACTTGGCGTGCCGCAACGTCGCGAAATTCGCGTGCTGCAGGATCCCCAATCGCACGCGACGCTCGCCTCTATGCGAGCACAATACGCGTTGGCGATGCAACTGCGGGCCGCGTATCGGCGCGTCGGCAACGAAGTGGTGCGCTTGCGTCGCCTACGGGCGAGCCTGGCACGATCGGGGAACCGGGGCGAGGTTGCAAAGGTCGATGCGGCGCTTTCGGTGCTCTACCAATCGCATACGCAGAGTTGGGAAGATACGCTGCGCGTTCCCGAGCGCCTGTACGAACGCATTGCGAACCTTGGCCAGGAGGTGCAGAGCGGTGATTATGCCCCGACGCGTGGCGAGGTGTTGCTGGCTCGAGAACTCGAGAGCGAGGTCGATGCGGCGATACGAGCCGATACTGCGCTTATGCGATCGGCTTCAACACGGGCTTGAATATTCGGTCGTAGATCCAGAGCAGTAACGCAGTCGCGACGCCCGCAGCGGTAACGATGAGCCAGATCGTTGCGGGGCGGGCGCCCGCGCTTCCGTAATGCTGCAGTAAGGTGCCTCCAAACCAACCGCCGACGATCGAGCCGATGCCGATAGGGAGAAACGCAAAGCCCATGTAGGTGCCCTGCTGTCCCGGTGGAGCGAGGCGCGAGATGTACTCGTAATAGCGCGGGGACTGAATGATCTCGCCGAGCGCGAGCACGACGAGGCTGAGGATCGCCATCAGAACGCTCGCTTTTGCGGCGATCAGTAGCCAGCCCACCGAGGTGACGAGCGTTCCCAGCGTCAGCGCTTTGAAGGACGGGATACGCTTGGTGAGCGCGTTCATGGCGACGGTCAACGTGATGACGATCAACGGGTCGGTGATGAGAATCATGGCGGTGTTCGCGTTGGGATCGACGTAATCGTGAATGTAGATCGGCAAGATGAGGTATTGCTGCCAATAGACGATCCAATACCCCGAAAAAATGACGAGAAACAGTACGAAACGCCAATTGCCGAACACCGTAAGAAAATCGCGCGTCGTCTTCGCAAGGGAGGTCGACGATTCGTCGACGCGCGCGCGCGGTTCGCGAAAGAAAACGAGCACCACGAAAAACATGAGCGCAACGCTGAGCGCCGCAATGAGAAAAACGTCTTGCGGCGGCAGGCGTGAATGAAGCCATCCGGCGAGGAATGGGCCCATCGTGCTGCCGATGTTGACCATCGTGTAATAGATCGCGTACCCGATGGAACGGACGCTCTCTTTCGATGCGCGCGCGGTGGTGCCGACGACGGAGGGCTTCACCAGTGCTACGCCGAGTGCGGGCAAGAAGAGAATGACGCCGGCGAGCAGGCCGAGTGGAACGACGGCGCGGACCGGAGCCAACCACGGCGCGCCGATCGAGCCCACCATAAAGTACGCGCAGGTCAAAATAAAATAGGCCGCCGCGAGCGCCCGCCGGAAGCCGACGCGGTCGGCGAGCGCGCCGCCGAAGATCGCCATCACCCAAACCGCGCCGCCAAAGATGCCGCTTAGGCTCGCGGAGAGGGCGCTGGAGAACCCGAGCGTTTGGTTGAGGTAGAGCGCGAGCGTCGAAAAGACCGCGTAGTACGAGAGCCGTTCGAAGATCTCGCTGACGTTTGCGATCCAGAACGGGCGCTCGAAGCCGCGACGAATTTCATCGATCTTCATGGGGAGAGGCCGTTCCCAGCCTCACCGTTCGATTCCCGTTTTTCGGGAGTTGAAATATAGGAGCCCGGGCACGCTTCCATATGCTGGAATGCGGCGGGGCCTGTCAATTCCTACTCGCAACATCGCGTGATTGCCGACCGCGACCAATGTACCGCCGCAACGGGAGCAGCGACGGCGGGGGCAATCGACGCGACCGCGAGAAGCACGGCACCCGCGGCAATATCCACCCACGAGACCCCGCACCTTGTGTGGTGCGCCGCCTACGAACGGTGGTATGTACCTGGAACCACCATGCAACGCATCGTTTTGATTTTCGGCGCAGCGTATCCGACCGTCTTCGGCATTCCAATCGCCGACCGTTTAAGTCGAACTAAACACCGCGCAGAGCTGCGCCGCAACAGCGTTTAAGTTTCTTCCCGCTGCCGCACGGGCATGGTGCATTTCGCGAAACCGCCGGCTGTTGTCGAGGTTCGGCCGCCACTCCCAGTTCAAGTAGCACGGAGGGACGGCCTCGGTAGGCTTCCCACAACCGCACCGTCATGATTCCAAGCGATCGTCCGATATTTTCGCGGAGGCCTTGGTCGGTGAGCCAATCACGCTTGCTCGTGTCTTCGGAGATTTGAGCGATTATCGCTAGAGGAGCCAAGAGTTCTTCAATTGTGAGTGTGGAGAGAAATGTCGTCCACTCGTCGGGATTAAGCCCCATCGCATCGACGAAACCTCGCCTCCAATCGACAATTCCATCCCCTCGCGCATCGCCTACGGCGATTGCCAGCGTCGCGTCGCCGAACCGCTCGCGCCGCCGCGCCAATTGATCCGATATTTCATTGTATGCGTGCATTGCGCGTTGCGTGCACGCGTTGAGATCTTCGATCGATTCGTGTTGCGGGGGCAAGAAGTGCTGCAGCCATTTCGTCGGCATGACCA
>JAJYMV010000168.1 GCA_021786705.1 bacterium
GGCGCTACTCGGGCTGACACTGGCGGCTACTCGGGCTGACACTGGCGCTACTCGGGCTGACAGAGCGTATCGACCGATACGCTAGTGAACCGTTCAACCGCGTAGCGGCTTGCCCCAACCCGATTGCCGATAGCGGCCGTCGACGACGATGCAGGGCACCGTGGGATCGCCGCCCGCGAGTTCGAGCATGCGCGCCTTGGCGGCACGATCGTTCTGTGCGTCGTACTCGGTGAACGGCGTGCCCGCTCGGCGATAGTGCGCCATCGCTTGGGCGCAGTACGGGCACCCCGGCTTGGTATAGAGTTCGAGGCGCGCGCCCGGAGGAATCCGCTCGATATCGAATGCTGCGCTCATGCCGCTGATCTTCGTAGCGACGCCGCTGGGGAACCTGCGCGATATCACGCTGCGCTCCCTCGACGCTTTGCGTGAGGCCGATCTTATCGTCGCCGAAGATACCCGCGTGGCGCGGAGGCTGCTGAGCGCCCTCGATCTTCCGGGGCGCGAACTCGCGAGCTATCGCGAACAAAATGCCGCCGCGATCACCGCGAGCATCCTCGAACGCGCGCGCACGCAGCGCGTCGTGGTGGTGAGCGATGCGGGAACGCCCGGTATCTCCGACCCCGGAAGCGAGCTCGTCGCCGCAGCTCGCGCGCTCGGAATCGAGATTGAGGCTCTCCCGGGGCCGAGTGCCGCGATCGGCGTCGCCCTGCTCTCCGGCTTCGACCTGCAGCGATTTACGTTCGAAGGCTTCGTTCCTCGCAGTTCGAGCGCGCGGCGCCTCGCCTTCCAACGCGCGCTCGCCGGTGGGTGCACCACCATCTGGTACGAGAGCCCGAAGCGCATCCTCGCAACGCTGCGCGATCTCGAAAGCATCGCTCCGACGGCCCGGCTCTTCGTGCTTCGGGAGTACACCAAGCGTTTCGAACAGCAGATTCTGGGGAGCCCGGCGGAGGTCGCCGCTGCGCTTTCGGATCCGCCGCGCGGCGAGATCGCGTTCGCACTCGAGGCGGCTCCCCTGCAGGAACCCGTCGCTCCGAGCGGCACCGAGCTCGACGCCGCAATCGATGCCGCGCTCGCCGCCGGCGAGCGCGTCTCGGCAATCGCGCGACGCCTCGCGGCCTCCGGCGCGGGCGAACGTTCGGCGCTCTACGCGCGCGCCTCCGCGCGGAAAGCCATCGTCGCAGGGCGAAGCACCGCGTAGATGAAGCGCCCGTTTTACGTCACCACGCCGATTTATTATATTTCCGGCAATCCGCATATCGGCCACGCCTACACCACGGCGGTCGCCGACGTGCTCGCCCGGACGGCTCGCACCGAGGGCGAAGCCTTCTTCCTTACCGGCACCGACGAGCACGGCCAAAAAGTTGCGAACGCCGCCGCCGCCGCGGGAAAGTCGCCGCAGGATTGGTGCGACGCGCTCGTTCCGCGCTGGCAAGAACTCTTCGCAACCTTCAATATTTCGTACGACGATTTCATTCGCACCACCCAGCCGCGCCACGAGCGCGTCGTGCAGCGCGTCTTCGAACGCCTGCGCGAGAGCGGCGATATCTATCTCGGCACGTACGAGGGCTGGTATTGCGTCGAAGACGAGACGTTTTGGTTGGAAGCGAAACTCGTCGGCGGCAAGTGCCCCACCTGCGGGCGAGCCGTCACCTGGCTCTCCGAACAGGATTGGTTTTTCAAGCTCTCCGCCTATCGCGATCGATTGCTCGAATACTATCGCGCGAATCCCAACTGGCTTCGCCCCAAGAGCGTCTATAACGAGATGCTCTCCCTCTTAGAAGAAGGGCTCGACGATTTTTCGATCTCGCGCACGAACTTCGATTGGGGCATCGAGATCCCCGGCGGTGGCGGCGTGATCTACGTCTGGTTCGATGCGTTATTAAACTATATCTCCGCGCTCGATTATGGTACGCCGGGCGCGCGCTTCGAGCGTTTTTGGCCCGCGAGCGTGCAACTCATCGGCAAAGAGATCGCGCGCTTCCACACCATCGTTTGGCCGGCGGTGCTCTGGGCGCTCGGTGAAAAAGCCCCCGAGCTGGTCTTCGCGCACGGGTGGATTACCGTCGACGGGCGCAAAATGGGCAAATCGATGGGCAACGCGACCGATCCCTTCGCTCTCGCCGAGCGCTTCGGGGCCGATACGCTACGCTATTTTCTTCTTCGCGAGGCGCCGTTCGGCAGCGATTTTTCGTATTCGGAAGAGAAAATTATCGCTCGCAACAACGACGATCTCGGCAACGATGTCGGGAATCTCGTCCGTCGTTCGTTGGCGATGCTGACGAAATACTGCGACGGCGTCGTGCCTGCACCAGGCGAACATTTTATCGGCGATGCGTTCGCATCGCTACCGGGCCGGGTCGCCGATGCGATCTTCGATCTCCGTTTTCGCGACGCGCTCGAAACGATCTGGCAACTGGTGAGCGCCCTGAACCGCAGCATCGACGAACGCAAGCCGTGGGAGCTCTGGAAACGCCGCGAGGATCCCGCCGCGGAGGCCGCTCTCAATGCATTGATGTACGAACTCTGCGAGGGGCTGCGTTGGCTGGCGAGCTTGCTCGCGCCGTTCATGCCCGGAAAAGCCGCCGAGATCGCGCGGCAGCTCGGGCTCGCCGAGGGCGCGCACGAACGCGAACTCCGCGCGTTGCGTTGGGGTGCGCTCGACGCCGGAACGCGCACGGCACCCGGTGCGGTGCTCTTCGCGCGAATTGAGGTTCCCGAGCCTTCGTCGGCATGACGACGTTCGATCGCGCTCGCCTCTATCGCATGGCGATTTTCGCCCCAGGCGCGTTCGGTCTCGTCGCTTTTATCACCGCGATCGCGCGCAGCCCGGTGCGTTGGTCGCTCTCCGATTCCTTGCTTGCCTTCTTCGCCCTCGCCGCGACGATTGCGGTCGCCTTTTACGCCACATCGTTGCCGCGCCTGCGCTCGCGTCGCGTCGCATTCGGCGCCGAGGGCTACGTGCTCGACGTTCCGATTCTCGCTCCGTTGCTGCTGGCGTCGTACGATGGCGGCGAGATCGCGGCGCTCGCCGCATTTCTCGGTTTCTCGCTTGCAGCATATATTCGCCGCGAAGAACTCGGTTTCGATATTCTCCGGCACGGGGTCGGGCGCGCGACGTTGCTCTTACTCGTCGCAGCGTTCGTGCCGCCGCACGCGTTGCTTTCGTGGAACTTCCTGCGCTTCGCTGCGGTCACCATGACGGTCGCCGCCGCGTACGAACTCGCCTTCGCCGCACCGGTATTAGCGATCGCGCGCAACGTCTCGATTCGGCAGACCGTGCTGCGCTTCGCCCGCACGCGCGGGCTCTGGCTCTCGTTGGCGATGGTCACGCTTTGGGCGACGGTCGACCGGTGGGGTTTTCTCACCGGCGGTGCGGCACTCGGCGTCGCACTCTGGCTGCCGCTCCCGTATCTCGCGTGGCTGCGTTGGAACAACGATCGCCTGAGCGGAGAACTCTCGCGGCTCAAACTCGTGCGCGAGGCGGTCGCCGCGATGCTCGCCGCGCGCGACCCGCTGCCGCAGATGCGAAGCATTCTCGGATCGTTACGCCGCGCGCTCGTCGACGAAACGCTCGAGATCGTCACGCGCACCGAGAATAAGAAAAAATGGCAGACCGTCGCGAGCCTCGGCCCGAGTATCGGGGAAGATGCCGCGGCCCTGCGCGCGCGGCTCCTCGCGCGGTTGCCCTCCGCCGAACGCGATAGCGCGAAGGCCAGCGTCGGCTCGGCGACGATCTCCGTCTACGCCATTCGCGCCGGCGAGGCGCTCGCGGGCGCGCTGCTCGTGCACCGTCGACGCGACGATATCAGCGCGCGCGAACACCAGCAATTCTATCAAGCGGCGCGCGAGTTGGCCCCTTTATTGATCGATCTGCAAAGTATCTCCGAGGCGCATAACGCCGCGAATACCGATCCGTTGACGGGCGTCTACAATCGGCGCGCCATTCTCGAACGCTTGAATGCGATCGTCGATGACGCGCGGCGCGGCGCGGTGCTCATGCTCGATATCGATCGCTTTAAAGATATCAACGATCGCTTGGGACACGCCGCCGGCGATGGCGTGCTGCGGCGCGTCGCCGACGAAATTCGTGCGGCGCTGCGCCTCGAAGATGCGCTGGGGCGAATCGGCGGCGAGGAGTTTCTCGTCGTGATGCCCGACGCACCGCTCGATGTCGCCGTCTCGATCGGCGAACGTATCCGTGCCGGCGTCGCACGCTCCGACGGCGGCGACGGGCAGCCGCCGGTGACCATTAGCATCGGCGTCGCTACCGTTCGCGGGCACGACCGCCCGGCGGAGTTGCTCGCGCGCGCCGACCGCGCCCTCTACGAAGCGAAGCGGCTCGGACGCAACCGACTGGTGGAGGAAGAGCAGAGCGCGTGATCGATACGCACGCGCACGTTCACGATGCGAAATTCGACGAGGACCGGGAGGCGGTGCTCGCACGCGCCCGCGCCGCAGGCGTCGATCGCATCGTCACCGTCGGATGCGATCTCGCCGATAGCGAGCGCGCCCTGCAGTGCGCTCGCACCTATGGCCTGCAGGCGAGCCTCGGCATCCACCCGCACGAAGCGATCGACGCACCGGAACGTATCGACGAAGCATTCGATCGGCTTTTCGATCCCGCGGTTCACGTTGCCGTCGGTGAGATCGGGCTCGATTACTACTACGACCATAGCCCGCGCGACGTGCAACGGCGCGTCTTGCGCGAACAACTCGCGTACGCGAAGCGACGCCGCCTTCCGACGATCTTTCACCAGCGCGACGCCTTCGAAGATTTCGTCGCCGCGCTCCGCGAAAGCTACGACCCCGCGCTCCGTGGCGTGGTGCACTGTTTTACCGGCGACGCAACGCAGGCGCGGCTGCTCGTCGGGGAGTTCGGCTTGCGCCTGGGGATCGGCGGCGTGCTGACGTTTAAGAGCGCGGAGCCGCTGCGCGAAGCGGTGCGGGCGGTCGGCATCGACGCCTTGGTTTTGGAGACCGATTGCCCTTATCTCGCGCCGGTGCCGATGCGCGGTCAACGCAACGAGCCCGCGTTCGTTCGGCACACGGCCGAGCGCCTCGCCGCCGTTCTCTCACTCCCGCTCGAAACCGTGCTCGCTCGCACCGATGAAACTGCCGGGGCGCTATTTAGCGCATCGTAGCGTACGCGCGCGCGTGGGCCCAGGTGCGTTCGAAGCGCGCGTGAAGCTGCGCGCGAACCGCAGGCGAACGCGTTTCTAGCCCCCAATCGGTGGCGCCCGGCGCCGCATAGGTCGCATTCGCGCTGCCGACCCAGACGCGCGCCCCCCGAATCGCGAATTTTTCACTGCTGCCCCCGAGGCGCACCTCGACGCCCGCCGCCGCGAGTCGTGCGAGCGCTCGGTCCTCGATGCTTCCGCGGTGCAGCTCGGCCCGATCGACGCAAAGGCGCACGGCGACGCCGCGCGCCGCAAGCAGCCGCAGCGTCGAATAGAGCGGCGACGCGAATCCAAAGGATTCGCTTGCAATCTCGACCCGTTCGCCCGCGCGCGCCGTCGCCAATACCGCGACCTCAGCGGCGATCGCCCGCTGCTTGCTCGTCGCGAGCAGCGCGGGCGCCTCCGCAGCGGGCAGGCGAAGGATCGTGTCGCCGCGGTCGCTCCAATTGCGGTCGTCGAGGTAGAGCGCATCGCCGACGCGCGCAATTTTCGCATGAAAGGCCCCGGAGGATTCATCGGTGCGCGCCCCCGCCGCGCACAGGCGCGCCAACGTTCGTGCGTTCGCGGCTGCCGGCCCCGCCGGCGCGAAGGGCGGCCCTGCGAGCGTGACCGAGACCTCCGCGCCTCGGCGCGCCGCCGCCGCGAGGGCATCGGCGACCGCACCCGGGGCGAGCGTATACGACCGCACGTCGATACGCCGGGCGCGTTGCAACGCCGCTAAAAACTCGGAGGTTGTGGCGAGGGTCACCATCACGGCATCGTTCACTCCAACCGTTCGCTGCGACAAGTCGCGCACAGGAGAGGCCTCGGATGCTTGGAAAGCAAGCTGGAAGAGATGGCAGAGATTTCCACCGGTAACCCCGTCGGCGATAAAGGAGCCTTCGTGCGCGATATGTTCGCGACGATCGCCCCCCGCTACGACCGCGCCAATCGCGTCCTCACCGGCGGGCTCGACGAGATCTGGCGGCGGCGGGCGATCGCCCTTCTGGCCCCCGCCAAGGGCGCCCGGCTTCTCGATCTCTGCTGCGGCACCGGCGATCTCAGCTTTCACCTGCTCCGCCACGACTCTTCGGCTCGCGTCACCGGCATCGATTTCTGCGAACCGATGCTCGCCCAAGCGCGCGAACGCGCTCGACGCGCGGGCATCGAAGGCGCCGAGTTTCTCGAAGGTGACGTCACCGCGCTGCCCTTTCCCGACGAATCGTTCGACGGCGCGATCATGGGTTTTAGTTCGCGCAATATCGTCGATCTCGATCGCAGCCTGCAAGAGATTCGTCGCGTACTGCGCCCCGGCGCGCGCTTCGTCAATCTCGACGTGAGCAAGGCGCCGAACCGCTTGTGGAAGCGCGCGTTCGATTTCTATTTTTACGGCGTCGTTCCGACGTTGGGCGGCTGGATCGGCGGCTCGAAAAGCGCGTACGCGTACCTTCCGCAATCGCTCGTCCATCACCCCAACGCTCCCGCACTCCGCGATCGCTTCACGCAAGCCGGTTTTCGCGACGCCGGATATCTTGCACTGATGGGCGGCGCCATCGCCGTGCATTACGGAACGCGATGATCGACGCCGTGCGCGACGATTCGTCGCTCTCCCTCGCCGTCGAGACGTTCTTTCGCTCGACGTTTTCCACCGATAATCCGCTGATTACCGAAGCGGTAAAACGCATGCTCGCCGCGGGCGGAAAGCGCTTGCGTCCGCGCATCACGCTGCTCGCCGCCCAGGCCTGCGGCGGCGATCCGATGTCGCACCTCTATCTCGCGGCATACATGGAGCTCATTCACGTCGCAACGCTCATTCACGACGATGTCGTCGATAACGCAACCTTACGGCGCGGCGTCAATGCAACCGCGGTCGACTACGGCAATCGCATCAGCGTCCTCGCGGGCGATTATCTCTTCGCCTGGATCTTCAAAAACGTTACTGCAAACTACGCCGCACCGATTCCACATATCCTTTCGGCAACGCTCGCCGATATCTGCGACGGTGAAGTGCTGCAGTTGCGCGCGCTCGGCGATTTAAGCACCAACGTTGCGCAGTACACCGAGGTCGCCGAAAAGAAGACCGCCTCGCTCTTCGCCGCCTCGGCGGCTTGCGGTGCGATCGCGGCGGGCGGAAACGACGAACTCGTGGAGCGTTTACGCGCGTTCGGCCGCTGGTACGGCATCGCGTTTCAGATGAACGACGATTTGCTCGATCTGACCGCCGACGAGGCACGTATCGGGAAACCGGTCGGCAACGATCTGCGCGAACGAAAGATGACGATTCCGTTAATCTGCGCGCTCGAGCGCGGAGACCGCGACTTTTTCGACCGCATCTCTCGTTTCTATGCCGGGTCGGACGGCGAAGCCGAGATTCCGGCGATCGTGGCGCTCATCGGCGAGCAGGGCGGCGTGGAAACGACCAAGCGGCTCCTCAACGAGGCGCTCGACCGCGCCGGGGCCGAACTCGACGCCCTTCCTTCATCGACGGCACGCACGGAAATGCGCGCGCTTGTCGAATCCTTGCGCTGACACCTCAGAACGGAGCCGCACCCTATGTACCTGCACCCCATCCTCGCCTTCATCGACATGCCGATTTTGATCGGGATCGTCGCGCTCGGGGCGCTGCTCTTCGGCGCCGACAAGCTCCCGAAGCTCGCACGCAGTGCCGGGCAAGCGAAGAAAGAGTTCATGCTCGGCCAGATGGAAGCCGATGAAATCGCCGCGAAAGCGCGCGAGGAGGCCCGCGCCAAAAGCGAGGCCGCAGCGAGCGCCGAAGCCGCACCGCCCCCCGCCGAACCCAAGCCGTAACCGATCGCGACGCAGCGCTCGATGATCGCCTCGCCGGAACCGGCGCACGATCCCGAGTGGGATCCCAAGGAGATGCCCTTCACCGAGCATCTCCGCGAGCTCCGCTCGCGGCTGCTCGTATCGATCGCCGCCGTCGGCGCGATCTCGCTTTTGCTTTTCTGGCCCTCGCAATACGCGATCCCGTGGCTGGTACGCGCGTATTTTCACGGCATCACGCTGCACGCGTTCGGCCCGGCCGATGTCATCCTCACCGAATTTAAGTTTTCGATCGTCGGCGGCATCGTCTTCGGGCTTCCGGTTCTGCTTTACGAAATTTGGATGTTCGTCGTGCCGGCGATCCATCCGCGCACCCGTCGCATGGTCTTCGCGTTTATCGCGCCCTCGCTCGCACTCTCGCTCCTCGGCCTCGCGTTCGCGCACTTCATCGTGCTGCCGCGCGTGGTCGCCGCGCTCGTCGCCATCACCGATAAAGTCGCGACGCCGACCTTCGGTCTCTCGCAGACGCTTGGCTTCATTCTCATTCTCCTCGGGCTCTTCGCGTTGATTTTTCAGACACCGATCGTCTTGGTAGCCCTCGCTCGGTTAGGGATCGTCAACGCACCGATGCTCATGCGCTTCCGGCGGCAAGCGCTCTTTGCGTTCTTTGTCGGTGGAGGGATCGCCGCTCCCGACGGCAACCCGGTCACGATGGCGCTCCTCGCAATTCCCATGTACGTCCTCTACGAAGCGAGCATTTGGGTGATCGTCGTGCTGGAGAAGTCGTGGCGTCGCGGTGACGGTGGGGCGTACGGTCGCACGTGAACTACCGATGACCGAAACCGTTAGAAACCTCTACGCCGACTTTATCCGAACCTTCGGAAACGTGCTCTTTGCCGTTTCGCTCTTCGTCGTCTGGGGAATCCTCACGCTGATCGGCGTCATCGTCGACCAAGGGAAAGCGCCGAGCGCCTACTATGCGGCGTACGCCGCGCCGATCGCACGTGCGATATTACGGCTCGATTTCAACAACATCTACCATAGCTGGTGGTACGTCGGCATCATCGCGCTCATCCTCACCTCGCTCGCGGTCTGCACGTTCAAACGCGTCATTCCCGCGCGCTTACCCGCGTTACGCCCCGTCAAGATCGACGCGATCCCGCTCCACGCGACCATCGCGGTCGCCGCACCGGTGGAGCGCGTGCGCGAGAGCGTCGAGCGCTTCTTCACGCAGCGCGGCTTTCTCGTTCGTAATCGCGAGTTCGGCGGCACCGAATGGAGCTTCGCAGACAAACAAAATTGGGCGCGTCGCGGCGTGCTCGTCGCGCATCTCGGCTTCGTCATCATCGCCGCGGGCACGACGCTCTACTGGGCGTTCGGCTTCTCCGGCGACACCGCGATCCTCACCGGACAGACGGTAACGATCCCGCGCAGCGGCGCGACGATTCACCTCGATCGTTTTCGCTATCGCATCGATCCGATCGCCACCAAAACCGGCATCGTCTACCAACCGATCGACTACGTCTCGCACGTGACGGCGAGCGGGAAAGACGGCGTCGCGCATCGGTACGTCATTCGCGTCAATCACCCCATCACGATCGATGGCACGAACTATTACCAATCGAGCTACGGCTTCGCCGTGCGGTTCGCGTTGCTCCATAACGGCCGCGTCGCCTCGCTATCGCAGCCGCTCTATGCCGGCGACTCGCTGAAAATTCCCGGCACCTCGCGGAGCATCGAATTTTTGCGATTCGTTCCGACGATGGACCCGCAGACGAAGATGCCCTCGCCCGATCCGCGTATCGGCAACCCGGCGGTCGCTCTCTCCCTCGTTCGCAACGGCGCGAATGATCGGA
>JAJYMV010000026.1 GCA_021786705.1 bacterium
TCAAGGCGATCTGGTTCTCCCCCGCCAGGGCGACGAGAATCGATCCATCGCGCTCGAAGGCGAGTGCGTCGGGAGAGCTGCCGAAATGATTGCCGACGCCGAAGCGCTCGGCGACGTCGATGCGGACGACGCCATTCGCCGGCGAGTGCGTCGAAAAAAGGTCGATACGTCCGGCATCGCTCGCGGCGACGGCGAGCGTGCCTCCACCCGGTGAGAGCGCGAGCGCGGCGGGGTGCGTATCGGTTGGAATGGCGGCGATGAGTTTTCCCGCACGATTGAAAAACGAGAGTATCGAATCTTCACGCGAGGCGACGACGAGCGTGCCGTTCGCTTCGAACGCGAGTGCCGACGGGTGCGCGCCGACCGGTGCGCTCCACAGGCGCTCTCCCCGCCGATCGAACGCATAGACGCGACCGCTCGCGTCGCCGATTGCCGCCAGGCGCGTGCGATGTGCGGAGAGCGCGATACCCGCACACCAACTTCCTCGCCCGATGCCGTCGATGCCGACGACGCGCTCCTGCTGCAGGTCGACGAGCTCGATATCGTCGCGTTTTCCGCCGGCGACGAGCAGGTGCTCGTTATCGAGCCAGATCGGGCTGCCGAAGCCGTCGGAAAGTTTCACGATTGTTCGCGTGCGCAGCGTACGCATATCGAGTATGCGAAGCGAGCTCGGCGCCGCGCCCGCATCGAGCACCGCAATGCGCTTCCCGCCCGGCGAGAGCGCGATTCCCTGCGGCATCGTGCCGACGGGAACGCCGGTGCCGACGGGGCGCAGGTGCCAATCGTTGGGGAGGCGATGGCGAGCTGGGGGCGCCGCCGCCGTGCAAGCGAGCCCGAAGAGCGCTGCGGCGAGGATCGCGCGGTACCACATAGGTAGCAGCGTTTTCGGTAGACGGGATGCACGTTCCGCCTGCGCGAAGCAGAGAAAACACATTTTCGCGCGTCGCTATACCGGAGTCGTACATGTCGGTCGATCTTTCGAAGCTCACGGTCTACCGTGATGGAGCCTTCTCGAACTACAACGATGCAAAGGTCGGCCTGCTGACGCACGGCTTACAGTATGGCACGGGGTGTTTTGAAGGGATTCGCGGCTTTTGGGTACCCGAGGATCGCGAACTCTATCTCTTGCTCCTACGCGAGCACTACGAGCGTCTCTTCAATTCGGCGAAAATTCTGCTGATGGAGTTGCCGCATAGCGTCGACGAATTGATCGATATCACGGTCGACCTTTGCCGCAGGAACCATTTCGAAACCGACGTGTATATTCGGCCGTGCATATTCAAATCTGCTGAAGATATCGGCGTTCGCCTGCACGGCGTTCCGGCGAGCTTCGCAATGATCGCATTGCCGTTTACGAAGTATTTCGATGCATCGGTAGGCCTGAAGGCGTGCGTGAGTTCGTGGCGCCGCGCCGACGATACGATGGCGCCGCCGCGTGCGAAAATCACCGGCCTCTACGTCAACTCCGCGCTGGCGAAGAGCGAGGCGGTGCTCAACGGCTACGACGAAGCGATCATGCTCTCGCACGACGGGCACGTCGCCGAAGGATCGGCGGAGAATATTTTTATGGTCCGCCACGGCGCGCTCTATACGCCCGATCCCTCGCAGAACGTGTTGGAGGGCTGCACGCGTCGCGCGGTCATGCAGATCGCTTCGGAGATGTTGGGCCTAAAGATCATCGAACGCTCGATCGACCGCGGCGAGCTCTACGCCGCCGACGAAGTATTCTTTAGCGGAAGTGCCGCCGGGCTCGTGCACGCTTCCTCGATCGACGGGCGTTGCGTCGGCGACGGAACCTTGGGTCCGATCGCGCGGCAGATTATGGAGATCTACGAACGCGCGGTGCGCGGGCGCGAGCCGCGCTACCGCAGCTGGATCGTGCCGACCTACGGCGAGCGCAAGACGTAGCTTCCTACGAGCGGCGTTCGATCTCGGCGAGGATCGCCGTGCGGATGCCGCGTTCGACATCGTGCCACGTGTCGCGCGCGTAGCGCAGATAGTCGATCGGTACGGCGCTGAGAAGCTCGCCGCGATATTTCCCGAAGGGCAAGCGCTCGACCGGCTCGTCGGGAGAGGACAAGCGACAAATCTGCTCGAGCGTCGGCGCGCCACCCTCCAGTTCGGCGAAGCGCACGAGAATGCGATGAAAGATTCCGCCGGTCACCGCGACGTCGGCCGCCGCACGATGTAAAGGCTCGTTCCCGAGATCGACGCCGAGCCAGGCCGCGAGTTCGGAGTTTTTGTGCGAGGGAGCGTTCGGCCACAAGCGCTGTGCGAGCCGAAGCGTGCACGCGCGATAGCGTCCGTCGAGATCGACGAACGCTCCGTCGAACGCCATATTATGCGCGACGACCAGCGAGCCGGCGGGCACCAATGCGTGGAACGTCGAGAGCGCCTCCGCGGGCGACGGTGCGTCGCGGACGTCGGCATCGTAAATGCCGTGGATCGCCGACGCCGCAGGTGGAATTGGGCGAGGAGGGCGTACCAAACTCGACCATTTCATGCGTTCGATCGGCCCGGCATACGCGGGTGGTAACCACCGTTCGATGCCGATCTCGCAGAGGTGGCTTTTCTTGGGATCGATCCCGGTCGTCTCGACATCGAGGATGAAGATCGCGACGTCGCGCAACCGCACCGGGAGCGACTCGCGTTAGCCGCCGCTGCCGGCGGCGAGCGCCTGCCCCGTCCAATAGCGCACGTCGGGCGCTTCGGGAATCGCGGCGGGAGTGATGATATCGGCGAGCCGGTTGGGAAGACCCAATGACGCACGCACCTCGGCGAGTTCGGCCATGCTATTGAAACTCAGCAACGACGCGCGGCGGACGATATCGCGCCCGAGTTGGGGATCGGGCAAGCCGCTGGTCATCGCCGCAATGGCAAACGGCGCTCCGGGTTCGTAGACGATGCCGACGTCGGCCATGACGTCGTGTAACGAGCCGGTCTTATGCGCGATCGTCGTGCCGTCGGGAAGCGGCTCCGGAAGCAGCGTATCGATCTCTTGATGCGCGAGAATCTCGAGCATGGCGTGCGATGACCACGCGTCGACGAGCTTTCCGTGCGCCATGCGAACCAACAGCGTCAGCATATCGAGCGGCGTCGTGCGCAAGTTCGTTTCGACCGATGAAACGTCGGTGCGAATCGCCGTTCGAAGGTAGGTATGGTGGCATCCGTAGGCTTGCATCGCCGCGTTGATGCGCCGGCGGCCGACGAGCCGAATCAGCATATTTGCGGCGGTGTTATCGCTGATATCGATCATCTTTGAAAGAAGCTCTTTGACGGTGATCGATGCTCCGAGCGGTGCGTACGCGAGATCCCCGGAGCCGTAATCGCGATCTTCCGCACGCAGATGCATGACGTGCGTCAAGGTGAAGCGTCCGCGCGCCATCTGCCGGAACACCTCGATCATCACCGGAATTTTTATCGTCGATGCCGCCGGCATCGAGCGATTGAGATTGTATCCGGTGACGGCGCCGGTCGCGAGATCTTCGACGGCGATGCCCACGTTGGCATCGCTCGATCGTGCGAGCGAACGAAGGGCATCGCGGAGCCCGCGCATCGGCGGCGGGATCGCGGCGGCGCAGGGTGGCGTGCCGATCCACGCGAGCGCTGCGGCGAGGGCAGCGACGATAAAGATGCGCGGATACATCATGGATAGGGTTTCCCTTCGGCGGCAGGTGGGCGGTAGCGTCCGCTCGCGCCGAGCAACGCGAGAAGTGCGGCGATATAGGGCAACGCTTGGAGAAAATCGCTCGGTAGCCACGCGATATTCCCCTGAAGCGCGAACTGCAATGCTTCGAGCAAACCGAAAATCAGGGCGACGCCGGCGGCCCCGAGCGGCGTCCATCTTCCAAAAATAACGGCGGCGAGAGCGATGAAGCCGCGTCCGGCGATCATGCCGTCGGAGTAGAGATTGAGTTCCCCGAGCGCGAGAAAGACGCCGCCGAGCCCGGCGAGCCCACCCGCTATGGTGCTGGCGTAGAGCCGCACGGCGAGCGGATCGATGCCGGCGGCGCGTGCGGCGTGCGGATTCTCGCCGCACGCTCTCAATCGCAAGCCGATCGGCGTCCGCGCGATCGCCCACTGCAACGCTGCGGCGAGCGCGATGCCCAGCAGGACCATCGGCCAGAGCGCTTGATTGATCGCCGGAACCTGCGGCGTGACGCCCGCTTGATTGAAGACGTAAATCAATCCGAATGCCGCGCCGCCGGTGCAGATGAGGTTGATGCCCATCCCCGCGACGATTTGATCGACGCGCCACCGCGTCGCGGCGAAGCCGAGCGCAAATCCCACCGCCGCGCCGACCGCAACGCCGCCGATCGCACCGATCCACGGGTCGCGCGTGAAGTACGAGAGCAGCGCCGCGGCAAAGGCCCCGGCGGTCATCTCACCCTCCAATGCAATATTGACGATACCGGCGCGTTCGGAGAGAACGCCTCCGAGTGCCGCAAGCAGAATCGGCGTTCCGCGAACCAATGCAAGCGCGAATAACGAGAGCACGAGCGAGAGCGTCATCGTGCGCCCGCTCCCCGCGCGCCGAGATAGCGCCGCGCCGCGAGTGCGAAGACCAGCAACCCTTCGATCACGTGGATTGCATCCTTCGGAACGGCAGCCGCCGCCTGCAATGCGAGGCCGCCCGATTCCAACGCGCCGAATGCGAGCGCCGCGACGCAGATCGTCAGCGGTTCGAGCCCGCCGACAAGCGCGACGGCGATGGCGATGAATCCGTAGCCCGGTGAGAGTTGCGTGTTAAAGCGGTGCAACTCGCCAGCAACGAGGGCCGCTCCGCCCATCCCCGCGAGCGCTCCCGACCACGCCATCGCCCAGAGCGCAACGCGCGACAACGATATCCCGGCGCGCCGCGCCGCCTCCGGCGCTTCGCCCGCAGCGCGCAAGCGATAGCCGAACCACGTCGAATCGAGCACGTATCGCAGCGCGAATGCCGCGAGCAGCGCGATCGGCAACGCGATCGTGGCGCGTGTATGCGAGAGCAGCGTCGGAAGCCAGTATGCATGGGGGAGGAGCGAGAGTTCGGGGCCCGCTGCATCGGGGGCGCGCAGCGGCCCGGTGACGAGATAGAGCGCGAGCGATGCGGCGATAAAATTGAGCATGAGCGTCGAGATCACTTCGTTGGCGTCGCGCGCCGCTTTCAGCCACCCGGCTATCGCTCCCCAGAGCGCGCCGCCGATCGCGCCGGCGAGAAAGATCGCCGCAATGGCGATCGCCGGCGGTACGTCGATCCGCGTTCCGATCCAGCCCGCGAGCAGCCCGCCGATTAACAGTTGCCCCTCCGCGCCGATATTGAAGAGCCCGGCGCGGAAGGCGATCGCGATACCGAGTGCGGGAAAGAGGAGCGCGGTGGTGCTCGCCAGCGTCTCGGCGATCTGCTGTTTGCCGCCGAACGCACCGTAGAAAAAGGCGTTAAACCCGACGATCGGCGAGACGTGCGAAGCGATCATCGCGAGCGACATCGCCGCGGCGACGCCGAAGGTGCCGATCGCGAGTGCTTTCGCGCTCTCGCGGTTCACGCGCTCACCATCAATCGTCCGATCGCTTCGCGATCGAAGCGACGTTCGGAGAACTCGCCGCGTAACGCTCCTCGCGTCATCACCAGAATGCGATCGGAGAGTGCGAAGAGTTCGTCGAGCTCGAAGGAGATCAGCAAGATCGCGGCGCCGCGATTGCGGGCCGCGAGCAACTCGGTGTGGACCGTCGCGGTCGCGCCGATATCGATGCCGCGCGTCGGATTGTAGGCGATGACGAACGCCGGGTTGTCGACGAGCGCGCGCCCGACGACGAGCTTTTGTTGGTTCCCGCCCGAGAGCGTCGATAACGGCGCGTCGATACTCGCGGCACGGACATCGAAGCGTTCGACGATCGCCGTGCACTGCGCGCGGGCCGCAGCGCGGTCGATGCGCCACGAGGCTTTGGCACTCGTCGCACGTTCGCGTCCGAGCATCACATTTTCGAGCAACGACCAATTCGGGATCACCGCTTCGAGCAAGCGATCTTGCGGGATAACGCCGATGGAGTGCGGGCGTTCGATCGTGCCGCGAAACGCGGTTAAACCGGCGAGCGCGTCGGCGAGCGCGCTCTGCCCGTTTCCCTCCACGCCGGCTATGCCGAGAATCTCCCCGGTGGCGATCTGCAACGAGAGGTTCTCGATCGCCCCCGGAACGGCGAGGCCGGCCACGCGCACGGCGATCGCTCCGTGCGTCGGCTCGTGCGCCGGAATCGCGGGAATCTCCCCGCCGATCATCGCGCGCGCGACCTGTTCGCGCGTGGTCGCGGAGATCGGCCGTTCCTCCACCACGCGGCCGCGCCGCAGGACCGTGACGCGCCCGGCGTGCGCGAACACTTCGTCGAGTTTGTGCGTGATGACGAGAACGCCGACGCCGCGTTGCGTCAACAGCGCGATCGTACCGAAGAGTCGCTCGACCTCGCTCGGCGAGAGCGCCGCGGTCGGTTCGTCGAGAATCAGAATGCCGGGGTCGCGCGCGAGCTCGCGCAAGAGTTCGACGCGCTGGCGAATGCCGACGGGTAGCGTTTCGACCACCGCCTCCGGATCGACCTCGAGGCCGTACCGTTCGCCGAGATCGCGCACGAACGCGCATGCCGCGCCGCGGTCGATCGCGCCTCCGCGCTGCGGTTCGTGGCCGAGAACGACGTTCTCCCACACGCGCAAACGGTCGATGAGCGCGAAGTGCTGGTGCACGAGGCCGATACGCCCGCTCCGTTCGATCGTTCCGGTATCTGCGGTAATTTCACCCGCCGCGATCGCGGCGAGCGTCGATTTCCCGGCACCGTTTTCACCGACTAATGCGTGGATTTCGCCGGCCTCGCAGGTAAGATCGACGTCGTCGAGCACCTGCAGGCGGTCGTAGCGCTTCGAGATGCCGCGAAGGTGCAGCGAGCCGTTCAGAGCGCCACCGGTTGAAACGCCGCAAGCGCGCGGAGCGTCGACGGCGGAACGATGCGCCCGTCGACGATCGCGGCACGAATGCGCGCCAAGCGCGCGAGGCGAGCGGGCCCGATCTTCGCGCGCGTATATTTGAAATGCGTCAGCGAGACGCCGCCCTCGCGCAAACCGAACACGACGTGCCCGTGCATGGGTTTGCCCTCTTGGTAGGCCTTCGCAACGTCGAAGACCGCAACGTTGACGCGTTTCACCATCGAGGTAAGGACCTTCCCCGGGGCGAGCCCATCTTGGTTGGAATCGACGCCGATCGCATACGCGCCGGGGCGCGTTTGCACCGCTTCAATCGCACCCATTCCGGCCTTTCCGGCGGCGGCGTAAAGAATATCGGCACCGTCGTTCAGTTCAACGTCGGCGAGTTCTTTGCCGGCGGCGACATCGTCGAAACTGCCGATGTATTTCGCGTCAACTTGTATTTTTGGATCGATCTCTCGAGCTCCGGCAATATACCCGGCTTCGAATTTATGCAAGAGCGGAATATCTTGACCGCCGAGAAAAGCGATGTGCTTCGTCGAGCTCATCATCGCGGCGAGCGCCCCGGCGAGAAACGAACCGTCTTGTTCGCGGAAGGTGATCGAAACGACGTTCGGTTCGTTGACGACCGCATCGACGATTGCGAAGTGGGTGTGCGGGTGGTCGCGCGCGATTTGGTCGAGGTCCTTACTCATGAGGAACCCGATTGCATAGATCACCGAAAAACGCTCGTTGGCGAGCGCCTCGAGATTGGGTTGGTAATCGGCTGCGGAACGCGACTGCAACACCGAGATGCGCGCTCCGAGCGTGCGGTGCGCGAAAAGCAGCCCGCGATACGCCGAATCGTTAAACGATTTATCGCCGAGTCCGCCGATATCGGTGACCATCCCCAGCGAGAGGCCGCGCCCCTGCTCCGTGCTCGGCGCGCACGCAACGACGAGTGCCGCGAGGGCGCAGGCCGAGAGCGCGCGAGCGAGGATTCTCATTCGTTGCCCTGCTACGACGGACGGAGGCGCGCGCCTGCGTCGAGAAGCGAGGAACGATATGGAAACGATCGACCTGACGCTCGCTCCCCCGCGCCGATGGAGCGACGAGCTCGGCGGCATTCGGTGGTTGCCGCGCATCATCGACAAGGCACGGGCCGCGCTCGCCGGGCGCCTCGGTAGTTACCTGTACGGGCAGAGCCCCGGGGACGAAAATCTCCTGCGCATCCTGGGAACCGATTATCCGACGTTCACGCAGATCGTGAAAGCCGCGCCCGACGACGCCGCGGTCCTCGCGGCGCTCGAGGCGCACTTCCCCGAGGGCGTCGCGCGCGCGCGACGCTGGACGAGTCGGCCGCTCCCGCCGGTTTTTCGGCCGTTGACGTGGATGCTCGATTTCGACGACGGCTATATCGACGGGCCGCTCGCCCCGGTGCGCGCGCCGATTCGAGCCTTCTACGCGCTTGTCGCCGCCGGGCTGCGCGCAGTGCGGAAGAACTCCGCAAAGGAGGCGTTATGATCGCGGCGGAGCGAGCGATGCGCGAGCGCGTCGACATCGTCGGCGTCCCGATGGATTTAGGCGCCAGCCGCCGCGGCGTCGACATGGGGCCGTCGGCGGTTCGATACGCACGCCTGCACGAGAAATTGCGCGCGATCGGCGTCGCGCATATCGAGGATCGCGGAAATCTGCACGTGCCGATCCGCGAATCGTTGGCGGTGAGCGATACCCACGCGAAGTACCTCGATACGATCGAAGCCGTCTGCGCCGAACTCGCCGGAATCGTCGAGCGGATTCTCGCCGAAAAGAGCTTTCCGATCGTGCTCGGCGGCGACCATTCGATTGCGATGGGAACGCTCGCGGGGCTGACGCGGGCGCGCGACGCGGCGCCGGGAATCGTGTGGATCGACGCCCACAGCGATATCAATAGCCCGAAAACTTCGCCGACCGGAAACGTTCACGGCATGCCGCTCTGGTTCGCGCTGGAGAACGGATACGCCGACCGCGCGCGGACGGTGCAGATCGGCCTGCGCGACGTCGACGCGGTCGAAAAGAGAAACCTACGCGAGTCGGGCGTGCGCGCGTTCACGATGACCGACGTCGATCGGCTCGGCATCTCGCGCATTATGGACGAAGCGATTGCAATTGCCGGATCGAGCGGGCCGATTCATATCTCGTTCGATATGGACGGTATCGATCCGAGCGAGGCGCCGGGGACCGGCACCACCGTGAAAGGCGGTTTAAGTTTCCGCGAAGCGCATCTAATTATGGAGATGCTTGCGGCGAGCGGGCAAGTCGGTTCGCTCGAGATGGTCGAGATCAATCCGATCCTCGACCACCGCAATCAGACGGCGGCACTCGCGGTCGGGCTCATCTGCTCGGCGCTCGGACAATCGATTCTGTAGCGGCATTCTCTCCGGAGACGGAGTTGTCACGCCGAGTAGGCGCTGAAAGCGCCGTATCGAGGCGAGGGAAATGGCCCTCGATACGCCGCCTGCCGGCGGCTACTCGGGCTGACATCGGCTGCGGGCGAAGTGGTTGCGCCGAGAACCGGCTTTGTCACGCCGAGTAGGCGCTGAAAGCGCCGTATCGAGGCGAGGGAAA
>JAJYMV010000173.1 GCA_021786705.1 bacterium
GAAAAGGGGCTCGATTTTACGGCGCTGCGGTACGGCAACGTCTACGGCCCCCGGCAGGACCCCAATGGTGAAGCGGGCGTGATCGCGATCTTCATCGGGCGCTTTCTCAAACGGGAAGGCGTGCGCATCGATTGGGATGGCGAGCAAACGCGCGATTACGTGTACGTGAAGGATGTCGCTCGCGCCAACCTCGCCGCACTCGAACGCGGTTCGGGCGAATGCTTCGTCATCGGCACCGGGGCGCGAACCAGCGTCAACGATATCTACCGTGCGTTAGTCGAGATCAGCGGCTTCGAAGCCCCGATTACGCGCGCTGAACGGCGTGCCGGCGACGCGCGGGATATCGGGTACGATCCTGCGCTCGCGCGCGAGGCGCTGCAATGGGCCGCGCAGACCAATCTCCGCGACGGCATGCGCGAAACCTACGAATTTTTCGCAGCGCTCTAGCTTTTCGGCGGTCATCCCGAGCAGGGGTGCTTTGTCATCCCGAGTAGCCCGCAACGCCGGCGCTGTCATCCCGAGTAGCCCGCGAAGCGGGCGTATCGAGGGATCGCACTCGCGCCTCGATACGGCACCTGCGGTGCCTACTCGGCGTGACAATACCGCGCGTTCGGCGTGACAACGCGGCGCCTAGCCGACGACGAAGTTGACGAGCTTCCCGGGAACGTAGAAGCGTTTGCGCACTTCCTTGCCGTCGAGGTAGACGCGCAGCGCGGGCTCAGCCTCTGCAAGTTCGAACGCCTCGCTCTCCGAGATCGAGGGCGCGCAGGCGATGCGCGCGCGCACCTTGCCGTTGACCTGCACCACCAGCGTAATCTCGTCGAGCGCGAGTGCCGCTTCCTCCGGCGCGAGTGCGGCTTCGAGATGAACCGAACGCTCGTAACCATACCGCGACCAGAGTTCGTCGGCGATATGCGGAGCGAACGGCGCGAGCAGTAACGGTACTGCGTGCACCGCGTAGAGCGTCGCAGGCGAATCGGGCGCAACGCCGACAGCAGTCGTAAGGGCGTTGATGGTTTCATCGAGGCGAGCGATCGTGGTGTTGTAGTGGAAGCGCCGCGACATCGTCTCTTCTACCAACGAGCGCGCCGCCAGATGGACCGCTCGTACCAGCGCCTTCTCGTCGGGCGTGGTGCAGACGGGAAGCGCGCGCACGTCGGCGCTCCTCGCGCGCGCGGCGAGCGGTTCGCACGCGCGCCAAACGCGATTGACGAATCGTACGCGCCCGTTGATGCCCTCGTCGGTCCAGTCGCTGGTGTCCTCGGGAGGCGTCACATAGAGCAAGAACAGGCGCATCGCATCGACGCCGTTCTTTTCGGCGGTTTCATCGATCCCGACGACGTTGCCGCGCGATTTCGACATTTTCTCGCCGTTCGCGAGTAGCATTCCCTGGTGAAAAAGGCGTGCGAAGGGTTCGTCGGGGCCGCTCACCCAACCGCAATCGTGGAAAAACTTATAGAAAAAGCGCGAATAGAGTAGGTGCAGCACGGCGTGCTCCGAGCCGCCGATATATTGGTCGACGTTCATCCACGCATCGGCCGCTTCGCGTGCCCAGGGCGCGCGTTCGTTGCGCGGATCGAGATAGCGCAAATAATACCACGACGATTCGAAGAACGTGTCCATCGTGTCGCTCTCCCGCCGCGCGGGCGCTCCGCATTTCGGACAGCGCGTTTCAATAAAGGACGGGAGCCGCGCCAACGGCGAGCCTTCGCCGGTAATCGGTGCGTCGGGCGGCAGAAGAATCGGAAGCTGTTCGTCGGGCACCGGCACTTCACCGCACGCTTCGCAATAGACGATCGGAATCGGCGTGCCCCAATAGCGTTGCCGCGACACGAGCCAATCGCGCAGGCGATAGTTCGTCGTCGCGTTGCCGATGCCGCGCCGTGCAAGCTCCGCGGCGATCGCGCGGCGCGCTTCGGCGCTCGGCATGCCGTCGAAGGCTCCGCTCCCGACGAGCGTGCCGTCTTCGACGAACGCCTCGGCGCTCGGCGCGTCGGCCGCAAGCGAACTCCCCGTTGGAACGATGACGCGTACGATCGGCAACGCGTGCTTCCGCGCGAAATCGAAATCGCGTTCGTCGTGCGCGGGAACTCCCATGACGGCGCCCGTTCCGTACTCGGCGAGCACGTAATTCGTCACCCAGATCGGCACGCGCGCGCCCGAGAGCGGATGGATTGCGTACGCACCGGTAAAGAGCCCTTGCTTCTCCATCAAGCTCGTCCGTTCGAGCTCGGACTTCGAGCGCAAGCTCTCGGCAAACGCATCGATGGCGCGGGCGCTCTCGGGGGGTACGAGCCCCTTGATGCAGGTCACGACCGGATGTTCGGGAGCGAGTGCAAGGAACGTCACACCGTAAACGGTGTCGACGCGCGTGGTGAAGACCTCGATGCGCTCGTCGGCTCCATCGATAGCAAACGAAAATTGCGCGCCTTCGCTCTTGCCGATCCAGTTGCGCTGCATCGTGCGCGTGCGCTCCGGCCACCCGTCAAGGTGTTCGAGCCCGTCGAGCAAACGATCGGCGTACTCGGTAATGCGCAAAAACCACTGCGAGAGATTGCGGCGCTCCACCGGCGTGTCGCAGCGCCAGCAACGCCCGTCGATCACCTGTTCGTTCGCCAGAACCGTCGCATCTTTCGGGCACCAGTTGACCGGTGCTTCGCGTTTGTAGGCGAGTCCGCGTTCGTACAAGCGCAAGAAGAGCCACTGATTCCAGCGATAGTATTCCGGCGTACAGGTTGCGATCTCGCGCGACCAGTCGTAACTGGTGCCCATGAGCCGCAACTGTCGCCGCATGTTCGCGATGTTCGAGAGCGTCCAGGCCGCGGGCGCGATTCCGCGTTGAATCGCCGCATTTTCAGCCGGCAGGCCGAAGGCGTCCCAGCCCATCGGGTGCAGCACGTTGTAGCCCAGCATGCGCATCGACCGAGCGATCGCATCGCCGATCGTGTAGTTCTTTGCGTGCCCGACGTGGAGATCTCCCGATGGGTACGGCAGCATTTCGAGCACGTAATACTTCTCGCGTTTCGCATCGGGGCGAGCCACGGCGAGCCCGTCGCGCTCCCAACGCTCGCGCCAGCGCTGCTCGATATCCTGGAAATCGTATGCTGCGGCCATCTGCTTAGCATACGCAACCGGGGCAAGCCCTCCCACCGCAGGGGTCGCAGCGTGCTTTCCAACGCAGCGATTCGCGTGAAGGAACGGCATGAAACGTTGGATCGCTCTCCCGGCCCTCGCCCTCATCGTCGCGCTGTTTGCCTTCCGCCCAGCGCCGACGCCCCTCGCCGTTCCGCCCGCGCGGCTCGCTCGGAGCGGGAATCGCGCCCCGAGCGCGAGGAGCGCGCCGCATGCCGGGCGCCTCACTCCGGGCCTGCTCGTCGATATCGCGGGCCGGGTCGCGCACCCGGGGCTCTATCACCTTCCCGTCGGCGCGCGCGCCGAGGCAGCCGTCGCCGCAGCGGGAGGCGCGCTGCCGGGCGCCGACCTGGACCGCGTCGATCTTGCCGCGCTTCTTGCCGACGGCGAAGAGGTGCTCGTCCCGCAGGTCGGCGCGCCGGCCCGGCGCCGGAGCACGCTTCGCGTCCCGCGGACGCCGCGCGGAAAGGGCGGGAAGAAGGGCGCCGCACTCGTCGGTGCCCGCGTCGATCTCAACGGCGCCGACGCGAGCGCGCTCGCTGCGGTGCCCGGCATCGGTCCCATCGTCGCCGGGAGGATCCTTGCCGTGCGCCGACGCGACGGCCCCTTCGATTCGCTCGACCAGCTCCTCGATGTGGCGGGGATGAGCCCCTCGCGGCTCGAGCAAGCGCGTCCGTTCCTTCACGTGTAGTCTGAACTTCGGTGCGCCGGAAAGGTCAGAGGCGACGGAGCGGGCAAAAACTTGGCTACGATGGTCGATTGGATGTCGGAGCGCGAGACGCTTCCAGAGCTCATTATGCGCGTGCTGTCGGAGCCGCGCGAACGCGCTGTAGCCGAGCGAAGGGGCGAAGGCTGGATCGATATCTCGAGCACCGAATTACTCGACCGCGCCAAGAATATTGCATGCGCGATTCGCGCCGCCGGGTTGCAGGGCGGCGACCGCGTCGCGCTCATCGGCCACAATTCCGTCGATTGGATCGCGACGAGTTTCGGAATTCTAATGAGCGGATGCATCGTCGTTCCGATCTATCCGACGCAAGCCGGCGATATTACCGCCTACATTCTCAAGCACTCCGAAGCGAAGTTACTGGTCGTCGATACCGAGGCGACGCTGCGCACGCTGGGAGCGGCGATTCCGGTTCTCCCGCGAGCGATCGTCTTCGAATCGAAAGGGCCGTTCGCACTTGCATCGTTCGAAAGCGACGGTGCGCGCGAACGCGCCGCCGATCCATCGCTGCCCGAATCCTATTACGCATCGCTCAAGCCCGACGATCTCGCCATTCTCATCTATACGAGCGGCACGACGGGCAATCCCAAAGGCGTCATGCTTTCGCACGATAACATCGCCTTCGATGCGAAATCGTCGCTCTACGGTGCCTTTGCGGTTCTGACGCCGCAAGATCGCGTTCTTTCGGTTCTGCCGTTTTCGCACATTTACGAACAGACGATGATGTTCATCTACTTCCTCGCGAAACCGACCTATTTCATCTGCCACGATGCCAACGAGCTCATTCCCGATTTGCTTCATGCCCGCCCCAATTACATGACCTGCGTTCCGCGAATCTTCGACCGCGTTCTCGCCGGAATTAACGGGAACGCCCTGCGGGCCGGCGGGTTGCAAGCTCGGCTGGTTCCGTGGGCGTTGCGGACGGCTCGACATTGGGCGCGCGCGAAAACGTACGGCGGCTTCAATCCGCTGCTCTCCGTCCAATATGCCGTTGCCAAGCGGCTGGTCCTTGAAAACGTGCGCGCGCGTCTCGGGCTCGATGCGATGAAATTTTTCAGCAGCGGAAGTGCGGCGCTGCACGTCGATGTGGCGATGACCTATCTCGGGCTCGGAATGCCGATCATGCAGGGCTATGGGCTCACCGAAACTTCGCCCGTCGTGACGGTCAATTATCCGGAGAAAAATAAATACGGAAGCGTCGGCGCGGTGATTCCCGGTGTCGAAGTGCGTATCGCCGCCGACGGCGAGGTGCTGACGCGCGGGCGCCACGTGATGCTCGGTTATTATCGCGATCCGGAGGCGACGCAGGCCGTGCTGGCCGACGGGTGGTTTCACACCGGCGATATCGGTGAGGTCGATGCCAACGGCTATCTCACCATCACCGATCGGAAGAAAGAAGTATTCAAAACGGCGACCGGTAAATTCGTCGCGCCGGCGCGCGTCGAGAGCGCGATTAAGCGTTCGATGTTCGTCGCGCAAGCGATGGTTTTCGGCGACGGGCGCCCCTACCCAGGCGCGCTGGTCTGCCCGAATTGGGAGAACCTGCGAGCGGAAATCGAACTCCCCGCCGATGCCACGGTCGACGAACTGGCAAAGCGCGACGACGTGAAGGCCTTTTATGCCGCTGAGGTGCGCAAGCGCACCGCCGATCTCGGAAGTTTCGAGCAGATTCGGCGGGCGGTCGTGATTCCGCGGGAGTTTAGCATCGAATCGGGTGAACTTTCGCCTTCGATGAAGGTGAAGCGACGCGTCGTCGAATCTCGCTATGCCGGGGCAATCGACGAGTTCTATCGAAGCGATCCAAAAATACAGTCGGTTGCATAGCCCGACGCACGAGGTTGTAGGAGGAACATTTTGAGAAGCACTCGCTTGCTTGTGGGCGCGGCCGCGCTCGCAGTCTTGCTTCCGGTCGTCGGCGCTGCCGCACCAGTGAAAGCAACGCCGAAAAAGCCGCCCGTGAGCGTTCCGGCGCGGTACCCGGATTCGGTAACCCACGGTAGCGTCGTCGTCCACGGAGAGACGATTCATTACACGGCGCGCGCCGGGACGATCACCCTGCACGACCAAGCGAATCGGCCCACGGCGCGCATTTTCTACGTTGCGTACACCAAAGACGGCGCGCAACCGACCGCGCGCCCGGTGACTTTTTTTTACAACGGCGGGCCCGGGAGCTCGACGATGTGGCTGCACATGGGCTCGTTCGGCCCGGTGCGCGTGATTTCGGGAAGCGGAACGCTGACCGGTCCGCCGCCCTATCGCATCGTTCCCAACGGATACACGTTGCTCGATAAAACCGACGAAGTGTTCATCGATATGCCCGATAGCGGTTTCGGCCGCATCATTGGCGCGGGAACGCCGAAGATGTTCTTCGGCGTCGATCAGGACGCGAGCGCATTCGCCCAGTTCGTACAGAACTATATCAGCAAGTTCGGGCGCTGGAACTCGCCGAAATATTTGTTCGGTGAGAGTTACGGCACGACGCGCGACGCCGCTCTCGCCGCCGATCTTCAGCAGGACGGCGTCGGCCTCAACGGGGTCGTCTTTCAATCTTCGATTCTAAACTTCAATCTCGACTGGACCGTAAACTTCGGCTACGTTCCCGCTGCGGTCGGCGGCGGCGATTGGGGCTTTGTCCTTTATCTCCCCACCGAAGCGGCGACGGCGTGGTATCACCGCGCGGTGCCGAATCGCCCCGCACACCTTCGTCCGTTCCTCGCGCGGGTCCAGCGCTTCGCGATGGGTCCCTATCTCACCGCGCTCGCGCAAGGCGACGCTCTTCCGCAATCGCAGCGCATGGCGATAGCAAATAAGCTGCACGAATATACCGGGCTCTCGCTGCAGTATATTCTCAATGCGAATCTCCGCATTCCGTACAGTCGGTTTGAAAACGAACTGCTGCGAAATAGCGGCAAGATCGTCGGGCGGCTCGATTCGCGCTACGAAACCACGACGATCGACGGGAACCAGGCTTCGGCGCCGTGGGACCCGACCGATGCGGCGATCGACGACCCGTTCACCGCAGCCGTCAACCAGTATCTGCGCGAGACGCTGAAATACAATCCTCCGATTCCTTATCGGAGCAGCGTTTATAACATCATCGCCCAAAACGGTGGTTGGGATTGGAAACACCACGGTATGCAGCCGACGAACGTCGCGCCGGATATCGCGGCGACGATGACCAACGAGCCGAGCATGAAGGTGTTCGTTGCGATGGGCTACTACGACTTCGCCACGCCCTACGAAGCGGCGCTTTACACCTTCGAACATCTCGGCATTCCGCCGTCGTTACAGCGGAATATCACCTATCGTTACTATCGCGTCGGGCACATGATCTACCTCAACCCGCAGTCGCTGGCCAACTACCAGCGCGATCTCGACGCCTGGTATAGCGCTCCGTAATCACCCCCGCACCGCTCGCTCGGCGCCGTCGGCGCCGAGCGAGCATCGTTGTCACGCCGAGTAGCGCATCGTTGTCACGCCGAGTAGCGCCCCTCGGCGAGCTCGGGTAAACTCCGCGCGTATCGAGGCGCGCACGTTCTTGCGCGACCGTGCGGCTGCGGCGCACCGCTCCGAGCTAGACGCTCGCGGCTCGGACAAACAATGTCAGGGTCCTCGCCGCTCGCTTAATCGCTCGTCGGATGCGCCGACATCGCACGCTCGCGCGTCGTCATTCGAGTGGTTAGCGCGAACGTGTCACGTCGAATAGCGCATCGTTGTCACGCCGAGTAGCGCGACGCGCGTATCGAGGCGCGTGTGCGATCCCTCGATGCGCCGCTTCGCGGCTACTCGGGATGACAGGGCTCCCTCGATGCGCCGCTTCGCGGCTACTCGGGATGACAGGGCTCCCTCGATACGCCGCTTCGCGGCTACTCGGGATGACAGGGCTCTCTCGATGCGCCGCTTCGCGGCTACTCGGGATGACAGGGGTCCCTCGATACGCCGCTTCGCGGCTACTCGGGATGACAGGGCTCCCTCGATGCGCCGCTTCGCGGCTACTCGGGATGACAGAGCTCCCTCGATACGCCGCTTCGCGGCTACTCGGGATGACAGAGCTCCCTCGATACGCCGCTTCGCGGCTACTCGGGATGACAGGGCTCCCTCGATACGCCGCTTCGCGGCTACTCGGGATGACAGAGGCGGTTAGTGCGCGTGTTCGAGCGAGGCGAGCTTTGCGAGCGTCTTCGCAAGTATCGCGTCGAGTTTGCGTTTCGCGCTCTGCATCGTTTCGGTAATTCCGGGATTTTTCGCGTTGCGCGGTGCTGCCGCGAACGTACCTTGCCCGTACTCGACCGCCGAGACGAGTGCCCCGTACGAATTCGCTAGGAAGCCAAGGCTCGAAAAGTCGAGCGACGCCTTGCCGATCGAATCGTCGGGGCTCGATGCCGGCGGAACGCCGATGACCTGCGTCAGCAACTCGTGCTTGTGCGCGGCATCGAGTTTTCCGCCGTCGAGGAGGCGCTGTGCGGCGTACTGCGCGACGCGGATCCGATGGATCGTCGCTTCGAGCGCTTGTGCGAACGCAAACTGCGCTCGCATTTCGGCGGTACTCGTATGCGTGCGCGGGTCGCGGAGCAGCGTCGCATTGCGTGCGTAGGTCTTTCCATCGACCTTCAGTACCACTCGGTAGGTGCCCGGCGGCACCAACGCTCCACCGGGGCTCCCCGCCCGGAGATCCCACGCGAACCGGTGGGTTCCCAACGAGGTTCCCGGAAGCGGCATCGCGCGCAGCCAGTACGCCGGAATATCGACCTTCTGCGGATTCGGCGCGCTCACGTGCTGGCTCGAACTCCAGCGCCGCAACACCGTTCCGCGAGCGTCGCGAATCTCCATAACGACGGGTGTGCTCGGCGTTTTTCCGATCGCGTAGTCGATCTGCATGCCGTAGGTGGGATTGTCGAGTTGCGCTTCGTCGTACGGAATCGGCGTCTCTTCGTCGTTATAGGGTTTCAGGCGATAGCTCGGCGCCGGAGCGTAGAGATACGCCGGGGATTGGAGACTCGCTTTGGAGATCTCGCGGAGGCGCGCGACGTCGTCCATGACGTAAACGCCGCGGCCGTGGGTGGCGATGATGATGTCGCCGTGCTTGATGACGATATCGCGAACCGATGTCACCGGCAGATTGCGCTGGAACGATTCCCAGCGATTGCCGTTATCGAACGAGATAAACATTCCGCGCTCGGTCCCTGCATAGAGCAGGCCGGGGCGGTGCGGATCCTCGCGAACGACGTTCACAAAATCGTGCGGCGGAATGCCGTCGGTAATGCGCGTCCAGGTGTTCCCGCCGTCGGAGGTGCGATAGATGTACGGCGTGAGATCGTCGAGGCGGTGGCGATCCACCGCGATATAGGCGACCTGCGGATTGAAGTGCGATGCGGAAATGATGCCGACTTTGCTCCACGGCGTGAGCGCTTTGGGCGTGACGTTACGCCAATGCTTGCAACCGTCGGTCGTTATCCAGACTTGCCCGTCGTCGGTGCCCGCCCAAACGACGTTCGCACGAATCGGCGACGGAGCGATTGCGTAGACGACGCCG
>JAJYMV010000034.1 GCA_021786705.1 bacterium
GACCGTCGAGAGGCTATAGGCCGCTCGATCGTTTGCTTTGCAGCCCGCGCCGGGTGCGGTGCCGAAGAGCGGGCCGAATTCGAGCCCGCCGGTGAGCGCCGGATTTGCGGGCACGAGTTCGTTGCCGATACCCGGCCCCGCGATGAGCGGAAGCGGGCTCGTCGGGCCGGCCATTAACAGCGGGCTGAACGGCGCGCCGGTCACTGCTGTCTGCGCTTGTTCGTAAAGCAGCGACCACCAGCCGTTCTCTTGGCCGAACGGTGCCGGTGCGCCGGCATACGGCGTGCCGGTGAGAAGCGGGTTCGGGACATTCGTTGCGCCGAGCCATCCTGCCGATTGGTAGCCGGCCGTCAGGCTGTCGCCGACGCCGACGATGCGGGAGAGAATGTTCGGGGCTGCCGAGGGGCCCGGCGCCGGGATTGTCGAGGCGCTGTTGCCGCCGCCGCCGCAAGCCGCGAGCGCGGCCATGGCGACCAGGGCGAATGCGCGTTGGAGATGCTTGATCTTCATCGTTCTCATCCTTGCCTTAGAACTGAATCACGCTCGGCGAACCGATGCCGAACTGAATCTGAATTTGAGTGGCTTTGAGGCCGCCGACGACCGGCGCGCATTGCGTGATCGAGGCGCAGGAGATCGCCGAGACGCCATATGGGGTCTCGTTCGAAGGCCCGCCGCTGTTGAGCTGGAGCTGAACGAACGTGTTCTTGGTCAAGCGGCGCGAGACGCCGAGGAAGTATGCGAAGAGATGCTGCGCGTACGGATCGGTCGGGAGATAGTCGCGCGAACTCTGGGGCTCGAAGAAGAACTTCGTTTTAGAATCGGGCGTGTATTCGAGATAGAGGATCTGGTAGAGCTGCGCCTTGTTCACGCCGTTGATGCCGTTGGGATGATTGAGCCAGCCCGGGGCGACGGTGAACGTGCCGAACATTTTCGGCGTCTTCAGGAACGGCACCGTGACGGCGAGCGACCAGACTTGCGCCGAACGCGTCTTCGTATTGAAGAAGATCGGGCCGTCGGGCGGATTGACGGCGAACGGAACGGTGTCGTCGTTCTGCGTCGATGCGCCGATTTTCGACCAGCGCGAAACGTACGTCGGCGTTACCACGATCGGCAGCACGCGGCCGTTATTGAACTTAATCGAGAAGAGTCGCTCGTAGTTGAAAAACAGGAACGTATCCTTGGTGGTAACGTTGATGTTCTGCGGGGTGCACCCATTGGCCGAGGTGTTATCGAGGTTGACGCATCCGATCGGATTGGCAAAACCCTGTAAGTAGAGCGGTACGGTTCCGCTGTTGAAGCCGTACGGATAATGCTGAAGCTGGTACATCGAGACCATGAAGCGGTTGTTCGGGTTGAAACCGTATCCCGCAACGAGATCGACGCCGCCCGGCAGCCACTGACCTTTTGCGGTTCCAATGTTGCCGTAGGGGAACGCCATCGATGCATCGGCGGTGTAGGTGAAGCCGGTCGGAAGCCCTTGCTGGACGGTCGCACCGCCGACGGGGTGCTGTTCGACTGGGGGAACCTGAGCGACGGTGTGCTTGCCGACGGCGTTTTTCGCAGTTGGGGCCTTCATCGCGTTCTTAATCGCGGTGTTCGCGCCGCCGACGACGTTCGTCGCAAAGGCCTCGCTCGTGGTAGCGGCGGCCGGCGCCGCCGAGAGCCCTAGCGCGATTAGAGCCGCACCAGCGGCTACCGCGCGAAGAGAAAGTTTGTGCATTCGCATCTCCAAATCGGGAGCCCGGCGGAAAACGGAAAAGCGTCCCCCGGTTGGAGGGTAACGTTGCTCTTAATGGCCCGCTTTCCCTGGCGTGGAGATGCGCCTTAACCTTGCGGGGGCGTCGAATTTTCTCCGAGCTCGAGCCCGGCGGTGGTGCCGTGGGTTTCCACGAAGGGTCGGCCGAAAAGCCGCTCCTCCGCGCTCTTAATGACCACGTAGAGCACCGGGGTGACGAGCAGGTTGAGGAACGTCGAAACCAACATGCCGCCGAAAACGACGAACCCGATCGACTGGCGCGCGGCGCTTCCGGCCCCGGTGGCAAAGACGAGCGGGGTGGCGCCGAGGATGAAGGCGATCGAGGTCATGAGGATCGGCCGGAGGCGCGTTTGGGCCCCCCGGAGGGCGGCGGTGGTAATATCGGCTCCGGCGCGGAGCTGCTGGTTGGCGAACTCGACGATAAGAATCGCATTCTTACTCGCCAGCCCGACGAGCATAACGTAGCCGACCTGAACGTAGACGTTCTGGGCCATGTTCCCGAACGGATCGGGAATGGGTACCCCAACCGCGCCGAGGATACCAAAGATGAAGTCAGGCACGAGATTGCGCAACCCGATCAATGCCAGGGCCCCAAAGAGGGCGGCTGGAACGGCGAGCAGCACGATGAGCGGGTCGATCCAGTTCTCGTAGAGCGCCGACAGCACGAGAAAGACGAAGATGATGCCGAGCGTGAAGAGCACGATCGTCTGCGTTCCGGCATGGATCTCTTCTAACGAGATACCGCTCCACTCGTAGCTGACGCCCGGCGGTGCGACACGTTTAAAGATTTGCTCCATCGCGGTGATGGCCTCGCCCGAACTGTGCCCGCTCGCGGCTTGCCCGGTAATCTCGATATTGCGGTAGAGATTGTAATGGTCGATCACCGGGGCGGAGAGGGCGCGCTTGACGCTCACGAGTTCGGGAAGCGGGATCATGCCGCCGCTCGCCGAGCGCGTATAGAGGCTCTGTAACGACGCGATCCGATCGCGATACGGCTCGTCGCCCTCGACGTAGACGCGATAGGATTGGTCGAGATAATTAAAATCGTTGACGTACGCGCCGCCGAGCATGACTCCCAGCGTCGCATAGAGGTCGCTAAGCGGAACCCCGAGAGAGATCGCCTTCTGGCGATCGACGGTCGCATCGAGCTGCGGTGAATTAATTGCGAATTGCGTGCGCACCTGAACGAGCCGGGGATCCTTCGCGGCCGCCGCGATAATTTTCTTCGCCACGGCATCTAGCTGACGAAGGGTTAAGGTGCCGTTGTTCTCTAACTCGAATTGAAAACCGGCCGTCGTTCCAACGCCGCTGATGGCCGGAGGATTTACGACGAGAACCTGAGCTCTTGCATACGACATGAAGTGGAAAAAGTATTTTAGAGAAAGAAAGCTCGCCGTATTGAATGGCCCCGTGCGCTGGTTCCAGGGCTTGAGGCGAATGAACATCATTCCGCGATTCGGCGTCGAGCCTCCGAAACTGAAGCCGCCGATATTAAATACGTGCTCCACCTGCGGTTGCGAGAGAAAATATTTCTCGACTTGAACGGCTACCGCATGCTCTCCCGCAAGTGAGGTTCCTTCCGGCGCCTGAATGATACACATCAGGAAGCCTTGGTCTTCGTCGGGTATGAAGCCGGTCGGAATAACTTTGAATAACACGACGACGAGAACCAGCGTTGCCGCGAATCCAACCAAGACGCGACGCCGTACTTTTATAAGTCGCGGCAGCGTCGCGGCGTAAGAGTTACGAAAGCGCTCGAGGCGGCGATTGAACCAGGTAAAGAGGCCGAAACGCGGCGGCCGGTCGCCGACGTGCAAGAACTTCACCGCTAACGGCGGTGCGAGCGTCAGCGATGCAAAGAGCGAAATGGAGATCGAGCCGACGATCGTCAGCGCAAACTGTTTGTAGATCTGTCCGGTCGTTCCCGGGAAAAATGCGACCGGAATAAAGACCGCGAGGAGGACGAGCGACGACGCGACGACCGCTCCTTGAATCTCTTCCATCGCCTCGGTGGCCCCCGCGAGTACCCCGGTGCCGCGGAGTTTCACGATGCGTTCGATGTTTTCGATGACGACGATGGCGTCGTCGACGACGAGCCCGGTTGCCAGCGTGATACCGAACAACGTGATCGTATTGATCGAGAAGCCGAAGATTTTCATGATCGCGAACGTCCCGATCAAGGCGACCGGAATCGTAATCGCAGGTATGAGCGTCGCGCGACCGTTCTGCAAGAAGAGGTAGATGACGGCGATCACGAGGAGGATCGAAATCAATAACGTGACCAAGACGTCCTTGATCGACTCTTGCACGAACGCGGTGGAGCTGAAGGCGACTTGGTAATGAACGCCGGCCGGGAACTTCTTTTCCAGCTTGTTCATCTCGGCGATGACCGCGCTCGAGACGGTGAGGGCGTTTGCCGAAGGATACTGCTGGACGCCCATGCCGACGACGTTTTGGTGCCCGTCGAAACGCAAAAAGCTGCTGTAGTCTTCAGCTCCCAGGTCGACGCGCGCGACGTCGCCGAGGCGGGTGATGCCTCCGTTGGGATCGGATCGCAAAATGATGTCGCGGAACTGCTGCGGCGTCGTGAGGCGTCCATGAACGCTCACGACGTAGGTGTAGGGTTGGTTCGCAGGCTGCGGCGGGGAGCCGATGCTACCACCGGCGACGGCCGCGTTCTGCGTTTGAATCGCCGAGAGCACGTCGGTAACCGTGAGGCCGCGCGCTGCGAGCTCGTGCGGATCGAGCCATATGCGCATCGCGTAGAGACGCTCGCCGAAAATATTGACGTTGCTGACGCCGGGGATGCGCTTGAGATCGTTGACGATGTTCAACGCGGCGTAGTTGCTGAGGAAGAGCGTGTCGTATTTTTTCGTGTTCGAGATGAGCGACATACCCATAACGAACGATCCCGCATTTTTGCTGACGGTAACGCCGGACTGCGTTACGGTTCCGGGAAGGCGCCCGAACGCGCTCTGGATCGCGTTCTGCACGTCGGCGGCGGCGATGTCGAGATCGGTACCTAAATGAAAGGTACAGGTGATCGACGAGGAACCTTGCGCGCTCACCGACGAGACGTAATTGAGACCTTGGACGCCGTTCACCGCTTGCTCCAGCGGAATGGTGACCGAGGATTCCACCGTCTTCGGATCGGCGCCGAGATAGAACGCCGAGATCGTGACGACCGGCGGATTGATCTGCGGGTATTGTGCGACCGGAAGGGTCGGAATCGCAATAAGTCCGGCGATCGTGATGATCAGCGCGAAAACCGTTGCGAAGATGGGACGATTGAGAAAGAACTTGGTCACGCAGAGAACGCCTGCTCTGCGTGGTAGGAGGACCGCGAGAGTGGGCTGCTCACGACTTGGTGAAATCCTTTCGAACGGGCGAGCGCTCCAAGTTCGGCAAAGCGCTGCGGGGTGATAAATTCGGTGACCGGAAGATGTTTTTTACCGGGTTGAAGATACTGGCCCATCGTGAAAATATCGACACCCGCCGCGCGAGCGTCGTCCATCGCCGCTTCGACCTCTTCGGGGCGCTCGCCGAGGCCGAGCATGAGCGAGGTCTTGGTAAAGCGCTCGGGGGCGCGCTCTTTCGCGTGCCGGAGAATCGCCAGCGATTGATCGTACTTCGCGCGCTTATCGCGCACGTGCGGTGTGAGCCGACGCACGGTCTCGATATTATGGGCAAAAACGTCGGGACGGGAATCGAGCACGATCTCTAAAGCGGTGAGATCGCCGCGATAATCCCCGCTGAGAATTTCGACGCGCGCACCCGGCACGCGCTCGTGGATCGCGCGAACGGTGTTCGCAAAAATCAGCGCTCCGCCGTCGGCGAGATCGTCGCGGTCGACCGCGGTGAGCACCAGATATTTCCAGCCGAGATCGCGAACCGCATCGGCGACGCGCGTCGGCTCGAGCCAATCCACGATCCCGCGGGGATTCCCGGTCTTGACGTTGCAGAATCGGCAACCCCGGGTGCAGGTGTCGCCGAGGATCATAATCGTGGCGGTTCCGGCGCCCCAGCACTCCGCAAGGTTCGGGCAGGCCGCTTCCTTGCAGACCGTGTTGAGCGTGAGGCCGGAGACCTTGGCCTTCACGCGCTCGTAATCTTCACCATGGGGCAGGCTCACGCGAAGCCAGTCGGGCTTCCGTGCGTAGCGCACCGCCTCAGGGGGCGTAGCGGTGAGGTCGATCTCTATGGCCATAACGTCGCAGATTTTAACATCCCGCAGCCGCGGAAGGCTGCATCCTAAACCTAATGGAGCGAGCTTATTGCGCCCTGGGAACGAGCAGGCCCTGAAGATGCGCGACGATGGCCCGGCGGGCTCGCTCGCTCGCTTTGCCCGGGAGCATCGTCGCATTCGCTTCGAAAAGGACGAGATTCCCTCCGGCGTCGACGCCGAAGTCGGCTCCGCCGTACTCGAGGCCGAGCTCCCGACGAAGCGTCTCAAGCGCGCTAAAGGCGCGTTCGCCGATTCGCTCGCGCGGGTGGTGACGATACTCGCGGTCGAGGGCGCTCCCCAGTGGGCTCGAGGCCAAATCGGCAGCGTCGTAATGCACCTTCCAGTCGGTGGAGAGCGCCGCATGCACGGGAAGGATCTCGTTGCCGATAAAGAGCGCGCGATATTTTAGGTAATAGCCTCGTTCGTCGCGCGTATCGACGAACTCCAAGGCGTAGATTTCATCGCCCGGGAAATCGTCGATCGCCGCTTGCAGCGCGGATGCGTCGGCGACGTACCGGAAATAGCGACCGTTGTGGAACCCCGGCGCTCGAACGAGAAGTGGATAAAAAATGCCGGCGGCGGCGAGGAACGCACTCGCCTGGCTTCCCCGTAGCCGTTCGCGCTCGCACCGTACAATGCGCGGTACTCGTAGCGAAGAGCGGCCGCGTAGGCGGGCCGCGTTCAGATCGCGGCGCGTTTTCAACACGGCCGTCGGATGGTTCAGCACGGGTGCGTCGCTTCGCGCGATGATGCGTTCTGCGAGCGCGAGAGCGGGAGCCGCGGCATCCGCATCGCCGATGGCATTGAAGATCGCGTCGTGCCGCGGTAGCGTAGCGTCGGCGGAGAGCGCGTCGACATAGGCCAAGGTGATGGCGAAAACGTCGGTGGGAAGGAGCGATTCGAGATCGACGTTTGCATCGGCACTCGCCAGCAGCGCGAGCATGCGGATCGGGGGATTCGTGCCGCGAAATGGGACCAAACGCATCGGTGCGAGCGTAATCGCGTCGCGGCGATGGCGCTCGGATGCAGCCTCGTCGCCGACTCGCCGATAGGCTTGTGCGAGCCCGAGATGGGCCTGCAACTCGAAAGGGTCGATTGCGAGCGCGCTTTCGTAGGCTTCGAGTGCGGCGCGCACGTCATCGGCCGCGAGCATTCTATGCCCGCGGTTCACGAGTGCGACGACCTCGGCTCTTCGCCCGTTCACGGCGATGAGGATATTCATCGGCAAGCGCACTCTCCCCGAGCGAGCGCTATCTTGCTCGCGAGCGGTCTCGCTTCGTTGGTGAGAGAAGAAGCCGACGTGCAGCTGCGCTCTTTCGCCCGTTCTTGTGCCGCCCTAGCCGGGCTGCTTGCGCTCGCCGCCTGTGCGAACGCCGCTCCGCGGCTCTACGGGACGATCTTGCAACCGATACGATCGGCTCCGGCGATCGATGCCGTCGACCAAACAGGCGCGCCGTTCTCCTTGCATCGCGTGCGCGGGCGGGTCGTCGCGCTCTACTTCGGGTTCACGCATTGCAAGGATATCTGCCCGCAGACTCTCGCGACCCTCGGTGCGGCGCGAGCGAAATCCGGGCTCGGTGCTCGCGTGGCGATTCTCTTCGCAAGCGTCGACCCGGCTCGCGATACGCCGGCGGCGCTACGTGCCTTCTTCGCTCGCGTCGGCGTGCGCGCCGTCGGCATCACCGGAACGCACGCGCAAATGAGCCGCATCTGGAAAGCCTACGGCGTGGAAGTGCAGGCGACGCGCGAGGACGTCGGGCACAGCGACTTCGTCTATTTTATCGGGCCGCGCGGGAACCTTCGCATCGTCGGCGGTGACGACATATCGATCGCGCAGCTCGCCGCCGATATGCGCGGATTAGCGCGATAGAGTTGGAAAACGTCTAGCCGAACGAATCATTATTGCGGGCGGGGATGCACCGAAGGAATCGCGGGTCACTCTTTTGCGTGGCGCTTGCTTCGGTAAGCTTTTATTTTGCTAGGTTGCTTTCGAAGCGCCGCAAATCGCGTTTGTAGCACCACCGCAACCGTTTAATGTCGTAGCCAGAAGTGTTGGGCTTTGGTAAAGATGCCCGGTGCGCGCGGCGCGATCCGACCGTGCGAGCGCGCACAGCTACATCCGTTACAGAAAAGGACTTGTTTTTTACGTGTTACGTTTTCGAACGGCAGCGCTAGCAGCGTTGCTCGTCCCGCTTGTGCTGTTAAGCGCGTGTTCTGGAGGATCACGGGGAAGCATACTACCATCCGTGCAGAATACCAGTGGAATGCATCCGCTCGTCGGCGGCACCCCTTCCGGGGCAACCGGGCAGCTCCCCCTGTCGACGCCCTGCCCGTCGATCCCCGCAGCGGCGGGACCTCACGGCATCCCCATGCCGATGCAACATCTCGGCGGTCGCCCCGCCGCGCTCATTGGCGCGACGGGAACGCCCACGCGCCCTGGATGCAATAGCGCAGTCTCGGGTCAACATCGTGGCGCGAGCCCCATGGCGTGGTCGGGTTGCTCAGGAAACACTTCGGATTATGGGTGCGGTGGCGGCAGTGGCTGCGGCGGACAAGTGGTCGTCCCATTGAGCGTGGGCCGTTCTACCAAGGCAGCCTCGGTAAGGACCGACGGTTCCAGCACTGGAGGGTGCGTGTGGTATCCAGGAGAGTGCGGAGTTGCCTATGGAGTACAAGGTGGGTGTCAGCCGGGTTATTGGGGCCCTCCACCAGGAACGTGCGCACAGTTAGGCCTTCCTTCGAATTGCAATCCTGGGGCAGGCGGTGGTATTCCGCCATGTAGTCCCACCTGTAAGCCAAGCCCGGGGCCGCCCACCCCGTCGCGCCCCAACATATACCCTGCGAAGATAGCAGCGGCGGCACGTGCCTTTTATGGCGCATATACGCGCGGGCTAAATGGAGCGCCATGGGGCAACGAGTGTGTGGCGGCCGTCCAACAGGTTCTTAAGAATGCGGGACTCGCTGAAATAGACGGCGGAACTAACGCCGTTTCGGGCCTGATGAATGCATTATCCGATAGTGGGTATACACAAGTGAGCACTCCATCAGCGGGAGACATAGTGATTTTGGTTAGCTCCACTGGTGTTGGAGAACATGCTGGCATCATGGAATCAAATACTGAAATGATTTCAAATTCCTCCAGTAGTGGCCATTTCAATTGGACTGGAACGCCGGGCGAAGAAGAAGGCATTGATGCACAACAGGTAGGCTATACTCCAGCTACACCTCTTTATTTCGCACACAACCCATAGCTAAGGGAACGACAATGAAAATCGATAAGTTGAAAGCAAAAAATTCGTTATTACTTGTGGCCACGTGTTTGGTGTCAATCATATCGGCATCGATTATAAGGCAGGTTTACGCCTCG
>JAJYMV010000025.1 GCA_021786705.1 bacterium
GCTCGGGCGTAGGCGGCCGAAGCCCGCGTCGCATCGTCGCGATAACGCCAAACGAGATCGGCCAGCATTCTACCGCTCGTCGCCGCTTCGTAAATGCCTTCGCCGTTGGTAGCGTCGACGAGGCCGGCGGCCGTCCCCCCGATACTGACGCCGTCGGCCCCGACGGTAGGGCGCGGCATCCCCCCGTAGAGCAGGTGCCCCTCGAGTTTCACGCGCGCCTCGATGCCGGGAGCGAGGCGGCCGAGCGTCCGCGCAGCGAAGGCATCGAGTTCCTCGCGAAGTTCGGCACCGGGAACCTTCCCCGTGACTCCTAAGCCGATGGCGAGATGATCGCGTTTGGGGAACATCCAGGCGACGACGGTGCGGCCGTCGCGCGCCGGGTAATAGTGCAGCTCCAACGTTTCGTAAGCAATCGGCGCCGCGGGGCGCTCGAGATAGCATCGTTGCTGTAAGGTCGTCATCAATCCCGACGACCACCCCGAGAACGCGAATCGCGGGTGACGTTCCAATTTCGCCGTCGATCCTTGCGCGAGAAACACGTGCCGTGCGGCGACGCGACGGCGTTCGCCGCGCGCTGTGTCGGCGTATTCGACGAACGTGCGCCCGCCCTCCGAAGAGAGTTCGCGAAAGAGCGCGTTCGTGCGAATCTCGGCACCCGCCGCGGCGGCTCGCGCCGCAATCGTGCCATCGAGCTCCTCGCGCGTCGACGTATGTCCGGGGCCGAAACGCACGGCATGTTCGTCACCATAGGGATCGAAGAGCGCGAGGCGCGGCGTGTTGCAGTGGACCAACGATTCGGGGAGATCGAACTCGCGACAGAACCCCGGCCGGAGACCCGCAGCGCACACGCGCTTGCTCCCGACGACGCTATCTTTCTCCAGAACCACGACACCCAACCCGCGCGCTGCCGCCTCGCGGGCGGCAACGCCGCCGGCAGGACCGCAGCCAACGATAAGCAGGTCGGTCGACTCGATCATCCATGCTGCCATTCGCGCCGCACCTGCGTCACTCCGTTCCAGGTAGCGCTCGAGGCCGACCAGAACCTCGGGGCACATGATGAAGGATCGCAAACCAAGAAATTATCTCGACCTTCCGCTCGGCCTGCGCGCCCCCGAAGAGATCAACGTGGTCGTCGAGATCCCCGAAAAATCTCGCAATAAATATGAATACGACAAGGAACTCGATATCTTTCGCCTCGACCGCGTCCTTCATTCGGCGATCCATTACCCCGGCGACTATGGTTTCGCTCCGCAAACGCTCGCGCTCGACGACGACCCGCTCGACGTGCTCGTCTTGACGATCGAACCAACCTTCCCGGGCTGTCTGGTTGCCGCACGTCCGATCGGCTTGCTCGAGATGTTCGACCAGGGCAAGGAGGACGATAAGGTTCTCGCCGTCCCGGTCGGAGAGCCCGCATTCGAAGAGATCCACAACTTCACGCAGATTTTTCCGCACCTCCTCAAAAAGGTCTCGCACTTCTTCGAGAGCTACAAGCTCCTCGAAGGCAAGCAGACGCGCGTGGTGGGCTGGCACGACGCCGCGAGCGCTCGCCGCGTCATAGCGGAGTCGCACCAGCGCTTTCTCGAGCGCGCCGAGGCGGTGCCGAGCGCCTAAAGGGAGGACTCCCGGCTCGTACCGCCGTAGCGGCCGAGCGACCACTCTACCAGCGCCCCGTGCCGTCGGACCGGGGCCCCGTTTTCCGCGCTCTTATCTATAATTCAAAAGGAAGCAATGTGACCACACAGTTAGCGATCCTGATTGCCCTGCTCGGCGGCCTTCTTGCCGTCCTGTACGGCATCGCGCTCATCTTCTGGGTTCTCTCGCGCCCGCAGGGGAACGACCGCATGAAGGAGATCGCCGCCGCGATTCAAGAGGGCGCGATGGCCTTCCTCAAACGGCAATATACGACCGTCGCGATCGTCGCGATCGTTCTGGCAATCGTCATCGCCTTCGCCCCAACGCTCGGCAAGGAAGCCGCGATCGGATTTCTGATCGGCGCGATTCTTTCGGGCGCCGCCGGTTTTATCGGCATGCTCGTCTCGGTGCGCGCCAACGTGCGTACCGCCGAAGCCGCTCGCGGCGGCATGGCGCCGGCACTCGCCGTCGCTTTCCGCGGCGGCGCGGTCACCGGCATGCTCGTCGTCGGGCTCGGCCTGCTCGCAGTCGCGGGGTACTTCGGCATTCTCCTCCAGGTGAACGGTGGCGACATCGCGACCTCGCTCAACGCAATGGTCGGCCTCGCCTTCGGATGTTCGTTGATCTCGGTCTTCGCACGCCTCGGCGGTGGAATCTATACGAAAGCCGCCGATGTCGGTGCCGATCTCGTCGGAAAGGTCGAGGCGGGAATCCCCGAAGACGATCCGCGCAACCCAGCGGTGATCGCCGACAACGTCGGGGATAACGTCGGCGATTGCGCCGGTATGGCGGCCGATCTCTTCGAAACCTACTGCGTGACCACCGTTGCCGCAATGTTGCTCGGCAATCTCGTCTTCGGCTCCTCGCTCCCCGGAGCGCCGACCTTTCCGCTGCTCATCGGCGCGGTCTCGATCGTCGCTTCGATCGTCGGCGTCTTCGCCGTTACGCTCGGAACCGTCGTGAAGGGCAAAGTCATGGGCGCGCTCTATCGCGGCATGGTCGTCGCCAGCGTCCTCTCGCTGATCGGTATTTACTTTCTCGCGCAGAACGTCTTCGCCGGAAGCAGCCTGAGCCCGACGGCAATCGTCGTGAGTGCGTTCGTCGGTCTCGCCGTAACGGGGCTGATCACGTTCATCACCGAGTACTATACGGGCTCGCAATTCTCGCCGGTGCAGCGTATCGCGAAGGCCTCGGTCACCGGACACGCGACCAACATCATCGCCGGGCTCGCCGTCTCGATGCAAGGAACCGCACTTCCCGCGATCGTGATCGTCGCCGGCATCCTGGTTTCGTACGGTGTCGCCAATCTCTACGGCGTCGCGATCGCCGTCATGTCGATGCTCTCGATGGCCGGTATCGTCGTCGCGATCGACTCATTCGGACCGATCACCGATAACGCCGGTGGTATCGCCGAGATGGCGGAGATGCCGAAAGAAGTTCGCGATATTACCGACCCGCTCGATGCGGTCGGCAACACGACCAAAGCGGTCACCAAGGGCTACGCGATCGGTTCGGCGGCTCTCGCTGCCGTGGTCCTCTTCGCGGCGTTCCTCCAGGAACTCACCAAACACTCGTGCGCTGCCGGTAGCGATCCGTCGTGCGCCGCAGGCGTTGCGAATCTCTTCGCCATCGGCAATCCCTACGTACTCGTCGGGCTCTTCCTCGGCGGCCTGCTTCCCTATCTCTTTGCCTCGCTCTCGATGGAAGCGGTCGGACGCGCCGGTGGTGCGGTCGTCGAAGAAGTCCGTCGCCAGTTCCGCGAGATGCCCGGCATTATGGCCGGAACGCAGAAGCCCGATTACGGCACGACCGTGAGCATCGTCACCGCGGCGGCGCTTAAGGAAATGATTCTTCCGGCGCTGATTCCCGTCGGCGTTCCCGTGATCGTCGTCTTGCTCAGCGTCTTCAACGTTCTGCAAGGCACGACCGGCGCGCAGGTCATGGGCGGCATCTTGGTCGGATCGATCGTCACCGGATTCTTCGTCGCCATCTCGATGACGACGGGCGGCGGTGCGTGGGACAACGCGAAGAAATATATCGAAGAAGGCAACTTCGGCGGTAAGGGATCGATCGCGCACCAAGCCGCGGTCACCGGCGATACCGTCGGCGACCCGTATAAAGATACCGCGGGTCCGGCGATCAACCCGATGATCAAGGTGCTCAACATCGTAGCCCTCTTGCTCGTCGGTTTCCTCGTTCACTAAATCCAGGCGGTCGTCGCCTGCGAAAGGGCGTCGCGCGAGCGCGGCGCCCTTTCTTTATTCCAACGCGATGTATTTGCGATAGATCGCAAAGTAGCTGACGGCGAGAAACGCGATGGCGAAGACCAGCAAGCCGTCGCCGACGACGACCCCGACCGTGCTGCCGATCGGGAAGATCACCCGCAGGAGCAGACGCGCCGCAAATGCGGTGACGTAAATCAAGGCCGGCACCAATGCCGAGCCCAACGTCATGACACCCCGGCTCTCCGTCGCCTGCACCGGCGTGTGCGCTCCCCGCAGAAATCCGAGCGGCGCGCCGAGCAACACCCCGGCAACGACCGCGACGACGAGTTCCCAGATCGGCGACGGCGTGACGTGCTGCTCGACGTAGATCACCCAGATTCCAACGAATGCGAGCAGGCTCGGCGCGACCCAGAGGCGCGCGGTGCTGATGCGTTGCGGGCGCGACATGCGAAAGAGCACCAAGGCAAAAGCGGCGACGTAGACGACGACGGTGAGCGCCGGCGGCGCGGTAGCTGTTTGCATGGACGAAAACTCCCTATCGGTACGATGACGAAACAAAGAGGCGCGACGCCGGAAAGCGTCGCGCCTCTTCTTCTGGTTACGGAGTCGAAACTACTTGATTTCGACCTTCGCGCCGGCTTCTTCGAGCTTCTTCTTGATGCTCTCGGCTTCGTCTTTGGCGACGCCTTCCTTGATCGCTTTCGGAGCGCTCTCGACGAAGGATTTCGCTTCGGTGAGCCCGAGGCTCGTGATCTCGCGAACGGCCTTGATGACCTTGATCTTCTCCGGGCCTGCATCGGCGAGCACGACGTCGAATTCGGTCTTCTCGGCGGCCGGAGCGGCGGCGGCCGGAGCGGCCATCATTGCAACCGGTGCGGCGGCGCTGACGCCGTATTTTTCCTCGAGCTGCTTGACCAAGTCGGCGAGTTCGAGAACGGTAAGTTTATCGATATGTTCGATGATTTCGGCAACTGCCATGATTGATATCCTCTCTTATGATCCGGATTGCGCGAGTTTCTGCTCGCGAATTGCTTGAAGTGCGCGAACGAGGCCGCTTTGGTTCCCCGAGAGAACGGTCACGAGACCGCGTAACGGGCTTGCCAGCGAGCCGACCATTTTCGCGATAAGTTCGGCCTTGGGCGGGAGTTTTGCAAGCGCATCCACCTGCTTGGCGTCGACGAATTTACCGTCGACGTAGGCAGCCTTCACCTCCAACGCTTTCACGTTGTCGGAGAATTCTTTAAGCGCTTTCGCCGGAGCGACGGGATCGAGACCCGCGAAGACGACGCCGGTCGGACCGTGAAGGTACGATTCGAACATCGAAGCGAGCTCGCCGTCGGCGGCGATTTTGAAGAGGGTGTTTTTTACGACTGCATAGGTGCTGCCGTCGGGGCGAAGCGCCGTGCGGAGCTTCGTGATCTCGTCGACGGTCAGGCCCTGGTAGTTCGTAAGAAACACGCTCTGCGCACCGGCGAGCCGGTCGCGCAGCTCTCGTACCGAGGCTTCTTTGCGTGCGGTTGGCATAACGCTCTGCTTCCTGATGAGATACAGTAAAAAAGCGCTCCATCCGTCCGGAGGGCGCTTCCACGCGAATCTGGCGCGAGAGGAATCTCGCGGAACATCATCGGATTTCACGTCCTACTGTAGGCGCCGTTACGGGCATTACCCCCCTTTCGGGGGACCTACGGTCTTTGGAGCCGCACGTATCCTACCACAGGCCCGAGCCGCCGCGCAAGGAAAGGTATACGGGACGATGGATCTCGAGGAACAGGCGCGAGCGATGACCCCGGAGGCGGCGCTCGCCGAACTCGCCGCCGGCAACCAGCGCTTCTCCGAGGGACACCCCGATTACGGCCTGCAGACCGCCCATCGCGTCGAACTCGCCTCCGTGCAATATCCGTTCGCGGTCATCTTAGGCTGTTCGGACTCGCGCGTGCCGGTCGAGACGGTCTTCGATCGTCCGGCAGGCGACCTCTTCGTCATTCGTGTCGCCGGCAATTTTATCGACGACTATGGCCTCGCCTCGCTGGAATACGGCGTCGCCGTCCTCGGCGCACGCCTGGTCTACGTCTTGGGGCATAGTTCGTGCGGCGCGCTCACCGCCGCCGTTCAATTTCTCGAAGAGGGCGTGCGCGCTCCGGGGACGATCCAGTATCTCGTCGATCGGCTCACGCCGATCGCACGCGCCACGCGTCGCGAGGTTGGCTGGGTCGATGCGGCGGTGCGTCACAACGTCTGCGAGACCGTTGCCGAGATCCTCAGCTCTTCATCGATCGTCGCCGAAGCGGTCGCCGCAAAAAAACTCAAGGTCGTAGGTGGAACCTACGACCTTGCATCGGGGCGGGTGGAGCGGCTCGCGGGTTAAGCGGTCGCCTTCACGCGATTGGGATCGACTTTCACGCCGGGTCCCATCGTACTGACGAGGGTAATGCTGCGGAGATAGGTGCCTTTCGAGGAGGCCGGCTTCGCGCGCACGATCGCATCGAGCAGCGTGCTCACGTTCTCGGCGAGTTGCGCTTCGTCGAAGCTCGCCTTGCCGACGATCGTGTGAACGATCGCCGTTTTGTCGAGGCGGAACTCCACTTTACCCGCTTTGATATCGCGGATCGCGGCGGCGATATTCGGCGAGACGGTACCGGCTTTGGGGTTCGGCATCTTCTGCGCGAGGATACGCCCCAATTCCTTACCGACCTGAGCCATCATATCGGGGGTCGCAACCGCGACGTCGAACTCGGTAAAGCCCGCTTTGAGCTTTTCGATAAGTTCGGTATCGCCCACGAGGTCGGCGCCCGCTTCGGTTGCGGCGCGCGCGTTATCGCCCTTCGCAAACGCGATGACGCGAACCGTACGCCCCGTGCCGTGCGGCAAGAGCACCGTTCCGCGAACCGTTTGATCGCTCTTCTTCGGATCGACGCCAAGGCGGATATGCGCTTCGATCGTTTCGTTGAATTTTGCGTTTGCGTGCTTTTTCACCAACGCAACCGCCTCGACGGTCGAAAAGAGTTGTTTCTTATCGTATTCGGCAGCGAACGCGCGAAGACGTTTTCCATACGTACGAGCCATGTTACGCCTCCACCTCGACGCCCATCGAACGCGCGGTGCCCGCGACGATCTTCTTCGCCGCATCGAGATCGTTGGCATTGATGTCGGGCATCTTCACCTTCGCGATCTCTTCGAGCTGTGCGTTGGTCAGTTTACCGACCTTATTCCGATTCGGCTCTTTGCTGCCCGATTCGATCTTCAGCGCCTGCTTGATGAGGAACGACGCCGGCGGCGTCTTCGTAACGAACGTAAAGGTACGATCGTCGTAAACGGTGATCTCGACCGGGATGATCATGCCGGCTTGCGAAGCGGTACGTTCGTTGTACTGCTTGCAAAAATCCATGATATTCAGGCTGTAGGGGCCCAAGGCCGGGCCGATCGGCGGCGCCGGGTTCGCTTTGCCGGCAGGGATCTGTAATCCGATCTTGCCGATCATTTTCTTAGCCATAGATTCTCCTTTGTTAACGAAGCGGCGAACCGCATCTCCCCCGTTTCAACGGCTCGGAGCGAGCCTGTCCCCTATCGGCGTCGGGGTAGCTGCCGATAGGAAATCGTCGTGCGGTCGTTAGACCTTTTCCACCTGGAAGAACTCGAGCTCGACGGGAGTCTCGCGTCCGAAGATGGAGATGAGGGCGCGCAGGCGTTCTTTCTCGGGAGTAATTTCGTCGACCACGCCCGTGAAATCGAAGAACGGTCCCGAGGTCACCTTGACGCGATCGCCCTTGTTGAAATCGATCTTGAGCTTCGGGGCTTCGATACCCATCTGCTTGAGGATCGTCTTCACTTCTTTATCTTGGAGCGGTACCGGTTTCTCTCCCGGCCCGGTGCTCCCGACGAAGCCGGTGACGCCCTGCGTGTTGCGCACGACGTACCAAGAACGATCGTCCATAACCATTTCGACGAGCACGTACCCGGGGAACACCTTTTTCGGCGTGACTTTGCGCTTGCCGTCTTTAAACTCGACTTCATCTTCCATCGGCACGAGCACGCGGAAGATCTTGTCCTGCATGTTCATCGAGTGAATGCGACGTTCGAGATTCGCCTTCACCTTATTCTCGTAACCGGAATAGGTATGAACGACGTACCAATTCTTCTTCTCGTCGCCGACGGGGGCGGTATCGAGAACGGTATCGCGTTCGGCGAGCTCTTCGAGATGATCCATATCGGTCACGCGGGCACCTAGAACGGGTGCACGAAGTTGAAGAGGAAGCCGAAGAACTGATCGGCGACGTAGGTGAAGAGGCCGAGGCAGACGACGAGCCCGACGGTCAGCACGGTCGCGCCGACCCACTCGTCGCGCGTCGGCCAGGTCACCCGCTTCATCTCCAGCCACACGCTGCGCACGAAGTCGCCCGCAGCGAGGTTTGCACTCGCGCGAGCCATCGAGGCTGCTTGTCGATTCGGTACGTTTTTCTTTTCGTTCACCACGTCTCGTCTTTCGATTGGGAATGGCAGGGCGGACAGGACTCGAACCTGCAACCGGCGATTTTGGAGACCGCTACTCTACCAATTGAGCTACCGCCCTTTGGGTGGATTACTTCGTCTCGCGATGGGAACGGTGCGAACGGCAGAAGCGGCAATACTTCTTCAATTCGAGACGCTCGGTCGTTTTCTGCTTGTTTTTCTGCGTGTTGTAGTTCCGGCGTTTGCACTCGGTGCAAGCCATCACGACCATCACGCGGTTCTCTTTCTTAGCCATCGATCGTCCTTAATACATGAAAGAAACGGAGGCGCGCTCCGTTCGGCTTCTTACAATAGCACGCACTCTAGCGCTATGCAAGAGAAAAGGGGTGCCCTTTTGCGCCCGGTGAGACTCGAACTCACAACCTCGGCCTTAGGAGTGCCTTGCTCTATCCAATGTTGAGCTACGGGCGCGCACCGTGGGCATTTATACCGTGCTCGGGTCGCCGCCTTCCCCACGCCACGCGACGAAGCGCTCGACGAGCTCCGGGTCGAACTGGGTGCCGGCACAGCGGCGGATCTCGAGGATCGCCTCGGCCTCGGAGATTCCGCGGTGGTAGGGACGGTCGTCGACCATCGCCGAGAAGGCATCGAGGATCGCGACGGCACGGGCCAAGCGGTCGATCTCCTCACCGGCGAGACCGGCCGGGTATCCCTTTCCATCCCAGCGCTCGTGGTGCTGGGCCACGACGCGGGCGACCGCATCGAAGCGATGGAAATCCGAGAGGATGTTGTGGCCAAAGCGAGCGTGCTCTTGCATGGAGCGATAGATCGGAA
>JAJYMV010000098.1:0-784 GCA_021786705.1 bacterium
TGCGGAACGCTCGCAGATATCGCCGCATGAAGCGGCCGATGGGCTCCCAGGCGGCATCGCCCCCGAAGAACTCGGCGACGAACCGCACGTCGGCGGCGCGTTCGCTGCGGTCGCTCGGCCGCTCCTCCCCGGTCACCTCGAGTTTCGGTTTCGGCAATGCAGCGTAATGCAGCGCACGATTGAAGCCGCCAAAGTATCCCGGACGGGGATCGTAGCCACTCTCGGGATAGGCGGGTGGGTAGCCCCATTTCGCCGCGAAGTACGTCCAGTTCGCGCGCATCGTCGCGCCGTAATCGACGTTGTTGGCGATGAAGCTGCGACTGCCGAAATGATGGATAAACGCATCCTCGCACACGAAGATCTTGTAGCCGGCCGCACGCGCGCGCATGCAGAGATCGTCATCTTCGAAGTTCCCAACGCCGAAGCGTTCGTCGAAGCCGCCGATCTCATCGACGAGCGTTCTCGGCATGCAGAGACAGAAGCCCACCGCGCGGTCGGTATAGTATCCACGCCCTTTGAAGCGGCGCCCGCGCTCCGCGGCGAATGCCAGCATCGCCGCTTCGTCGTCGTAGCGCGCATTCGGCACCTGCTGGTGCCCCGAGACGCTATTACTCCGCGGAGCGGTAATGCCGACGGCGCGCTTATCGCGGTACGGGCGCAAGAGTGCCTCGAGCCAACCCTCGCTGACCAAGACGTCGTTATTAAGCACGACGACATACTCGCCGCGCGCCGCCGCCATGCCGATGTTATTTCCGGCGCCGAAGCCGCGATTCACGCCGTTGTA
>JAJYMV010000098.1:794-8868 GCA_021786705.1 bacterium
ACGTGCGGGTCGTCGATCGAACGCAGGTAGGCGATCGTATCGGGCCCCGATCCGTTATCGACGACAATGATTTCGAAGGGTTCACGCGTCCGTGCGAGGAGCGAGTTTAAGGCCAATTTCGTGTATTCGGGCGCGTTCCAACTGAGCGTGACGATCGACACGAGTCCGGGTTCGGGCGCGTCGGCGATCGTTAGCCGCTCTTTCAAAAATGCATCGTCGCGACCGATCAAGGAGGCGATGCTACGCTGATAGGTGCGTTCGAAGAGATCGTCGCGCTCCGGCTCGGCGTTGGCCTCGAGAACCGGCTCGTCCATCCCGACGACGCCGAGCCCGAGTTCGAGGGCACGGACGCAGAGATCGGCGAGGCTCCCGGCAAGGCTCGGAAACGGCTTCAGCCGATAGTGCTGCGGAAGCCGCCAGAGCGCGACGAGCAGGGCGCGCGCGTCCCCGCACGCCGGCGACGCGTCGAAACCGAGCATCGCCTCGGGCGCACCGGTCGCCGCGAGCGCGTCGTATCGAATTTCGAGGCGTCGCGAGAGATGCTCGAACCACGAGGGAGCGAGGGCGACGCGTGCGTCGAGAAAAAACGCATACCGATTGCCGCGCAACTCCATCGCGACTCTCGCGCCTTCGATATCGCCGGTGGCGAGCCAATCGATGCCCTCGATCTTTACCGGAGCCGCGCGCAGATCGCGTTCGATACGTTCGCGCCGTTCCTGCGTCATTTCGCCGTGGACCACGACGTGCATCGACGGGGTCGGAAGCAACTGTGCCGAGACCACGGCGTTGGGCATGACGACCGTTCGTTTCACTAGACCGCGTTCGTAATCCCAAAGCCCGGCATCGATCCGCGGAAAATCCCGCCAGCGCCGCTCGAGGCGCGCGATATTGGGCATGACGCGCCGAAAGCGCTGCGAGCCGGACTGCGATTCGTAATGAAAGAGCGCGGCTTTCGGTTCGTAGACGATACGCAGGCCGGCGTGGCGAATTTTCAGGCAGTAATCGACATCTTCGTAGCCGTTCCAAAAGCCCTCATCGAGCCCACCAAGGCGCACGTAGAGCTCCCGCGGCGTTGCGAGGCATGCCCCCGTCACCGCCTGAACGTCGCGGCGCTTCATGACCGTCTGTTCTTCGGCGGGAGCGAGAAAACCAAAATGCGTCGGCGCCATCGTGTTGACGCCGCTCAACACTTCGTTGAAGATCACGCCAGCATGTTGAATCAAACCGTCGCCGAATAACAGGCGTGCGCCAACCGCGCCGACATCCGCGTTTTCGAGGTGCGCGAGCATCGCTTCGAGCCAGCCCGGCAGCGCCTTCGTATCGTTGTTTAGAAGAACGAGATAACGCCCCGATGCGACCGCCGCACCTTGATTGTTCGCGACCGCAAAACCGAGGTTCCGCTCGTTGACGATCGTTTTGATCCAAGGGAACTCGGAGAGAACCGTTGCGGTATCGTCGGTCGAACCGTTATCGACCACGATCACCTCGCCGAGAACGTCGCGCGGCAAGGTCTCCGCGAGCGCCTGCAAACAGACGCGCGTCAACGCGGCCTTGTTGAAGACGGGAATGACGATCGAATAGAGCAAGGCCGAGGCTATCGAAGGAGTGCGGCGTCGGCGATCCGGCGCGCGTCCTCAAAACGCTCTTGCTTTAAATATAACATCGAGAGCTCCACGGCGACACGCTGCGGGTCGATGCGGAGCGCCGCCAGGAGCAACTGCTCGCTCTCGGGTTCTCGGCCCAATTGCTGCAATAGACCCGAACGCAAAATCACCGCTTCGATATTTTGCGGCGCGCGCGAGAGCACCATCTCCGTTGCCGCGAGTGCCTCATCGAAGGCACCGCGCCCACGAGCATCGAGCGCGAGCATCATTCGAGCACGCAGAAAGGGCTCGCCGCTCTCCGGAGGAACCTGCTCCGCCCACCGGCGCGCACTCTCCGCGTCGCCCATGCTCGAGCATGCGAGCGCCGCGCCGAGAAGCAGAGCGGCGTCGGCAGGGTCGCGTTCGAGGCCGCGCTCGGCGATCGCCCGCGACTCCGAGAAACGCCCTTGCGCGAGCAGGCGACTCGCGCGACGACGAAAATCCGCGAGTTCGAGCGGTTCGGTCGCGTCTTCGGCGGCGTAGAGCCGTTCGAGCGCCGCCCCATCCCCGCGCGCCCGCAAGATCGCCTCGAGCGGATCGAGGGCGAGTGCGGCTCCCGGCATGCGTTCGGCGGCCTCGCGCAAGAATTGCTCGCGCTCCGGCCATCCGTTCCGCTCGCAGACCGCCGCGCCGGCCATCAACACCGGAAATTGAGCGGTCGGAGAGATCTGCGGAATCGCCGCACGGATCGCGTCGAGCGCTTCGCGGTCGCGATGAGCGCGCAGGAGAAAATTGACGTAATCGACCGCGCTCTGGTCGGAGGGGAGATCGCGAAACGCCGCTGCGAAGGTCGCCGCCGCCTCATCGATCCTTTTGAGCCGTTCGTACGCACGCGCGAGATTGAGCCGCAGCGGCAATGCCGACGGCCGGTTCTTCAGCCCTTTCTCGAACCACTCCACCGCCGCGATGTCGTTCCCCTCGGCGACGTAGGTCGCGCCGACTTCGCTGTACGCCTTCCATTTCGAAACCTCGTCGTCGACGACGAACTGGAGGTGGTTGTATTCGCCGTCGGCGATCGCGGCCTGAAACGCCTCCCGCGCATCGGCGAGTCGCTGCTGCGCGACGAGCGCCTTGCCGAGCGCGAAATGGCCGTTCGCGTAGCGCGGCGAGAATTTCAAACAGAGGCGCGCCGCCTCTTCTCCCTTGATCGGATCGTTGATTTTTTCCGTATAGACGTCGGCGAGTGCCGATAGCCCGTTGGCGAAAAATCCGCGCGGCTGATCCTTATTGACCTCGATCATCTTCTCCAGCGCCGTCCGCGCCGTCTCGTAATCGCCGATCAAGAACGCCGTCGTTCCGAGATTGAACCAGTGGAACGCCTCTTCCGGCTCGCGCTCCACCGCAGCCTTCACGATGGCAATATTCCGTGCGCCCTTATCGCGCTCGGTCACGATCTCTTTGAGATAGCCGCTGTGTTTGATAGCAATCGGCGATGCCGAGGCCTTCAGGCCCAACTGCGACTGGTCGAGCGTGATAAATTCGTGAATCAGGCCGCGAAAACGAATGCGCGGATGATTCGGAAAGATGCGAATCAAGAGATGGGACATCTGCCCGGTGCCCTGGTAGTCGTTCGATTCGTTGTAACAACGCACCCAAACGCCGGTATCGAAGGCCGGGACGCCCTTAAGTTGAGCGAGGAGCGACTCGCTGCCCGGCAGATACTCTTCGTCGGCGTCGAGCATAAAAATCCAGCGATACGACGCCATCGCAATCGCCTCGTTCCGCGCCCACGAAAAATCGTTCCGCCATTCGCGAATCTCAACTTTGGCGCCGAACTCCCGCGCGATCTCGACGGTTCGATCGGTCGATCCGGTATCGACGATGCAAATTTCGTCGACGTAGGGAGCGATACTCTGCAAGCATTTCGCCAAGAACTTCTCTTCGTTCTTGACGATCATGCAGAGGCTCAAGCCCGCAGGAAGCTGCGGCGCGTCGGCGGGCGGGCGCGGCAAAGAGATCGTTTGCGCGATGGTTGCGGGCTGCGTCGGCGGGGGAGAGACGCTCGGCGGGGCGGCCGCCTGTTTTTTTGCTTTGATCCGAACCGGCATTCTCTCTTCTCTTCGGCATCATCGCGGCGGGCTCTTACTCGCCAAGCGCAGGCGCGCACAAAAAAGCGGGGCCCGCTTGCGCGAGCCCCGCTCTCAGATTGGTTACCCGAGGATTCCGCCTTAGCGGAAGAGTCCGAGAACCGACTGAGCGTTCGTGTTGGATTGTGCCAACACCGAGGTGCCGACCTGTACCAGCACTTGGAGCTTCGTGAACTCCGTCGTCGCTTGACCGACGTTGAGGTCGCGGATCGACGATTCCGAAGCCTGCAGGTTGACGGCCGCGATGTTGTCGTTGTTCGAATCTTCGTTGAGACGGACGACGACTGCACCGAGGAGTGCCTGCTGGTTGAGAATCGTGTTGAGCGCCTGGTCGATCTGACCGATCGCGTCTTCCGAACCGATCGACGGGTTGTTCGCCGCCGAGAGCGCCAGGTTGATGTTCGAGATGCGCAGGGTCTGCGTATTCGTGGCCTGGATGCCGATTTGGATGACGTCGCCCTCGTTCGCTCCCGATTGGAAGTTGAACGCCGGGTTGTTCGGATTGGTCAGCGCAGCGACGTTCTGCGTCACTTTGACGTACGAGGTCACACCGACATCGAGCGAGCTGATCGACCCGATGGTGACGTTCACGTTGTCGAAGGCGCCGGCGACGCTGGTCGCGCCGTAGAGCGTGCTCGAAACGCAGACCTGGCCCGTCGCGCTGGCGACGAAGGTTTCCTGAACCGCGATCGAGACGCCGGTGTTGATCACCTGGAGTTCGATCGTGCCGTCGAGCGTAGAACCGGTCGCACCCGAGAGACCGGCTGCGGGGCCGGCTGCCGTGGTGAAGAAGTTCGCGCTGCTGGCTACCGCCGAAGCGGCGAGGAAGCCGTAGTTGAAGCCCGAGACTTGGAGCGCTCCGTTGGTGGAGAGCGCCGAGTTCGAGGTAACGTTAATCGCAGCTTGCAGCTGCGGCTGGAAGCCGGCATGGCTTCCATCGAGGAGCGGCTGACCGTTGAAGTTGACGCTCTGCGAAATGCTGTTGACTTCGAGCAGCAGCTGGCTCACTTCAGCCTGAAGGTTGACGCGATCCTGATTGCTGTTGAGGTCGGACGAAGCCTCGACCGCGAGGCTACGAATGCGCTGCAGAATGTCGGTCGTCGTAGAAAGCGCACCGAGCGCGACTTGCGCCGCGTTGTTCGCGTTCTGGACGTTCTGAACGGCGGTATTAAAGCCATCGACCTGCGTTTGCAGGTTGGTGGCGATTGCGAGACCGGACGGATCGTCCGCCGCGGAGTTGATGCGCAAACCAGACGAAAGCTGAGTAACAATGTTCTTCAGCGCACTCTGGTTATTGTTCAGGTTGAACTGAACGCTATTGGCCAACAGGTTGTTGGCGATGCTCAGACCTTGAGCCATGTGATTTCCTCCTTGATTGTTGCGCGCAGAGCGCACAGGTAGAGACTAGTCATCTGCGAGGAAGCGTCCTGCTCCCTCCCTCAGGGTATCGGAGCCCCGGGGCGGCGACTTTAGGGGAGAGGGACTCCTTTTTATCGCTTTTTCGTGGGAATATGCGGCCGAAGGGCCGCGACCCCGGTCTTCCCGGCCGCCGGCTCCCCGGTGGGGGCCGATTCGGCGGCGGCGCGCTGGTTCGCCCGCTGGATCTCTTCGTAGACCTCGGAACGGTGCACCGGGATATCGCGGGGGGCGTCGATGCCGATCTTCACCTGGTCGTGGTCGAGCGAAACGACCACCAAACGAATATCATCGCCGATCATGATCGACTGATTCGCTTTACGGCTAAGAACGAGCATGGATGCGCCCTCCGTGGCTACTTCGGGCCGCAGACGGGCCCGTTTCGGGGCAATTTTCGCGAGGTGCTGAGTGCCCCCCTGCGCCGGAGGTGGTTAGCCGCCCTGGAGCGCGGCGGATTCGCCGACGCCCGCTTTGCGCGGCATCGGCATGCGGACGGAATAGGAGCTCCCATCGAGCGGGATCTGGCGCCCGCGGCGATTTTTGAGGTTGAGCAGAATCGGGGCGAAGAGGTTCATCGAGATCTCTTCGGCGTTCGGTGAAACGATAACGACGCAGAGGGTCGCAAAATCGGTCGGCGCCGCGATGGCAAGCGAGGCGATCGCGTACGCCGGAATGCGCGGTGCGTAATCCTCAAAGACGGCGTAGGGGTCGGCGGTCGGGATCGCGACGTTGAGGTCGTCGAGGCTCTGCAACCAGACGAAATTCGGCTGCGTGTCGAGCGTTAGCGCGAGCCACCGGTGAAGCGACGGGAAGCCCGGCAGCCCCCACGCGAAATCGAAGAGATCGGACGGGGCGAACGTGAAGGTTCCAAACCGCGGAAAATCGATCGTCGTGCTCTCTGGCGTACTCTGCACCGAAAGATCATTCATCGTCAACACCGTAAAGCCTCTCTAAAGTCTCTTATGAGATGTAGTCGAAGAGACTCTTCTGCTCTATCTGAGCGGTCGTGCTAAATGCCGCCTGCAGTGCGGTCTGGGTTAAGGAAAACTGCGACGTTACCTTAGCAATATCGGTATCCTCGATATTCGACTGCACCTGCGTATCGTTAAGAACCTGTGCGTTCACGGCGGTTCCGGCGGCCTGAATCGATTGAATATTCGCCCCGAGAAATGCGCGCGCGTTCGAGACGCCCTGGATTACGCGATCGATGTCGCCGAGCTGCGTACTAAGCTGCTGCACCGTATTTGCCTGCGTTTGCAGGTTGAAGACCGCGGTAAAGTTCGCCGACGTCGTCGTTCCCGCGCTCGGCACGTTGTTCACCTGGAACGCCCCCGCGGCATCGCTCAAAAGCAAGCGTTCAGCGCCTTGCTGGGGGAAGGTTCCCGGAACGAATTGTGCGGTCACTCCCGTCCCCGAGCCGTCGATCGCGGCGATCACGGCACCGATGGTCGCCGTCGATGCGAACGTGAGCGTCACCCCCGACGGCACTGAAGCATTGGAGATATTGATGGAGATCTGTCCGCTCGCGTCGGGAACCATCGAGGTGAGGAACCCCGCCGCATTAAGTTGCGTACCCAATGTTATGTACGATCCGCCTTGGTTCACGGCGACGCTGCTCTCGTCGATCACGGTGGAACTGGTTAGCGCGAGCTGCAGATTCTTCATCACCTGAAACACGTCGGGCGACCCGTCGGGCGAATTGTAGTTAAACGCCTGCTGGAAGGTCACCGACGAGTTGATGATCTGTCCGTTGGGGAGGCGCTGTGTCTGCGCTTGCAGATTGCCGCTAAACGTAATGCCATTGGGCGCGGTGCCGACCGCCTGCACCGGCGTTCCGGCGGTATTCGCCGTACCCGCGAAGACGTATTGCCCGGCGAACTGCGTGTTTGCGAGCCCAACGGTCTCCTGAAAGAGCTGGTTGACTTGCGTCGCAATCGCCTGGCGCTGCGAAGCGGTCACGGTGTCGCTCGCGCCTTGAATGGCGAGCGAACGAACTTGCTGCAGCACGCTGGTTAACGAAGTGAGTGCGCCGTCGACGGTGGTGAGCTGGTTCGAAAGATTGGTAAGGTTCGACGAGGTCTGCGTTCCCAGCGCGCCATCGGTACGAATTGCGAGGTCCTCGGCGATCACCGACGGATTATCGGAGGGCTGGTTCAGCGACTTTCCGGTCGAAAGCTGCTGCCCTTCGTTTGCCTGTTGAACGACGAGGTTGTCGATCGCATTGGTCTGCTGCTCGTAGAGCGATGAAGTGGCGATACGCATGTTCGAACTCCCTATCCTTAGGATCCGACTCCGAGGTTATTGATGAGCGTCTGCATCATCTGGTTGATCACATTAATCGTGCGCGCGGCGGCGGAATACGCGTTCTGATACTGCACGAGGTTCTGCGTCTCTTCGTTGATATTGATCCCGCTGATGCTCTGACGGACCTGATTGATGTTATTGGCCAGCGTCGTCTGTGTCTGGTTGCCGGAGATCGCGGCCTGCCCGTCGAGCCCGACGCGCGTCACGAAATTGCCGTAGAACTGCCCGAGCGTCTGCGTCTGCGCGCTTTGAACCGAATACCCCGCCGCATGGGCGAGGCTCGGCGTAAAGGTCACCGATTCGATTCCGGTCGTCGGATCGACCGAGATCGCCGAAACGACGACGTTCTCTTGCGGCGCGCCGCCGCCGTTGGTCGCGTCGATCGTCAACACTTGCCCCACCGCGACATCGCTGACGCCGGCCGGCAGCGCCACCGTCGTGGGTGTCCCCGCCGTTGCCGCCGCAGCCGATGTCGTCAGCAGCGCCGGTACGCCGACGTTCGCGGAGAAGACCGAGAGCAGGGCGTTCGCGCCGGAGTTATCCTGCGCGCCGAACGCGTTCCCCGCGTTTTGCGCGACGCCGTCGATCGCCCCGGCCCCGAGCACGCCCAGGAGATATTGGTTC
>JAJYMV010000177.1 GCA_021786705.1 bacterium
GTACGACGGCGGCTTCGAGGTCTCGCTCCGGGTGCGCTCCCCTCATCGGCGAGCGAGCTCGCGCTCGGTCTCGCGCGCGCTCTCGCGTTTGACGAGATCCGCGCGTTTGTCCCACATCTTCTTCCCGCGCGCGAGCCCCAATTCGATCTTCACTTTCCCTCGCGTGAAGTAGAGTCGTAATGGAATGAGCGTGAGCCCTTTTTCTTCCAGTGCGGATTTTAAACGAGCGATCTGTTCGCGATGGACGAGCAACTTGCGCGGGCGCTTCGGATCGACGTTCGAGAAGGTTCCCTCGCGATAGGAGGGCACGTGCATGCTCAGCAGCCAGAGCTCGCCGTCGCGAATGCGCGCGTAACTTTCGGCGATGCTCGCGCCGCCGGAACGAATTGATTTCACCTCGGTGCCGGTGAGGGCGATGCCGGCCTCAAACGATTCGAGAATCGCGTAATCGTGGCGCGCCCGGCGATTATCGATACTGGGCGTGCGCGCGCTCCGTGCCTCCTGCGCCTCTGCGAGGCGCTGCTGTTTCATCTTTGCCATCTCAGCGCACCGACGCGTTGGAGTTGGGGTTTCGACGGTCGTCGACCTCTTCGAGCGCCCCGCGCGAAACGAAGCGCGCGGTGCCTTCCACGAGGGTGTGCCCCGCCGCGTCGCTGACGCGCCCCTCGAGCGAAAGAACGTTTCGGCGTTGCCCCGTGACGCGACCGAAGACGACGAGCGGCTCGTCTAAGGGGACGGGTTTACGGAAGCGTGCATCGAGCGATGCCGTCATGCCGCGATGCCCCGCGGCCCCCGCCGCGTGCGCCATCGCCTCGTCGAGCAACGCGATGGCGATGCCGCCATGCGCGATGCCCTTCCAGCCTTGAAACTCGGGGCGCAATTGCAGGTGCGCGACGACGCCGTCTCCGTGGCGTTCGAAGCGCATGCGTAACCCGATCTCGCTCTCCGGCCCGCACGCAAAGCAGCGACCGTCGTCGACGGGCACGCCGTTCAACGCCCCGACCCAAGGCGCATCGCAAGATAACTCGGAAGACCGGCGGCACGAATTTTCGCCTGCGTGGCCCTGATATCGTAGTCGAATCGTACCCACTCGACTTCTTTGCGGACGTCGTCGTAGATCGCCAACGAGCCCTCGGGATTGAGATCGCGCGGTTGCCCGACGCTGCCGACGTCGACGATATATCGGTGCCCTCCGGCGAGATCGAGACGGTGCGTTCCGCCGTGTTGAACGTGCAGGTGGCTATACGCGCCCTCCGGATCGAGCCCCCACAACTCCGGAATATGGGTGTGTCCGATAAACACAACCGGGGCGTCGGTTGCGGCGAACGCCGTCGCTGCTTCGCGAACGTCGAGAATATATTCGAAGTAATCGACCGGAGCTCCGTGAACGAACAGCATCTCGGGAAGCCGTAACTCGTAGGCCAACGTATCGATCCACGCGCGGTGAAGCGGGTCGAGCACCTCGCGCGTCCACGCCACCGCCGCGCGCGCGGCCTCGTTGAAGCGCTCCACGCCGAAACCGTTGAGCACCGCGAGATCGTGGTTTCCGATGACGACGTACTTCGCCCGTTCGCGCACGCGCGCGATACATTCGTTCGGATTCGCTCCGTAGCCGATGATATCGCCGAGGCAGACGACCGTGTCTTCGGGCGCGATATACGAAAGCGCGGCGTCGAGCGCTTCGATGTTCGAATGAATGTCGGAGATAAATGCGTATCTCACGCCGGCACCTGCGCGCAAACGGCACGAAGTTCGGCGGCGAAACGCTCTTGCGCGGCTTCGTCGCCCACCGTAACACGCACGCATCGATCGAGCGGCGCGAGCCCCGGCTTGCGCGTCCAAACGCCGCGCTGCAGCAGTGCCTCGAGCACACGATCGGCGCGCTCGCACGAGGAACAATCGAAACACACGAAGTTCGTCGACGAAGGCAACGTCGGTATGCCGAGTTCCCGGCCGAGCGCGGCGTACGCGGTACGCCCACGCGCGGTACGCTCGAGCACGTCGCGCGCGAACGGTTCGTCGCCGAGTGCGGCGAGCGCTCCGATCTGCGCGTTCCGATTCACGCCGTATTGCAATCGCACTTTCAGCAACGGCGCGAGGAGCGCTCGCGGGGCGACGGCATAACCGATCCGCGCTCCGGCCATGCCGTAGAGCTTCGAAAAAGTTCGCGCGCGTACGACACCGGGCATGGCGCGCCGCTCCGGTACCGCCGCCGAGTCGGCAAATTCCGCATACGCTTCATCGAGCAACAACAACGTTCGCGCGGGCAACGCGGCACGGAAACGCGCGATCGCATCGTCGTCGGCAAACGAGCCGCTCGGATTGTCGGGGTTCGCAAGGTAACAGATCGCCGCATTACAGCGATGCGCCGTCGCGGCAAGGGCATCGAGATCGACGCTACCATCGGCACGATAGGCGGCGCCTTCGACACGGCCGCCGTATCCGACGACATGGTAGGCAAAGGTGGGGTAGGTTCCCGCCGCGGTCACCGCGCTCTCGCCGGGTTCGAGGTAGCAACGCGCGACGAGCCCCAGCAATTCGTCGATTCCGCTCGTTACGAGGATCTCGTCGATCGGCGTCCCCCAACGTTCTGCGAGCGCCGAGCGAAGATCGTACGAATCTGGATCGCCGTACCACGCGAGATGCGGCAACTCCGCACTCATCGCTGCGATGGCACGAGGCGACGGGCCGAACGCGCTCTCGTTTGCGCCGAGCCGGAGCATCCGTTCGAGTCCTCGTTCGCGCATGATGCGCTCGGGCCCGATAAACGGCTCGCCCGCAGAGATCGCGTCGATCGTTGAGTTCGGCCGAATCACGCGGTGGGAGGTCCTCCATGAGCGTAGCGATAGATGTCGACCCGCTCCCCAACCGCGAGCGTTTCGGTCTCTTCACCGAGGGCGAGATAGCCGTCCGAGCGGGCGGCGAGGCTCGTCATCGACGAACGTAGGGCGAGAGGTTGTGCCACAAGGCCGTCGGGCCCTTGCTCCAGCGCGACGGGAACGTACCAGGTCCAGCCGGCGCGCTTGCGCAGGGGCGCCCCCAGAGGCGCCGAGAGGGGCGCCGCGCTCGCCGCGAGGCCGCAGAGGCGGGCCAGAATCGGCCCCACAACGGCATCGAGAACGAGCAGCGACGAGCTCGGGTTCCCGGGCAGCCCCAGGATCGGCACCACGCCGACCGCCCCGAGGAGCGTCGGTTTTCCCGGCTTCACCTTGAGGCCGTGGACGAGCGCCCCCGGCGCCCCAAGCGCGGCGACCGCCGCCGGCGTCTCGTCGCGCTCGCCGACCGAGGACCCTCCGCCGATCAGCACGGCGTCGAATTCCGCGACCGCCGTACGGAGGAGCGCGAGTAACTCACCGGGGGCATCGCCGATCGTCGGCAGGTGCACCGGGTCGGCACCGATCGCTCGGAGCGCTCCGGCGATGGCATAGCGGTTCGAATCGCGGACCTGCCAGGCTTCGGGGGCTCGCTCGACCGAAACGAGCTCGTCCCCGCTGGAGATTACCGCGACGCGGGGGCGCCTGAAGACCGGCACGCTGGCGTACCCCAGGGTTGCCAGCACGGAGAGTTCGGGCGCGGCGATCCGTCGCCCCGGGCGCAACAGCAGCTCGCCGGCGCGAAGATCGCTTCCCGGCGGGGTGACCGCGTCGCCGACCGAGAGCTTGCCGCAGGCGAGCTCTACGCCGCGAACCTCGGCCTCCTCGATCGGCAGAACGACGTCGCAGCCGGCGGGAAGGACGCCGCCGGTGGGAATCCGGACCGCCTCGCCCGGGCCGACGCTCCCCAGGAACGGCTGCCCCATCGCCACCGCACCGACGATGCGAAGGCGCCCCGGAGTGCTCGCTGCCGCAAGTGCGAAACCGTCCATCGCCGAGCGCGCGCGCGGGGGAATCGCCGCCTCGCTGCGCACGTCGACGGCGAGGACGCGTCCGAACGCCGCGTCGAGTTCGACGAACTCGTGCGGCGGCGTCGGTAGCGATACCCGCTCGAAAAAAATCTCCAGCGCGCGCCTGGGCGCGAGGAGTCGCGATTCATCGAAGCCAACCGCGCGGAGTTCCATGCTCGATATTACTCTCTGTCGTCGCGATCCCGATCGCATCCGTCGTTCCGCAATTCGGCGCGGTAGCGATCCGTCGTTCGTCGACGAGATTCTGCGTCTCGACGAACGGTACCGCCTCGCCCTCACGGATCTCGAAACAAAAAAGGCCGAAAAAAATCGGCTCAGCGCCGAGATCGCGAAGGCGAGCGACCGAGCGGCGGCGGCGGCAACCCTCCGCCCACAGATCGCCGCGCTCGATGGCGAGATTGTATCGCTCGATGCCCTCGCGAAATCACTCGCGCCCGATTCGCCCGAATCGCCGCTCCGCGAACTGTTAGTGCAATCCCCGAACATCGTCGACGAGAGCACGCCCGACGGTGCCGACGCATCGGCGAACGTCGTGGTGCGCGCCTGGGGAACGCCGCGCACGTTTTCCTTCGCGGCGCGCCCACATTGGGAGATCGGTGAAAAACTCGGCATTCTCGATTTCGAACGCGCGGCGAAACTCTCGGGGAGCCGTTTTGCGGTCTTACGTGGGCTCGGGGCGCGCTTATCACGAGCGCTCGCTCAATTTTTTCTCGACCGGGCCGCGGCACGTGGATACGTGGAGATCGCGCCGCCCTATCTCGTTACCCAACAGACGATGTGGCGCACCGGACAACTCACGAAATTTTCCGATGCAATGTTCGCCGATCTCGAGGCAGGGCTCTATCTGATCCCGACCGCAGAGGTCCCGTTGACCGCACTGCACGGCGACGAAATTTTCGATGCGACGGCACTGCCGATACGGTACGCGGCCTACTCGCCGTGTTTTCGCAAAGAAGCGGGCGCGGCCGGGAAAGATACGCGCGGCCTGATCCGCCAACATCAATTCGAGAAAGTCGAACTCGTTCGCATCGAACGCCCGGAGGATTCTTTCGCCGCACTCGAAGCGATGACGGCCGATGCTGCGGCCCTCCTCGAAGAACTCGGCCTGCCCTATCGCGTGCTCTCGCTCTGCGCCGGCGACCTTTCGTTCAATTCGGCGAAAACCTACGATCTGGAAGTTTGGCTTCCCAGCAGCAATGAGTATCGCGAAATCAGTTCGTGTTCGAACTGCACCGACTTTCAAGCACGCCGAGCGCAGATTCGTTGGCGTCGCGAGCCGAAAGCGAAGCTCGAACTCGTTCATACGCTCAACGGATCGGGGCTCGCCGTCGGTCGCACGCTGCTCGCCGTGCTGGAGAATTACCAACAAGAAGACGGAAGCGTGATCGTCCCGGAGGCACTGCGCCCGTACGTCGGAGCCGAGCGCATCACCGCCACCGAGTAGCGTTCCTCGGCGCTGCCTCGATACGGCGCCTGCGGGCGCCTACTCGGCATGACACTCATCTGCTTACTCGGCATGACAAGAGATCGCCTACTCGGCATGACAACCATCTGCCAACTCGGCATGACAGGAGTCCCGCTACGACGCCGCTACGTTTTCGCTAATTCCGCGGCGAGCCGCTCGACGTACGGAGAGTTCGTTCGCGGCGACGCTCCGAGCGGACGAACGCTCTCGATGCTGATGCGGGTATGCAATCCGTCGATCGCTTCGAAACGCACGACGATACGCTCTCCGTCGACGAGGCCGATCGAACCTTCGAGCATGTCGGGCTCGTCGCGGGTGATGCTCGCGCCCAAAATTTCGGTCATCGCTCGGCGCGCACGGTCGATGTGCGTCGCCGCTGCGCCGGGGCATTCGAGACGGCGGTACGGGCGGAGGCGAGCATCCCGTAGCGGCGCGTCGAGCCCGAGCCATCGCAGCAAGAAACTCAACGGATGGCGACCAACGCTACGACGACTCCGGCACCGGCGAGCAGCAGCAACGTCACGGCGGCGAGCCAACTGGCGTATCGGCGCGAAAATACATATGCGTAGACCGCTTTGAGCACGTTATTTGACGAAGCAGCGATCAGAATCGCTGCGGCGGCCGGTGCGAGAGCAAAAGAGGCCGCATGATGCTGCGCGACGCTCAGAACGAATGGATCGACGTCGGTGACGCCGACGACGGCAGCGAGCGCAAAGAGACCGACTTGCCCCGCCGCCCCCTGCACCCAGGTCGTCAGGACGGAAATAATGACGAAGAGAGCGGCGAAGACCAACGCGGTGGTGAGTTGCAGCGGGTTTCCGGGATAGGCAGCGACGGCGCGCTGTTTCCCCTTCTTGATCCCGTCTCCGAAGCGAACGATCGCCGCAGCAGCTATTCCGCCGACGAGCGCGAGGGCGATAAAGGACGGAGCGAGCCGCTCCGCGAGCGCGACGTTAAATATCGCGACGACGACGAGAATGCGCAGATACATAATCGCACTCGCGGCGACGATCCCGCCCGAGAGTTCGGCGGTAAAGCCGGTCTCCGCAGCAACGCGCGCGAGCGCAACGGTCGCCGCGGTCGACGAATACATTCCGCCGAGCAGCGCCGGGATCAACGTACCCTCTCGAAACGTGACGTATCGCTGGACGAGATAACTCGCATACGAAAGCGTCGATACCGCGACGACGGCGAGCCAGATGTTAAACGGGAGAATTCCCGTTCCCGGGATCGCGGGAAGCCCGTGCAATAACGGCAGCACCACGCCCGAGAGGACGAGGAATTTCGCCGCCGTTACCATCTCGGTGTGGCCAAATCGCGCGGCGAGCTCGCGCAGCGCCGTCCGTGCCGAAAGGAGCAGCGCCGCGATGACGACCACGGCGATCGGCAGCCACGGCGGCAGCGCGAATGCCGACGGTCCCAACAAATACGCGATCACGGCCGCCGCCGGTACGACGTAGAGACCGTCGGAGCCGGGGCTCGTTTCGGCAGTTTGCAGCCGCTCGCGAATACCCGCAAACGCCCAGGCTCCGACGATGACGAGCCCGGCGATCGTCGTGGAAAGATGCTGCGGATCGAGGAGATAGAGCAATGCACCGGCGAGCGCGAGCAGCGGATAGGTACGAATCCCACCGGGGCGTTGCGGGATCGTATTGCCGTAAAATTCTTCGTAGGCGAGGCCGAAAAACAGTGCGAGACCGAGGACGAGGCCCAGGTGTAACGCCAGCCAGCCGTCGGAGAATGAGGTCAACGAAACGGGCATTCGGAACAAGTGCGCTCCCGCACCGGGCGCACCCTCTTGTTTTTTCTCAACAAACCTGATAACGTTGCCGCCATGTTCGCACCGGCGTATCTTATCGGCAGCTATCAATACCGTTCCGCATCGGAATCGGTCGAGCCGCCTATACCCGTCGAACCCTAACAGCCCGCACAGACGAGTACAGCCGCCTCACCGATCTACCGGTGAGGCGGCTTTCTTTTTTCACCCATCACCACGAAACGAGGACACGATGATGAGTACGCTCCCCCCGATCGAATGCTTCCGCAACGAAGTCGAACGCTCGATTCACGCCCACGGCATTCTGCTCGAGAACCCGTATACGCAATGGTTTGCGCTCGGCGAGGCGAGCGACGCACAACTGCGTGCTTTCACGGTGCAGTTCTCCGTCTTCAGCCATCTCTTCGTCGAGGCGCAGCTTCGCAAGTGCATCAATGCCCCCGATATCGGCGCCTATCGCTCCGGCAAACAGATTCTCATGAACGAGCTCGGTGTCAGCTTCGGCCGCGACGGCTCGGTCGACGGCGGCACCTTTCGCTTCCATGGAGCGCATTACGAGTGGCTCGTCGATTTCGCCGAACACCTCGGGTTACAGTGGCACGAGCTCGGCAAGCGTCGCTTGGGAACTCCGAGCACGTTGCGCTTCTGCGACGCGCTGATCGAATGGTACGGCTCGGAGGATATCTCGACCGCACTCGGAGCTTCCTATGCAATCGAACACTGGGCAAATGCGGGTTTCTGGAAAGCACTGATCGGCGGCCTACGAAAAATTCGTGCGCAGAGACGCCCCGATCTACCGCTGGGATTCTGGACGTGGCACGACCAGCTCGAGGAATTGCACGCCCAGCATACCGAGGACGAACTCAGCGTCGCCTACTCGCGGAACTGTTTTATTCCCGATCGCTTCATCGCCGGGGGGCTCGCGATGCTCGATGCCGTCGCGATCTTCTGGGAGGGGCTTGCTGCGCAGATACGCGAGGACGAAGGTGAAGGGCTTCGTTACGCCGTCTGAACGTCGCTCGGCACGCTATCGCCGAAAAAGACGGCCTCGCCACGCCTTCTCGGGTGCAGCCGGGAGCCGATCCATATGGCGCAGGAAGAGCGATAGTTGCCAGAGTTGACGATCGCTTAATTGCACGCCGAATGCCGGCATCCCGGTAAATCGAATTCCGTGCTTGAGCTTCCAATAAGTAACGCCGAGCGGATCGTCTTCGACGCCATGAAGCCCCAACTGCGGGGCGCGCTGGTAGAGTCCCTCCGCAATCGCGCTTGCTTTCCCGTCGGCGGCACCGTGGCAAACGGCACAGTCGGCTCCGTACAACTTGATACCCGCGATGAGGTTCGCATCGGTCAACGGTACCGGGATCGCGCCGGTCGGCGCTTCTCGCCGTAAGGTTGCGTGCAATGAGGTTCGCGCCGCCCAGGCCTCGCCCGGAAGAAGCGGCCCATCGGCATTCGCCGGGATGAGGCCGCTGGCAATCACGATATACGTAGCCAGGGCGAACGCCGCAACGGTAAAGAGGATTCCGAAAAGAAAACCTTTCATCACCCGGGCATGCTTTATACGCGTCGCGCCACTCTCCCAC
>JAJYMV010000111.1 GCA_021786705.1 bacterium
GTGGACGGCGGTGACGATTCCGGCGCCCGGCGCTTCGATGCGATGTTCCATCTTCATCGCCTCCAACACCACGAGCAAGGTTCGCGCCTCGACGCGGTCGCCGGGAGCGATGGCGACGCGGAGAATTTTCCCGGGCATTGGGGCGCGTATCGCTCCCGACCGTTCGCTGCCGATTCCCCCGGCGCTCTCCACCTCCGGCGGGGGCGCGAGCCCGACGTCGTATTCGATTCCATCCCACAGGATGGCATAGCCGCGCTCGGTTCGGCGCACGCGTCCCCGCGCTTCGAGGTCGCCGACTGCGGCATGCATCGTCGCGCCGTTGCCGATAATGCGCAGCGGGCCGGAGAGATCGCCGTGCACCAGCGTTCCCTCGGAGCTGCGATCGACGCGTAGTGCGGCGCGAGCGTCGGCGTGCGCGAGAGCGACCGGAATCGCCATTCCCGCGATCCGCCAGGGGAGGGCTTCGTCACGCTGCAGGGCCGCCAATGCGAGCACCTGCACTTCGCGCGGAAACGCGGTGCGCGCGAAGCGCGATTCGTCGAGCCGCTGCGCGAGGAAACTCGTGGTCGTCTCGCCGAGCGCGAACGCTTCGTCCTGCGCGATCCAGCGCAGCAGCGGCAGATTGGTACGAACGCCGCCGATGTGCGTGCGATCGAGCGCGTGTTGCAAGCGGCGCACCGCTTCGTCGCGCGTCGGCGCGGCGACGATGAGTTTTGCCAGCAGCGAATCGTAATGAAGCGTGACTTCGCTCCCGAGTGCGACGCCGCTGTCGACGCGCGCCTCCCACGGGTGCGGAACCTCCCAGCGATCGATGGTTCCCGTCGACGGGAGCATCTGCATCGACGGATCTTCGGCGCAGATGCGTACTTCGATCGCGGCGCCGCGCGGTTGAATCTGCTCCTGCGAGAACGGCAATCGCTCGCCCGAAGCGACGCGAAGCTGCCACTCGACGAGGTCGAGCCCGTAGACAAACTCCGTAATCGGGTGCTCCACCTGCAAACGCGCGTTCATTTCGAGAAAGTAGAACGACTCGTCGGAATCGAGCATGAACTCCGCGGTTCCCGCATTGCTGTAGCCGACGCTGCGCGCCGCACGGAGCGCCGCTTCGCCCATACGCGCGCGCAATTCCGGCGAGACCACCGTGCTGGGCGCCTCTTCGACGACTTTCTGGTGGCGGCGTTGGATCGAACATTCGCGCTCGCCGAAGTGCACGATCGTGCCGTAGGAATCGCCGAGAATCTGAAATTCGATGTGGCGAGGCGAACGCAGGTAGCGTTCGAGTAAGACGCTCTCGTCGCCGAATGCGGCGAGTGCCTCCCGTTTTGCGGCGTCGAGTGCTTCGTCGAAATGCGCGATCGAATCGACGACGCGCATCCCGCGCCCGCCGCCCCCCGCGCTCGCTTTTATGAGCAGCGGGAAGCCGATCTCTTCGGCTTTCGCACGCAACGTCGCGAGATCTTGTGCGGCGCCGTCGTAGCCGGGGATCACCGGCACGTCCGCTGCACGCGCTTTCTGCTTTGCCTCGATCTTGCTCCCCATCGCGGCCATCGCCTCGGGGCTGGGGCCGACGAAGACGAGCCCCGCATCGAGCACGGCCCGCGCAAAATCCGCGCGTTCGGAGAGAAAACCGTAGCCGGGATGGATGGCGTCGGCACCCATCGCGCGCGCGGCGTCGAGAACCGCGCCGATATTGAGATAGGAATCGCGGGCGAGCGCGGGGCCGATGCAGCGCGCTTCATCCATCGCGCGCACGTGGCAGGCGCGTTCGTCGGCGGTCGAATAGACGCCGAGCGCGGCGATGCCCATTTCGTGCGCCGTGCGCGCGACGCGAATAGCGATCTCGCCGCGATTGGCGATGAGTAGGCGACGGATCATCGAGAAAACGTCGGCGTCCGGCGTTCGAGAAACGCGCGCAACCCCTCTTGGCCTTCGGGTGAGGTGCGTTGCGCGGCGATCGCCTCGGCGGTGAGCGCGAGCGTTGCGTCGTACGAACTCTCGGCGACGCGCGGTACGAGCGCTTTCGCCGCCGCGATCGCGGCAGGCGAGGCGCTGAAGAGTTCGCGGAGCGTCTCGTCGACGGCATCGTCGAGGTGGGAAGCGCGGACGACGCGGTGCACCAGCCCGATCGCGGCGGCGCGCTGTGCGTCGAAGCGTTCGCCGGTGAGAAAGAGCGCCCGCGCATGGCTGCGACCGATCTTCGCGATGACGAACGGCGAGATGACGGCGGGGATGATGCCGAGTTTTACTTCCGTGAAGCCGAAGGTCGCATCGTCGGCGGCAATCGCAATATCGCAGACCGCGGCGAGCCCCGCTCCGCCGCCGAGCGCGGCGCCGTGAATCGCGGCGACCGTCGGCTTGCTGCACCGATCGATGGTGCGAAACATCTCGCTCATCGCGCGGGCGTCGGCGACGTTCTCTTCGTGCGTGAGATCGAGCGAGGAGCGCATCCACGAAATATCGGCGCCGCCGCAGAAAACGGAGCCCTCGCCCGTCAGCAAAACGGCACGGGTGCTATCGTCGTTATCGAAGCGTTCGAAGGTCTCGCGCAGCGCATCGATCATCTCGGCGTTAAATGCGTTGCGGACCTTCGGGCGGGCGAGCGTTACGCGCGCCACGCCGTCGGCGAGCGCGACGCGAAGAGGTGCTTCTTTCATACCCGCGCCCTCTTCTCGCCGCCATCCAAAGGCGCCTGGAATGCGTTATAGTGTCATCGTGCAGAGACTCGTCTATCGCTATGCCCTGCTGACGCGCCTCGCCCATTGGTTTGGGGCGATCGCCGTCGCGGTCCTCATCTCCAGCGGTCTCCAAATCTTCAACGCAGCCCCCTACCTCGACGCCGCCGACCGCAGTACGCCCGCGCGCCGCGTGCTCTCGATCGGCTCGCCCGCCGATGGCGTGGGGCAGCTCACCCTTTTCGGGCACACCTTCACGACCACCGGATTTCTCGGATGGGGAAGCGACGGGGTCGGCGGCGAGAGCGCGCGCGCCTTCCCCGGCTGGCTCACGATTCCGGCCTACCAGGATCTCGCCGACGGCCGGCGTTGGCACTTGTTCTTCGCCTGGGTCGCAAGCCTCGCATGGCTGGCATGGCTCGTCTCGAGTGCGATCAAAGGGAATCTCGCCGAGATGGTGCTGCGCCCGAGCGATCTTCCGAAACTGCTGCCGATGCAAGCGTATTATTTGCGCCTGCGGCGAGAGCCGCCGCCGCACGGAACGTACAATCCGCTGCAGAAAGCGGCGTACACGTTCGTGCTGCTCGTGCTCGCGCCGCTCATCGTTTTGACCGGGCTCGCGCTCTCACCGGGTATCGATGCGATCGCACATCCGCTGACCGTCCTCTTTGGAGGGCGGCAATTTGCGCGGCTCTGGCACTTTCTCGGAATGCTGCTTTTCGTTGGGTTCGCGCTCGTCCACATCGTTCAAGTGGCAACGCAGGGATTTTTCAATCACATGCGCTCGATGATCTCCGGTTGGTACCGTTTGCGCGACCATGAAAGCGTAGGCCCATGAAACGACGCCTGTTTCTCGCAAGCTCCATCGCGGCCGCGCTCGGCGGCTGCGCGCCGATCGGGACGGCGCTCAACGATAATCCGGGCTTCCATCATTTGCTCGGGCTCGAAGGTGCGCTCGATGCGGCGATCCTTGGAGACTCTTCCGGGCTCGCGCGCCGATATTCGGTCGCCGATATCAGCCCGCACTTTCCGGTCGATAGCTTGCCGACGCCGACGAGTTCGACGTACGAAGCGTTGCTGGCGAGCGGCTTCAGGAGCTATGCACTCGCGATCTCGGGGGCGGTCGAGCGACCGATGCGCATACCGCTCGCGCGGCTCGCGGGGATGGCGCAGCAGACGCAGATTACCAGGCACGATTGTGTCGAGGGGTGGAGCGCGATCGGTGCGTGGACGGGGGTGCCGCTGCGCAACGTGCTTCTGCTCGCGGTTCCGCACCGCGATGCCCGCTACGTCGTCTTTCGCTGCATGGATCGCGACGACCAGGGAACGCCGTATTACGAAAGCCTCGATATGGCGCAAGCGTATCATCCGCAAACGTTGCTCGCGTTGCAATTAAATGGCCGGCCGATTCGCCCCGATCACGGCGCCCCGGTGCGCTTGCGCGTGCCGACCCAACTCGGCTATAAGAGCGCGAAATGGGTGGCGGAGATCCAGATCGTCGGCTCGTTCGCTCATCTCTACGGTGGGAAGGGTGGTTACTGGGAGGACCAAGGCTACGAGTGGTATGCCGGGATCTAATGCGCCGATCCGTAGGAGCGTGACGATTGCGTCCCGGGAATCCACGCCGCCACCAGGCGTGGGCCGTGAAGGACGGGCGTCGCCGTTTGCGGCGGCGTTGCCGCAGCGCCGCTAGCCGTAAACGGAAAGCATAGGAACGCTGCGAGAAAGGCGAAAGCTCGAAAACGATGTTCTACCGACATTTTTCGAGGCTTCGCCTCAGCGTCGTTCTCTCGCTGCTCTCGCCGATGGTCGCACTGCTCGTGCTCTCGCTCGCGCCGCACGCGGTCGCGTCGGCGGCGGGTGCCCCCGTTCGCCGCGTCGTTGCGACGCGCAACGTCGATTTTGCGGGCCCCGGCGAAGCGCCGTGGCCGGTGCGAGTAACGACCGAACTCCTCGGGCGCGATGGCTCGCGCGCCTTCGAGCAATGGCGGATCGAGGTCGGCCGGCCGAAGGCACTCGGCGGCGGTACCGCTTACCGCTCGCCGGGCTCCGACGCGCTCCTCGACCGCGTGGAAAAAGCGCACGGAGCGAATCTCTGGTTCCCCAACCAAGAAGCGCAGTTGCTCGGCGTCGGCCGCTTTCTCCCGGGGCAGCGCCGTCAGTTGCTGGTACGCGTCTACCAGTCCGGCGCCGACTGCGGCTCGGTGACGATTGCCTTGCTGGGGCTCCGTGGAAAGGGATGGAACATCGGACGGCTCGTCAGCATCGAGAACGCATGCTCGCTCGACGTGAAGATCGCGCATCGCGCCGGGGGTGACGCATTGCTCCTCACCGGGCCTTATTATGCCGCGAACGCGGCGCTCTGCTGCCCCACGAAGGTGCACGCCGAGGCACGGCTGCTCTATCGGGGCGGTAGGTGGATCGAACGTCCGCAGCTCTTCCGCCTCGTGCTTCCGGGGCTGCAGTAAAAGGGGCATCCCGAAGGGAAGGGCTCGCTATGGACGGGCCTTCGCAGCCCGAACGTGCCCAGCAGCGACAACGGCGAGACCGCGATCTCGTCAAAGGCGCGGCCCTCCTGCTTTCTACCGATCGACCGCTTCCCGACCTCTACGACGAATTCGTATCGCTGCTCGCACAGTTCGTCGACGCATCGATCGTACTCATCCTCGCCCCGGAGCGAGAGCGTTTGCAATGCGTTTACGCCTATCTCGACGGCGTCGGCGGCGTACCCGATAATCCGGGAGTCCCAAACGAAAGTACGAGCGCGCGGGTCTTTCGCGATGCGGCACCGCGGCTCTACGCGCGCGCCCACGAATGGAACGCGACGAACTACCTGCGGCTCGGCGAGCGTATTCGCGAGCCGGAATCGGCGATCTTCGTTCCGATCCTGTTCGGCGGGCGAAGCATCGGCGTGCTCTCCGTGCAGTCGACGCGCAGTGAGGCGTACGACGGCGACGATTTGGCGTTGCTCGAGACCTGCGCGCTCTATTTGGGCGCGCGTATGCACAGCGATCTCGGGCGGCGAGATGCCGAACGTTTCGAGCGGCTCGCCCACGTCGACGAATTGACGGGGATCCCCAATCGGCGCAATTTCGAAGAGATCTTCGAACGCGAAGCGACGCGCGCGCGCCGCATCGGTCGGCGTTTGGCATTGTTGATGATCGACGTCGATCTCTTCAAAGAGTTCAACGATCGCTACGGCCATATCGCCGGCGACGCATGTTTGCAGCAGATCGCCGCGACGATCGCGCAAGTGTTACGGCGTCCGACCGATCTTGCGGCGCGGTACGGAGGCGAGGAGTTCGTCGTGTTGCTCCCGGAGACCGAGCTCTCCGGGGCGATCGGCGTCGCCGAATTGCTCCGCTCCTCGATCGCCGCGCTCGGTATTCCACACGGCGGTTCGACGTTGGGGATGGTCTCGGTGAGCGTCGGTTGCGCGAGCGGCACGCCGCGAGGCAACACCGAACGCCAGCAACTCATCGAGGCCGCCGACGCGGCGCTCTATCGCGCAAAACATGCGGGGCGCAATCGCGTCGCCGCCGACCACCCGATCAGTGCGGGGCCGTCGGTCGAGCGCCGGAGCGCTTTCGATGGCGTCCCGAGCTTCGCGGGGCGTTTCATCGAACGAACCGAGGAAATACGCCGGCTCACCGTCGCGATCGAACGGAGTGCGTTGGTATCGGTCGTCGGCGCGGCGGGAATAGGAAAAACGCGCACGGCGATCGAGGCGATCCAGCGACTGTTGCATCGCTTTCCCGACGGGGCGTGGTTCGTCGATCTCTCCGGGTGCGCCGACGAACGCGATGCGGAGGCCGCCATCGCCGAAGGGCTCGCACCGCTCGTGCGACCGGGTTCGAACATGCGTGAATGCGTGCGCGCGTTTCAGCATGCGAACGGACTGCTGCTGCTCGATGCCTGCGATCGCGCGCCGCGCGAGGTGGCCGCTTGTATCGATCTGCTTCTGGAAGGCGCCCCGGAGATGCGCATCGTTGCGACCTCGCGCACCGCGTTGGGCGTCCTCGGCGAGGCGCCGCTTCGCCTCGAACGGCTCGATCCGCATGGGAGCGAACAGCTTCTTTCATCGCGCTTCGAAGAGAGCGCGCGCGAGCCGCCCGACCCCGCACTCGTCAAATGCCAGCTTCCCTCGCTCCACGGGCATCCGCTGGCGATCGAACTCGCCGCAAATTATCTTGGCGCACTCCCCGCCGATCTCCGCGCGCGCGAGCCCGCTATCGGCGGCGATCGAACGCTGGAGCGCGTTTTCGAGCGCTGCTACCGTGCGCTCGACGAGAAGTGCCGACGGGTATTGCGACGCGTCTCGATGTTTTCGGGGCTCTGGAGTGCGACTGCCGCGCACGCGCTCTGCCGGAGCGAGGTCCCCGATTGCAACGCAACGACGGCGGCGCTCGAGGATTTGGTTCGCCGTGGGCTCTTGCGAAAGCAGGCGTTCGGCGAGCGAACGCGTTACCGCGTCGTCGACGCGCTCCGCGCTCCGGCACGAGAAGCGCTCGCGCAGGCGGGCGAACTCGCCACGGTAGCGATTCGCTACCGTGAATATTACGAAGAGCTCGCAGCTTCGATGTCGGCGCGTTTTCGCAGGGATCCCTCGACGCGCCTGATCGCGCTGCTCGACGACGAGTCCTCGAATATTCGAACGGTGCTGAGATCGCTGCTCGAGGAGGGCGAGTTCGAACGAGCGGCGCTCCTGCTCGACGGGTTGCGTGCCTGGACCTGGGAGCGTGGTGCCCTGCATTTGCGGCCCTTGCAGGCGCGTCTCGAAGAGGCGGCTCCGCGATTTCTCGCCTGCGGGAAGCGTGCGGAAGCGGCGTTTTCGCTGGCGCTGGCGGGCCTCTTCGCTCGTAGCGATCCCGCGCGCTCCTCGCGATACGCACGAACCGCATTCGATCTCTACGAGAAACTCGGCGATCGCATTCGGCGTTGTTACGCGCTCCACGCGTTTCTGGCGAGCGACTTTACGGCTCTCGGGGTGACCGATCCGAAATGGGAGAGCGAGCTGAAAGATGCGATTGCCGTCGCCGAAGAGCACGGCGAACCGACGTTGGTCGTCGATCTCATGCATCGCTTGGGCGTTCTCTACACGCAGCAGATCGAGGAACACGCACTCGTCCGAGCGATGGAGTGCTTCACTTCGTGCATCGATCGCCTGGAGGCGCACGGCGACCGAGAGCGGGCGGCAAGGCATTACGGCAGCAGCGCCGACGTGGCGTTCTACTCCGGCGATCTCGCCGACGCTATCGTGCGGGTCAGGCGCGCGATAGCGATCTACGAACAGAGCGACGAGATGTGGTTCATCGCCGTGCAATACATGAACCTCACCGTGTACGCCGCGTTCGCTCGCGATTTTGTGACGGCGCGCGTGGCGCTGGCGAAGACGCTCGATTACGCCTCGCGTTTTGATGACGCGCTGGTCCAAAGCAACGGGTTCGATACGGCGATTCACTTGGCGGCGCTCTCGGGAAAGCACCGAGAAGCGGCGATGCTCACCGGGTACGCCGATGCCGCACGCGGCGACCGGAGCGCTCGACAGCCGCGAGACCAGTTGCTCTTCGAGCGCACGCTCGCCGAGGTGCGCGCGGCGCTCCCGCCGGAGGAATTCGACGGGCTCTACGAGCGCGGGCTCTCGCTCTCTGCAGCGGAGGCCGACGCGCTCGCTCGCACGTTGTAGCACGTTGTCACGCCGAGTAGGCGCCGCAGTTGTCACGCCGAGTAGGCGCTGAAAGCGCCGTATCGAGGCGCCGCAGTTGTCACGCCGAGTAGGCGCTGCAAGCGCCGTATCGAGGCGCCGCAGTTGTCACGCCGAGTAGGCGCTGAAAGCGCCGTATCGAGGCGCTGCGCGTTGCCCCTCGATACGCGCTTCGCGCTACTCGGGGTGACAAAGGCGCTGCGCGTTGCCCCTCGATACGCGCTTCGCGCTACTCGGGGTGACAAAGGTGTTGCGCG
>JAJYMV010000132.1 GCA_021786705.1 bacterium
ACCGTGGCCCGATCGCGCGCGCGATCGTTGCGGCGAGCAACGCCCACGGCGGCATTCTCTCGATGCGCGATTTCGCCGATTACCACACCGTCGTCAGCACGCCGACCGCCTGCGATTATCACGGCTACAAAATCATTTCGTCGCCGCCGCCGAGTTCGGGCGGCGTAACGATCTGCGAAATTCTGCACATCGTTGCGCCCTATCCGTTCACGCAGTGGGGTTGGCACTCCATCAAAGAGACGCATTATCTCGTCGAGGCGGAGCGACGGGCGTATGCCGACCGCAACGCCTACCTCGGCGATCCCGCTTTCGGCGCCGAACCTATCGCGCAGTTGCTCTCGCAATCGTACGCCGCAAAACTGCGCGCGCAAATTTCGCCGGATCGTGCGACGCCATCGAGCGAGGTGCATCCCGGGCTCGGCGTTCATTGGCACGAACATCGCAATACCACGCACTTCTCGATCGTCGATCGTTGGGGGAACGCCGTCGGCGTCACCTACACGCTCAACGATTGGTTCGGTTCGGGGGTGATGGCCGGGACGACCGGCTTCTTTCTCAACGACGAGATGGACGATTTCACCTCGAAGCCCGGCGTGCCGAATATGTACGGATTGGTGCAGGGAAAAGTCAACGCGATCGAACCGTTCAAACATCCGCTCTCCTCGATGTCGCCGACCATCGTGCTGCATAACGGCAAACTCTTCATGGTAACCGGAAGCCCCGGCGGCTCGCGGATCATCACGATCACGCTGGAGACGATCCTCAATGCCCTCGATTTCGGAATGAATGCGATGCAGGCAGTCGACGCGCCGCGGATCCACATGCAGTGGCTCCCCGACGAAATACAGTACGAACCAGGGGCGTTCGCTCCGACGGTCATTCTGGCGCTGGAAAAAGAAGGCTATCGAATGCTCCAGATACCCACCTGGGGCTCGGCGCAAGCGATCCTCGTCGATCCCACAACCGGCATGCTCGAAGGCGGGAGCGATCGGCGCCACCCCGCCGGGGCAGCGCTGGGGTACTAAGCGACCTTCCCGCGAGGGCCAAAGGGCCGGCACCTGGTATAACGCGGGAATGCAGACGCTGACCCCCCAACGCTTGAGGGAGCTTGACCTCAAGGCGACCGACGTGCGCGAAGGCATCATTCGCGCGTTGCTCGCCGCCGGCTCCGGGCACTCCGCCGGCTCGCTCGACATGGCCGACATTTTCACCGCGCTCTACGGACACGTGATGCGCCACCGCCCCGAGGAGCCGAACTGGCCGCAGCGCGACCGCCTGCTGCTCTCCTGCGGGCACATCGCTCCGGTCCGCTATTCGGCAATGGCGAATTTCGGCTACTTTCCGGTCGACGAGTTGCTGACGTTGCGAAAATTCGGAACGCGCCTCCAAGGGCACCCCGAACGCGTGTCGTTGCCGAGCGTCGAGACGACCTCGGGGCCGCTCGGCGAAGGGCTCGCGCAGGGCGTCGGCATGGCGCAAGCGGCGAAGATGGACGGCGCCGATTTCCGCGTCTACGTCGTCACCTCCGATGCCGAACACCAATGCGGCTTGCATTGGGAAGCGATGATGACGGCGGCGAAATTCAAACTCGACAATCTGCTCTGCATCGTCGACCGCAATTTCATTCAGATCGACGGCAGTACCGAAGAGATCATGCCGCTCGAGCCGCTCGCCGATAAATACCGCGCCTTCAATTGGGAAGTCTTCGAATGCGACGGCCACGATATCGCGGCGTTCGTCGCGACGGTGGAACGCGCGCACGCCGCCAAAGGCAAACCGCAGGTCGTTATCGCGAAGACGATTCCCGGTAAGGGCGTGAGCTATATGGAAGGCGACTATACCTGGCACGGCAAGCCGCCCAATGCCGAGCAGGCAAAAACCGCACTCGCAGAACTCGCGGCAACGCGGGAGAGGATTCTCGCGCATGTCTGATACGCAAACCCTCGATCGTGCGGCGCAAGCGATGTCGCTGGTCGATTATCGCGACACCGCCAACCTCAAGCAATTGCCGACGCGCAACGGCTTCGGCGAGGGGCTGCTCGAAGCGGCGCGGGCGAACCGTAACGTCATCGGCATCTGCGCCGATCTCTCCGAATCGACGCGCTTCGAGGCGCTCAAGAACGCGCTCCCCGAGCAATATCTCGAGATCGGCGTCGCCGAGCAGATGCTCGTTGCGATGGCCGGCGGGCTCGCCGCGGTCGGCAAGATACCGTGGATCGCGAGCTACGCGATGTTCAATCCGGGGCGGTCGTGGGAGCAAGTGCGCACGATCATGGCGCTCAACGAGACCAACGTGAAGATTGCGGGCGCGCACGCCGGCGTCTCGGTCGGCCCCGACGGCGCTACCCACCAAGCGATCGAAGATATCGCGATCATGCGGGTGATTCCGCACATGTTCGTCGTCGTGCCGTGCGACAGCGTGCAAACGAAGAAGGCGACGCTCGCACTCTCGCAGACGTTCGGCCCGACCTACCTGCGTTTCGCGCGCGAGAAGTCCGCGATCGTCACCAGCGAAGCGACGCCCTTCGAAATCGGCAAAGCGCAAGTCTTCCGCGAAGGCTCCGACGTCGCGATCGTCGCCTGCGGCATCCTCGTCTACAACGCGTTGATGGCCGCCGATAAGCTCTCGCGCGAGCGCGGCATCGAATGTCGCGTCGTGAATAACCACACCGTGAAGCCGATGGACGAAGCCGCGATTCTCGACGCGGCGAAAACCTGCGGTGCGGTGGTGACGGTGGAAGAGCACCAGATACACGGCGGCATGGGTTCGCGCGTCGCCGAAATCCTCGCGGCGAAGCACCCGACGCCGATCGAGTTCATCGGCGTCGACGATCGCTTCGGCCAGTCCGGCGATCCCGTCGAACTGATCGAACACTACGGCATGGGCAGCACGGCGATCGAAGCCGCGGTGCTCCGCGCGCACGCACGCAAACGCGCGTAACGCGCGCGCGGCGGATATCAGGCCGGGATTTGCGGGGTGCTTCCCGGCCGCGCCGGTTCAGGCTGCAGCGTTATGAGAAATCCGCCGGTCCATCCGGCGAAGAGATTGTAGAGCGCGGTGATGATGGCGAGCACGATAAACGCAAAGACGCCGTAGAAAAGCGGAAAGATCACGATCATCAGCGGCCCCACCATCATGAAGGGATACGCGTAGGGCATGCCCATGTGTCCCATCCCCGCCACGATCATCGACGAAAATAGCGAAATGACGATCGCAAGAACGAGCGCGACGCCGGCGTAGAGGAGCGCGCCGAGCGAGGCGACGCTGAGAACGTCAAGGTGTTGTATTCGATAGTTCATGGGAGCGACTTCGCGCCGCTCCCATGGAGACCTGGAGCCCGGTTGCGGCTTTAGCGGCGCAATCCGAGATCGGCGATGAGCTGCCGGTACTTCTCGATATCTTTGCGCTGCAGATAGCTCAGCAGACGACGGCGCTGCCCGACCTGCAACAAGAGGCCGCGGCGGCTGTGGTGGTCTTTCTTATGAATCTTGAGATGCTCGGTCAGCTGATTGATCGAGTGGGTGAGAATCGCGACCTGGACCTCAGCAGAACCGGTATCGTTGGTTCCGCGACCGTATTTGCCGGCGATCTCCGCCTTTTGCTCTTTGGTTAATGGCACGAAGGGCTCCTTACAACAGGATAGGCTCGCTCGGGTGCAGAGACTCCGCCCCGGCGACTGAGGGACTATACCAGAGAATTGGCCTCGATGCCAAGCAGGGGAGCCTTTGTCACGAGATTGCGAGGAGGCGCTTTACGAGGCTGCGCACGGCATCCGTGGTCGCTCCATCAACTTTCCCAGCGATCTCGGCCTTTCGAACTCTCCAATCGAGGCTCTTCAGTTGGTCGGCGAGGGCTACCCCTGCCAGACCATCGACGCCGCTCACTCGTACCTCGAACGGATAACCCTTGCTCTTCGAGGTGATCGGGCAACCGAGAACGAGTGAGGTTTTATGGTTATAGCCGCGTGGAGTGAGTACGAGGAAGGGGCGCCGCCCCTGTTGTTCGTGCCCGAGTGTTGGGTCGAGAGTGAGCCAGATGACATCGCCATCATCGGGAGCATCGTCAATCACCAGAGCTCTGCCCCATGAGGGCCGACGAAGGTTTCGCCGTGGAGGTTCTCTGGAGCGATCGCGGCTACGAGTTCGCTGAGCGACGGCTCCTCGCGTCGCGGCACCAGGGCGAGAGCCCCATTACGCACCGAGACCTCGAGCACGTCGCCTTCAGCGAGGCGGGCTTGAAGAATTGCGTCCTTGGGAAGGCGTACGGCCAGGCTGTTGCCCCAGCGCGCAATCGTTGCTTTCACGAACATCCTCCCAATGATAGGCATCCGATATCTCCGAAGTATATCCGAAGTATATCCGAAATACGAAAACAGCGCTACGTGAGCCCAGGCCCTATCTCAGCGGCGTCGGGTGCCCATCCTTGTCCACCGCGACCATCACGAAGGTCCCGACCGTCGCGAGGCGGCGCTCCCCGTCGGCGGGGTTCTCGGCCCAGAGTTCGACCTCCAGGGTCACCGAGGTCCGGCCGACCTTGGCGATGCGCGCGATCGTCTCGGCGAACTCGCCGACCTTGATCGGGGCCCGAAAATCGATCCGGTCCATCGAGGCGGTCACGAAGGTCCGCCGGAAGGCGCGCGCCGCGGCGATGCCCGCGACGATATCCATCATCGCCAACGCCTTGCCGCCGAAGAGCGTTCCGTGATGGTTTGCATCGTTGGGAAAGACGATCTCGGTGCGACGCTCGACGATTTGCTCGGGTTCTATCATACGTGGATAGTATCATTACACAGCGTAGCGATGCACGCGCCTACTTCGATCACGGCTGGCTCAAGACGTATCATTCGTTTAGTTTTGCCGATTATTACGACCCGGAGAATCTTCACTGGGGGGCGTTGCGCGTTTTTAACGACGACGTCATCGATCCCGGCCAAGGTTTCGGTACCCATCCGCATCGCGACATGGAGATTCTCACCTACGTTCTCGAAGGCGAACTCGAACATCGCGATTCGATGGGGAACCACGGCGTCGTCGCACCCGGAGGAGTGCAGTATCTCTCCGCCGGCACCGGCATCACGCATTCCGAGTTCAATCACTCGAAAGAGCGCCCGGTGCATCTCGTGCAGATGTGGGTGATGCCGCACGCGAAAAATCTTACGCCGCGCTACGGCCAAGTCGATTATACGCGCGCGGATCGTCTCGATCGCTGGTTGCCGATCGCGACCGGGCAGCCGAGGATCGAATCGCGGATCGCTATTTGGCAGGATGCGACGTGCTACGTCGCGCGCGTCGAGAGCGCGCCGCTCTCGCTCGCACTCAAAAGCGATCGCTACGGCTTTCTCTTCGTTGCGAGCGGTGAGGCCGAGGTTGCCGGCGAGCAACTAAAAGCCGGCGATGCGCTACGTTTGCAGGGCCCGTACGAAGGCACGATTCGTGCGAAGGGAGCCGAACTCGTTTTCTGGGATACGCCGTCGATAGACCAGGCGCGCCAAGCCTGAGAAACGAAACGTTCGCAAACGATATGGGAAATAGAATCGCGGTCGTCTACGGGTCGGTGCGCAGCGAACGGCAGGGCATTCGCGTCGCGCGCTTCTTACTCGACGTCCTGAAGGAACGCGGCGATACCGGCGTGCTTGTCGATCCGATCGAACATCCACTGCCGTTGCTCGACCGCATGTATAAAGAGTACGAACGCGGTAGCGCGCCCCCGGTTATGGAAGGGCTCGCCGAAATATTCCGCAGTGTCGAAGGCTTTCTTATTGTCTCCGGTGAGTATAACCACGGCATTCCACCCGCGCTCAAAAACATGCTCGACTATTTCATGAACGAATTTTTTTGGCGCCCGGCGGGGCTCGTCACCTATTCGAACGGTCGCTTCGGCGGCGTGCGGGCGGCGATGCAGTTGCGCGCGACGCTTCCAGAACAAGGAATGGTGACGATCCCTTCACTGCTTCCATTCGGAAATGTAGGCGATGCGTTCGACGAAGCCGGTAAGCCGAACGAAGGCTACATTCGCAGCGCGACGGATGCTTTTTTGAAGGAGTTTACGTGGTACGTCGAAGCGCTCCGCGATCGACGCGCAAAAGGCGTCCCCTATGAGTAGGAGTTCGCGATGAACGCCTCCGCACGCGTGGCATTGGTGACCGGCGCGAGCAGCGGGCTCGGCGCCGCGGCCGCGCTCGCGCTCGCGCGCGACGGACATATCGTTGCGGTTGCTGCGCGACGTCGCGAACCGCTCGAAGAGATCGCCGCACGGGCGCGCGCCGCGGGCGCGCGCGAGGCCCGTGCCTTTCCCTGCGATCTGAACGACGACGGCGAGCGCGCGCGGCTGCTCGACGATGTCGGTTCGGCGTTCGGCGGTATCGATATCCTCGTCGCAAACGGCGGCGGCCCGAAACCGGGATCTTTCGAGCAACTCTCGCTCGAGGATTGGGATGCCGCCTATCGCATCGTCTTGCGTTCGATGCTCTCGCTGGTCTATCGCGTGCTGCCGCTCATGCGCGAGCGCCGGTGGGGGCGCATCGTCGCGCTTACCTCGACGAGCGTCAAACAGCCGATCGGAAATCTCGCGCTCTCCAACGCGCTTCGCACCGCGTTGGTCTCCGCGCTGAAAAGTGCGGCGACCGATGTTGCCGCGGCGGGGATCACGATCAATAGCATCGCCACCGGGCGTTTTCTTACCGATCGATTGCGTTCGCTCTACGGGAGCGAGGAAGCGCTCGAGGTGGCCGCACGCAGCGAGGTTCCGATCGGGCGCGTCGGGTCGCCGCAAGAACTCGCCGATGTTGTGGCGTTTTTATGCAGCGAGCGCGCTTCGTATCTTACCGGTCAGACGATCTCGGTCGACGGCGGCCTGACGCGCGCGCTCTTCGGGTGATGTCCGCCGGATTTATCTGCGTCGCCGAGCGCTCCGCGCTCGCTCGGAATGCGGCGATCTCACGGAGCGTCGGCGCCTACGAGGTCGCAATTTTCGATGTTGACGGCGAGCTCTTCGCCCTGGAAAACGCATGCCCGCATCAAGGCGGGCCGCTCGTGGAAGGGAGCGTGCGGCAGGGAGTCGTCACCTGTCCGTGGCACGCGTGGCGTTTCAATCTGCGGACCGGATGCATGACGTTGGGCGATTTCGCGCGCGTCGCCCGGTTTGCCGTTCGAGAAGATGAGGGCCGAATCTGGCTCAGCGAGGAACCTATCGAAGAATGAATCAGAAAATACCGGTTTGGGATGCGCGTCTCGGCACGGCGGGTGGGCCGACCTTCGGGGCCGCACTGCAGACGCTCGCACGCGAGCGCGGCGTCGGTGACCCCGAGATGCTGGCCGCCCTCGGCTGCACGGCGGAGGATCTCACCGAGCTCTACGCGGGGCGCCTCCGGATCGGGCCGAGCCAGCTCGCGCGGCTCGCGCAGCTGCTCCGGCTGCGTCCGATTGAGTTCATGCAGAAGAGCGCGCTGCTCTCGCTCGACGTCTATGCCTTCGGCCTCGACCCGCTCTTTTTTCTCCCCGAAGGGCAGCTCCGCTACGACGCGCGCATCTACATGCGCGAGATCAATCCACGACATGCGGTTCCCGAGGGCGACATGACGAAGCGGAACCCCATCCTGCACGCACTCGGAGAGGACCCCCTGCTCGACGCGCTCGGGCGGATCGAAATCGAGCTCACCTATCTGCTCCGCGTCGCCTCGCAGGTGACGGGCGGAACGCTTTAGCTCGGGAAAGCAGAGGTTCGCACCCTCCAGCGCGAACCGCCCTGGCCATGCAAGGAGTTCAAGGTAAACGTATCGCCGCGCTCGTGGGCGATGGATTCGAAGAGATGGATTTAACCGAGCCGCGCCGCGCCTTCGAGGAGGCCGGTGCGATCGTAACGATCGTCGGCATCGACGAGCGTGCGCGTGCCCGCATCCGCGGAAAGCGGGGGCTCGATGACGGCATCCTGGTGAAGGCCGAGGAGCTCGTTGCCGATTGCACCGCCGAAGATTTCGATGCGTTGCTCGTGCCGGGAGGGCTCTCACCCGACCGCATACGCGCCGACGCCGAGGTGCAGCGCTTCGTTCGGGAGTTCGATGCGGCGAAAAAACCGATTTTCTCGATCGGGCACGGCGCACAGGTCTTGATCTCGGCGCAGTTATTGCGCGGTCGTCAGCTCACCGGCGCGCACTCGATCGCCGACGATATTCGTAACGCCGGCGGCCTCTATCGCGACCAACCGACCGCCCAAGACAGCAATATCATCAGCACGCGTGGAGGCGAGGATCTCCCGCAATTCAATCGCGCGATGATGGAAAAACTCGCACTCTCCTCAGCGACGGTCTAATTCTTACGCAGATCCATTCACTCGCTCTTCACGGCGCGGACGGCGTCGAAAGTGGGCTTCGCATCGCCGGGTCTTCGGGCCCGGCGATGCTCTTCATTCACGGCGTCGGATCGACCGCAGAGATTTGGGACACGCAATTGTTCGCGTTCGCATCGCGCGCGCGCTGCGCGGCGCTGGAGTTACGGGGAAACGGCGCCGTTCCCGATCCCGCGCCCTCCGCAATTACCCGCGCGGGGTA
>JAJYMV010000141.1 GCA_021786705.1 bacterium
GACCTTTGCCGCGCCGAACTTTTTGTTTAGCGAGGCCACTTCGGCACCGGTTTTCGCACCGGCGAGACGCTTCACCAGCGTTAGCGAGTTGAAGTGCGCGGGGCCGCCGCCGGCGACGATCATCGATAGGGTGACGGGGAGTGCGGGGGCACCGGTGTAGACGCCGGGTCCCGAAAAACGGGAGGGAGACATCGTGACGTGCGGGAGCAATGCGCCGTGCGACATCATGTCGCCGCTCATGCTGCTCGCCGAGGCGATGCCGGTGAGAGTGGCGACGCTCATGGCGATCGCCGCGATGGTACGTTGGATCTTCATTGGTACAATTTCATCCTTTCGCGGGGCGAAGGGCGAGACTGCATCTCGCCGTACGACCATCCTAACGAACGATCGTACCGCTTGGATGGGGGCTACTCCAAATCCGCAATCGCCTCGCGATCCTCGGGTTTCTCGCTCGCCGCCGTTGCGAACCACGCATCGAACATCTCGCCGAGAACCGCGAGGCTCGTCGTACGGAGGCTCGCGCAGAGAACGTTCGCATCGTTCCAGCGCCGCGCGCCGGACGCGGTCGCGGCATCTCCGCAGAGCGCGGCCCGCACGCCGCGAACTTTGTTCGCGGCGATGCTCACCCCGGTTCCAGTCCAGCAAAACACGACCCCGGTCGCACAGCTTCCCGATGCAACCGCCTGCCCGACCGTTCGTCCGACCGCGGGCCAGCACGCCGTCGCTCCCTCGTCGAGCGCCCCGAAACAACGCACGTCGTACCCGCGCCGTCGGAGTTCCTCGCACGCGGCGACCGCCGTTTCGTGCCGCTCGTCGCTTCCCACCGCTACGATTATTATTCTTCCTCCTTCGAACCGGGCATAGGACGGATGCGCTACGGCAGAAAAGGAAGCCTGCGATGAGCAAAATTCCCCGAGCCGCCACGGTGATGCTCTTACGCGACATCGAAGGCGAGCCGCAGTTGTTCCTCGTGCGGCGCACCGCAAAAAGTGCGTTCGCACCCGACGCCTACGTTTTCCCCGGCGGCACGGTCGATCTCGCCGATACGCTTCCGGCCCTGCACGCACGCATCGACGGTAGCGCCGCGCGCGAGACCGGCGCGCTCTTTCGCGAGACGCGCAGCGAGCTGCTGCCGACCGACGTCGAACATCCCGGCCCGCTGGAACGCGCCTCGATCGTCGCCGCGGCACTGCGCGAACTCTTCGAAGAATCGGGCATCCTTATGGCCTATCCGCGCGACGATGCAGCCACGCCGCCGAGCGCGAAACAACGCGAGGAATGGCGCGCCGCACTCCGTTCGGGAAGCGCGAGCTTCCTCGATATCCTCGAGAAAGGCGATCTCATCGCGTCGGGAAACGCGCTCGCGCTCTTCTCGCATTGGGTGACCCCACCCGCCGAGCCGCGGCGCTACGACACCTACTTCTTCATGGCGATCGCACCGCCGAAGCAAGACGCGAGTGCCGATCGCAGCGAGACGCATGACGGGCGCTGGATCTCGGCACGCGAGGCGCTCGAGGAGCACCGTCGCGGAAAGCTCACGCTCGTCTATCCGACGATCAAACATCTCGAACGTTTGCTCGACTGCGAAGATAACTCGATCGCGATGCGCCTCGCGCTCACGAAGCCCATCGTGACGATCCAGCCGACGATGCATCCCGACCGCGGATTCGTCATGCCCTCACCGCTCGAAAACGTGTGGTAGAGCGCGTCGCGCTACTGCGCGCTCCGAATCCCTCGGCGATGACGCTCGACGGCACCAACACCTGGCTGCTGATCTCGCGCAACGGCGAGGCGCTCTGCATCGATCCAGGGCCCGCAATTCAGGCCCACGTCGAACGTATCGTCGCTCGTTTGCGCGAAAACGATTCGCGGCTGCGCTCTATCCTGCTCACGCACGGGCACCCCGACCACGCCCCCGCCGCACCGTTGCTCGCAGCGGCGACCGGCGCGCGCACGTTGGCGCATCGCTATTCGGCTGCGCCGCACGACGACGTCTTGGAAGACAACGCCGAACTTCGCGTCGGCGATATCGACCTGGTCGCGATCGACGCGCCGGGACATACGCTCGAGCATCTCGTTTTTTACGAACGGGAGAGCGCGACACTCTTTACCGGCGACACGATCCTCGGCACCGGCACCGTCGTCATCGCTCCTCCGGGCGGCGCGATGCGTCCGTATCAGGCGACCTTACGGCGGCTCCTCGATGAATTCGGCGACGCGCGAGCGATCTGCTGCGGACACGGACCGATCGTTACCGCTCCGCGTGCGAAGATCGAAGAATACATCGAGCACCGGCAACGACGCGAGGCCGAGTTGCTTGCGACACTCGCCGCCGGGCCGCAAACGATCCCCGATCTCGTCGAACGCATCTATCGCGACGCGGATATGCGCCTCTGGGCCGCTGCGGCGCGGCAGATGCTCGCCTATCTCCTCGCACTCGAAGAAGAGCATCGCGTGCGCGCGCGGCGGCTCGAACGGCCGATGACCGAGCGCGAACACGCAATCCTGAATCCCGATTGGGTCAACGTCGTCGGTGCCGAACACGCACCGTTGGTGGAAGCCGAACTCGGCGCGCAATTACGGCTCGACACGATCTACGAGTATTCGCTCACTCCAGCGTAACGACGACCTTTCCGAAATTCGCTCCCGATTCCAACCGTTCGACCGCCGCAACAACCTGCGCGAGCGGATAGAGCGCGCCGACCACCGGTTCGATACGTTTCTCGGAGACGAGCGCGAGGAGATCGCGGAAATCCTCGGGGCTTCCCATCGACGATCCCAGCACGTCGAGTTGCTTCCAAAAGATCGAGAACGGGCGAATTTTCGCGTCACCTCCCGTGCCCCCATAGATCGCGACGCGCCCGCCCGGGCGGACGAGATCGAGGACGCGAGCGAACGTCTCACCCCCCGAGCCGTCGATTGCGACATCGATCGTCTCTCCGGTTTTCAGCGTTTTAAACCATTGTGGATCGCTCGCGTAGTTCACCGTCACATCGGCGCCGAGCGCTCGTGCGCGCGCGAGTTTCTCGTCGCTGCTCGAAGTGACGACGGCGCGCGCACCGACGGCTTTCGCAAGCAACAAGGCGAAGCTTTGGACGCCGCTGCCGATGCCCGGAATCAAGACGGTTTCGCCGGCGCGCAGCCGCGCGCGCGTTATCAACGCGCGATAGGCGGTCAGCCCGGCGAGCGGAAGCGCCGCGGCGTGCGCGATATCCAGGTGCGCGGGCTTGGCATGAACGTTCCCGGCAGGCACGCAGACGAATTGCGCGAGCGTTCCGGGGTGCGGCATGCCGAGAATCCCGCTCCCTTCGGCCCAAATGCGACGGTCGGGCCCCCAATCGAGCATCGGATCGATCACGACCTCGCTCCCGACGGGCGGGGCTTCGACGCCGGAACCGAGCGCATCGACCACCCCGCAGCCGTCGGAGCCCGGCGTACAGGGCAGGGCGATTCCGGGGTAGAGCCCCCGGGTGATGAAGGCATCGCGCCGATTGAGCGCCGCGGCTCGAACGCGCACGCGAATCTCGCCGGCGGTGGGTTCGGGTGTAGGGATCTCCTCTACGCGTAGGTGCGACGGGTCCCCGATGCTATGCAGTTGAGCGGCAATCATATCCGCTCGCCCTACGCGCTCGTAGTCGCCCGCACCTATCGCAGGTCGCCCCGCCGACCGGCGCCAACCCCGCAAAGGTATGAAGAAACGATCGTTCGATCTTCGCATCGGCTCGATGCGCGCGACCGGGGTGCCCGCGATTCTCCTCGGAGCGGCGGCGGTGGTGCTTGCCGTCGGCGCGGCGCGCGCGTTGATGGCGGCAGGGGAGGCCCTTCCCGAAACGCTTCGCGAAGCGAAGGGGTTAGCACAGACGCTGCGCGATTCGCGCACCGCTCACCTCAACCCATAAGAGACTCGATGATCGATAACGCTTCCCTAACCGCGCTCGTGCGCGCCGCCATGCCCGACGCACGCGTCGTGATTCACGACCGGACCGGCACGATGGATCATTTCAACGTCGAGGTGACCTCGGCGAGCTTCGCCGGGCTCAACCCGCTCGATCGCCATCGCCTCGTCTATCGCGCGCTCGATGCCGCAATGAAAGATGGGCGCATTCACGCCCTCGAACTCACCACGAAACTTCCGGAGAACTAAACATGTCCGACGCACTGCATGGCGAGATCGCCGAAGAGATCGCCGCCCACAAGATTCTCGTCTACGGCAAGGGCACGAAAACGATGCCGCGTTGCGGCTTCACCCTGGAAACAATCGAGTTTTTCAATAATTTCGGCTACCCATTCGAGGTGATCGACGTTCTCGAAAACATGCCCAAGCGCGAGGCGCTGGCGAAGATGACCGATTGGCCGACGCTCCCGAAAGTCTTTATCGACGGCAAGTTTTACGGCGACACCGATATTCTCGGGCCGATGGCTGAAAACGGCGAACTCGCGACGCTGCTCGAAAATGCGTTCGGCTATCGCGCGGAGAGCAAACCCGTCATCAATCTCCACTAACCCCGACGCGTGGAGTACGATACGCTCGTCGAAATCGACACACTGCGTTCACACCTGCACGATCCGGCATGGGTGGTGATCGATTGCCGTCACTCGCTGGCAAATTTTGCCGCCGGGCGTGCGGCGTACGAAGAAGCGCACATTCCCGGTGCGGCATTCGCCGACGTCGAACGCGATCTCAGCGGTGAAAAGACGGGGCGCAACGGGCGCCACCCGCTCCCCGATCCGCGCGCGTTCGCGCGCTTCCTCGGCGATATCGGCGCGGACGAGCGCAGCACGATCGTCGCCTACGACGAAGGTGCGGGGATGTTCGCCGCCCGCTGCTGGATGCTCGCGCGTTATCTCGGGCACACGCGCGTTGCGGTTCTCGACGGCGGCTTCGCAGCATGGGAGCGCTCGGGTGCACCGCTCGAACGCGGCGCCGATCGCCGTGCACGCATCGCGCGCCGTTTTCCGATCGGAGCGCCGATCGATCCGGTCCTCAGCGCAGACGAACTTCTCGCCGAGCTCGAACGCGGAGCGCTCCAACCGGTCGATGCGCGCGCGCCGGAGCGTTTTCGTGGCGAGGTCGAGCCGATCGATCCGGTCGCCGGGCATATTCCGAGCGCGAAAAATCGCCCGTACGGCAGCAATTATCGGACCGACGGGCATCTTCGCTCGGCCGGCGAGTTACGCACCGAATTCGAACGCCTCGGCGAACCCCACCAACTCGTGCACTACTGCGGATCGGGCATCTCGGCGGCGGCGAACCTTCTCGCCGCGACCGCGGCGGGGCTTCCCGGCGGCCGCATCTATGCCGGATCCTGGAGTGAATGGTGCGCCGATCCGGCGCGCCCGATCGAACGCGGTTAGGCGCCGCGCCGTAGCGGCGGCGGCACGGCATCGGGGCGGATGAACGGACCGACCGGTGAGGCGAGGAGCCGTTCGATCTCCTCTTTCTCGGGAATCTGCGCCCCGTCGCGCGCCGCAGTGACGATGCAATAGAATCCGAAACGCTCGTCGCCGCGATTGATGAATTGGTGCAGCTCGAGCGGTGCGACGTAGATGACGTCGCCGGCCGCGACCTCTTCTACCTGCTCGCCGACGACGGCGTGCCCTATGCCCCGCCCCACGATGACGTAGTGCTCGTGTTCGTGGCGCTCGAGCCGCGAAGCCGTCCCGGGATCGAGTTCGAAGAAGCGCAGCTCGAGCTGCGGCCCCGGTGCGCCGGGCTCCGGCTTCCAGCCCCCGACGATGGTATGGCGGGCGATGCCGACGGCCGCGCCGGGGCGATAGCCTTCCGGCTCGATCCCGTCCCAACCCTCCGCGCGTGCATGAATGACCCGTCGTTGCATGGGCGCTATCCTACCACGTCGCCCGGTTCGCCTCTAGAACACGTTCGTCGATTTGCCGATATTCTGGGCATGCGCCCGACCGCTTCCTCTGCCGCATGTACGGCTCTCACGCTCTGCGCCGTTTTCTCTCTATCGACCGCGGTGCCATCGGCGCTCGCCGCGACGAGCACGCCATCCGCGCCCGTTTCGGCACCGCTCGACGAATATTTCGGCCGCATGCACCTGAGCCCGATCGGCATCGGCAACGAACTCCATCTTATCGCTTCGCGTTCGCAGAGCGCCGGCGACGCTCGCAATTCGCTGCCGTTGCTCACGCTGATCGAAGATTCCATGCACGATTGGGAACGGAAGTATCCGCACGACGATTGGATACCGAAAAACCTCGCGCGTCTCGAACACGATTATCTCCTCGTCCCAACGCTCGGCGGGCGCATTCATGCGATGCACGTTATCGAATGGCTGCGCGCCGATTATCCGGGTACCCCGGCCCTCGATCGGGCGCAGCGCGAGGCCGAGCGAGCGATGAATATTCCGACGCCGACGCCCGCACCCGAAGCAAGCGCGAGCGCCGCTCCCGATACGGAGGCGAGCGACTCTCCGACGCCGTAGACGGCGACGATGCCGAAGTACTGGCTCTTCAAGAGCGAGCCGCAGAGTTATTCCATCGACGATCTGCAACGCGACCGCACCACTCCGTGGAGCGGCGTGCGCAACTATCAGGCGCGGAATTTCATGCAAGCGATGTCGATCGGCGACGAGGGGTTCTTCTACCACTCGTCGTGCGCCGTCCCGGGTATCGTTGGGATATGTCGCGTCGTGCGCGCGGCCTACCCCGACGCGACCGCGTTCGATCCCCGCAGCGAGTATTTCGATCCGAAGAGCTCGCCCGAAAAGCCGCGATGGATCAACGTCGACGTCGCATTCGTTCGCGCGTTCAGCGAGGTGCTGCCACTGCCGCTCCTACGCGAGCTGCCGGCGCTCGCAGCGATGCCCCTTCTCCAACGCGGCCAACGCCTCTCGGTGCAGCCCGTCCGCGCGAACGAATGGCGCGCGATTATCAAGCTCGTTCGACCGTAGTCCCCCCGCCGCTGCAAGCACTGCAATCGCTGTCATCCCGAGTAGCCGCCCCTGTCACGCCGAGTAGCCGCCGAAGGCGGCGTATCGAGGCGCCGCCGCACGCACGCAGTTGTCACGCCGAGTAGCCGCTGCAAGCACTGCAATCGCTGTCATCCCGAGTAGCCGCTGCAAGCGGCGTATCGAGGGATCGCATGCACGACACTCCACCGCGAGCGGCGCCTGCGATGCACCCGACGAGCGCTTAAGCGAGCGGCGAGGACCCTGACATTGCTTGTCCGAGCCGCGAGCGTCTAGCGAGAAGCGGTGCGAAGCAGGCAAACGCGAGCGGTGCGCAAGCGATGCGCGCCTCGATACGGTTGCTTCGCAACCTACTCGGCGTGACAAGAGCACGACTCGGCGTGACAAGAGCACGACTCGGCGTGACAAGAGCACGACTCGGCGTGACAAGCATAGAAAAAGCGAAAGAGCTGGGCTCGCAGATGCGAGTCCAGCTCTTTCGTACCGACGCCGCGCGCCGATCGAGGGCTGTTAGAAGCTCGTCGTCAGGATGAACCGGTAGGTTGCCGGCCCAAGGACGTTGCCGACGGTTGCCGCTTGCGAACCGTTGACGAGCGGAACGGGAACGCCGCCGCCATACACCGGGAAGAGTCCATTGTAGGCGTTGAAGATGTTATCCCCGGAGATTTGGAAGTTGAAGCGCTTGTTGATCGGCATGCGCACGGTAACGTAGCCGATACCGAACGGCGGGCGATTCAACGAGTTGTTATTCCCGTAGAGCGTATCGCCGATCGCGGCATAGAGGCCGTGAGCGCTGCGATAGTCCAGTTCGAGATTGGCCTGCGCATACGGCAGGCGCGTGTTCATCGAACCGATCGTGCTGCCGTACCCAATGCCGCCGCCGTTGAAGTTTTGGTTGGCGATGACGTTGAGGTTTTGATTTTGCGTGCAGTTCGGCCCCGGCGTGGAGCAGTAGAAGTACTGCGGCAAATTGTAGACGTATCCACGCGAGAGGTCGCCTTCGAGTTTGTAGCCGAGCCCGACGTGCGGGAGGCTCCGAAGGCCCAGTTCGATACCCTGAAACCGTGCGTTACTCAGGTTGACGTTCGACTGGTAAAAGACCGGTGTGTTCGCAGGGACCGGCGCGCCGCCGTTGGTGCACTGCACTTGCGGGCTCGCGCAGGTATACGGGCTCGGATACGTCTGGCCAAAGAACTTATTGAATAAGTTCGTCTGGTAGAGATCGACCGATGCGACCGAATTGGCCTTCGGCATACGGAAGCTCGCGCCGAGATCGAAGCCGTAGGCCGTCTCGGGTTTGATACCGCCGTTGTTGGTTTTCAGCGTCGCAACGCCGGTCGACGAACTATAGGTCGCCGTCGGGCTTGCGATTTGGCTGAGGAGCAAGAGATAGGGCGGCGCGATCGCCGACCCGATCGAAAGGCGCACGGCCGTGTTGGTATTCGGGCGGTACGTCAACGCGAAGCGATCGTCGAAGTGCGATCGACGGAT
>JAJYMV010000134.1 GCA_021786705.1 bacterium
CGCGCGCCGACCGCGATCGCGCCGGCGGTTTCGTGAGCGGGGATATCGCCGATATCGGGGCGGTCGTTCCGCGCGAAGCGAGCTGCGAGCCCCTCGAAGCCGTCGCGCCGGGCGTTGGCGAGCAATCGCCGTTCGGGAATCAGTGCGGCTTCGCCGTAGAGGAAGCTCGGAATTCCCTCGCATTGCCAAATTTCGCGTGCCGCGCTGCGCGCGAGATCGACCGCCTCGGCCATCGGTGCATCGCCGAGTGGAACGAAGGGCAACACGTCGAGCGCGCCGATGCGCGGATGAAGGCCGTGGTGCGAGCGCAGGTCGATGCGATCGCGGGCGACGCGTGCGAGCGCGAGTGCCGCTCGGAGCAGGCATTGGCCATCTCCCACGATCGTGAGAACGCTACGATGGTGCGCCGCGTCGGAGCTACGATCGAGAACGTGCGCGCCCGTCGCTTCAACCGCGGCGATGGCGCGCCGTATCGTTTCGTCGTTGCGCCCCTCGGAGAGATTGGGGACGAGTTCGAAGAGGTGCACGAGCGCTAGCCCAGCACCTCGGCGATCGCCGAACCGATATCGGGAAATCGCTCCGCGCTGACGTGTACGCCGTATCCCAACCGTTTTGCCTCCGCCGCGCGCCGAGATGCCGCGCTCACCGCGCGCACCTCGCCGGAGAGCCCGAGCTCGCCATAGGCAACGACATCCGCTCCGACGGCACGGTCGCGCAGCGAGGATGCAATCGCGAGGGCGATGCCGAGATCGGCGGCGGGCTCGCTGACGCGCAGACCACCGGCGACCGATGCGTAGATATCGTGCGATCCAAGCATCATGCCGGCGCGCCGTTCGAGAACGGCGATAATCATCGCGAGGCGCGCCGGATCGAGATTGTTCGCCAAGCGGCGCGGCGTGCCGAAGCTGCTCTCGCCAACGAGCGCTTGCACTTCGACGAGCACCGGGCGCGAGCCGAGTATCGATGCGACGACGCAGCTGCCGCTCGGGCGAGCATCGCGCCCGGCGAGAAAGATTTCGGAGGGGTTCGCCACATCGTGAAGGCCGTCGTCGTGCATAGAGAAGACGCAGATCTCGTCGATCGAACCGAAACGATTTTTATAGGCGCGGAGAATGCGATAATCGCCCTGAACTTCGCCCTCGAAATAGAGCACGGTGTCGACGAGATGTTCGAGAACGCGCGGCCCGGCGATGCTGCCGTCCTTGGTGACATGGCCGACGATGAACGTCGCGCAGCCGGTTCGCTTGGAGAACTCCACGAGCGCCTGGGTGCAGTCGCGCACCTGGCCGACGCTTCCGGCGTAGCTCTCGCTCTCGGGCAGGCGAACGGTTTGGATCGAATCGACGATCATCGCACGCGGTGCGATGCGCGCGGCGGCATCGAGAACGGCGTGGAGATCGGTCTCGGGAAAGAGCAGCAACGAGGAATCGAGTTTCAACCGCGCGGCGCGCAATTTCACCTGCGCGGCGGACTCTTCGCCGCAAACGTAGAGAACCGGGCCGGCGAGTTGAAGGCGCGCGGCGATCTGGAGCAAGAGCGTCGATTTGCCGGCTCCGGGCGGGCCGCCGACGAGCGTCACGCTTCCCGGGACGATGCCGCCGCCGAGCACGACATCGAACTCCGGCATGCCGGTCGCGATGCGAACGTGATGCGCGCTCTCGACATCGTGCAGCGGAATCGGTTCCACGCTCGGCCCGCGCAGCGAGCGCATCGGGCGCGCCGCCTCGCGCGGCCGTTCCTCGAAGGTGTTCCATGCCGAGCATTGCGGGCAACGCCCGAGCCAGCGCGCAGATTCAAATCCGCAGGCGCTACAGAAGAATACCGCTCGGGTTTTGGCCATTCTCGCTCTCTTCGCGTGCGTGCGACGAGCGTCCCGTGCGCCGGGCAACCGCGCGCGCACCATGCGGGTTACCCGCAGCGAGATGAGCGCAGCATCGTCGAAGCATATCGCGATCGTGGGGGCAGGCGTCGCCGGGCTGACCGCCGCAGCTCTCCTCGCACATCGTGGATTTCGCGTGAGCCTCTTCGAAAAGCAGAGCCTCCCCGGTGGGCGCGCCGCCGCGATGACGTGGGATGGATTCACCTTCGATCTCGGCCCGACGCTCCTCTTTATGCCCGACGTCTATCGCGATGCCTTCGCGCGCTGGGGCGGCGATTTCGATCGTGAGGTGCCGATGCTGCGGCTCCGCCCGAATTATCGGCTCAACTACGCCGACGGAAAGCAGCTGGTCATCTCCTCGTTCCTCTCCGAGACCATGCGCTCGCTCGAAGCGTTCGCTCCCGGCTCGAGCCGTGGGTTTTTGCGCTATTTCGCCGATGCGGCCGATGCCTATCAACGCTCCCGCCGTCTCTTCGTCGGCGAGCGCATTCGCTCGTTCGCGCATTTTCTTTCACCCGAAAGGATCGCCGCGCTCTTTTCGACCGGTGCCTTTCGGCGCCTCGGCGCGCAGGCGTCGCGGAGTTTCGGCGATCCGCGCGTCGCCGGAGCCTTGTCATTTCAATCGATGTATCTCGGCATGTCGCCCTTCGATGCGCCGTTGCTCTATCGGCTCTTGCTCTTTACCGAACTCGGCGAGGGCATTTTCTTTCCGTTCGGCGGCATCGGCGCGCTTCCGCGCGCGCTCGATCGCGCCGCGCGTCGCAATGGTGCGCAGCTGCGATACGAGTCGGAGATCGCTGCGATCGAACGGCACGGCAAGCGCGTCGTCGCGCTGCGCACCGCGGGCGGCGAGCGCATCGAATGCGATGCGCTGCTCCTCAATGCCGACCTGCCCTACGCCTACGATCGGCTCCTCGGCGAACCGGAGCATCGCTCGCTGCGCATGCGCCATACGCCCTCGGCGTTGCTTGTCTATGTCGCGCTCGAAGAGCGGTACGAGGATCTCCTGCACCATGAATTCGTGATGCCGGACGATCTGCGGGCAACCTGCAACGATATTTTTCGGCGCGGCCGGATTCCCGAGGATCCGGCGATCTATCTCTGCGCTCCAAGTGCGAGCGATCCGTCGATGGCGCCGCCGGGAAAGGAGGCGCTCTACCTGCTCGTGCCCGCTCCTTCGCTCGAAGGAGTCGTTGATTGGGCCGGCGAGCGCGAGGCAATCGTGGCGCGTGCATTGCGCATCGTCGAGGAGCGGCGCTTGCCCGGGCTACGGTCGCGCATTCGTTGGGTGCGATCCCGAACGCCGCTGGAATTTCAGAACGAACTCTTTCTCGATCGCGGTTCGGCGTTCGGGCTCTCGCACGACCTCTTGCAGATCGGGCCGATGCGGCCGGATAACCGACACGCGACGCTTGAGAATTGTTATTTTGCAGGTGCCTCGACGCGCCCCGCGACGGGTTTGCCGCTCGTGATGCTTGGAGCCTTGCAGAGCGTCGATCGTCTCTGCGAGGAGCTTGGATGACGCCGGGCAAACCCCAGCCTACGTGAAGGCATCGGAGGATCTCGCACGCTCCGCCCGTTGGTGTGCGCAGGTCATGCGCGTGCATGCGAAGAGTTTTTATTTCAGCACGCGCGTCTTACCGCGCGCGAAACGCGAAGCGGTGGAAGCACTCTACGGTCTCTTTCGCAGCGCCGACGATCTCGCCGACGAACCCGGACCGACGCTCGAAGAGCGTCGTGCGGGCTTCGCCAGGATACGCGCGAACCTTGCGGCGATCGTTCGCGGGGAAGATGCGAGCGATGCACCGTGGGGAGCTGCGGTCGCCCGAGCGCTCGCGCGCTTCCCGATTGCGATCGACGATATTCTCGCGCTCGTCGCCGGTTGCGAGAGCGATTTGGATCCTCACCCGATCGCGACGTACGCCGAGTTGGAACGATACGCACGCGCGGTCGCCGGAACGGTGGGGCGTTGCTCGATGGCAATTCTCGGAGCGAGCGACGACGATTCGCTCGCACGCGGCGAACGGTTGGGAATCGCGATGCAATACACGAACGTTCTGCGCGACGTCGCCGAAGACGAACGGAACGGGCGTATATATCTTCCTCAGCGAAAAGTCGAGCGCATCGGGCGACGCGAAGTGATGCGCGCGCTCGCGGAGCTCGCACGAAGCGATTATCGCGAAGCGGGCGTCCTCGCCGCGCGGGTGCCCAACGATGGTTCCCGCTGGGCGCTTCTCGCGACCGCCGATATCTACGGTGGAATCGTTGACGAGGTGGAGCACCGCGGATTCAATCCCGAAGCGGGGCGAGCGGTCGTGCCGACCCCGGCAAAGATCGTGCGTGCGATGCGCTGCTGGGTGCGCGCCTATACCGGTTTTGCGAGCATGAGGTAAATGATGGAGAAGAGGGCGAGGGTGACCGTCCAGCCGAGAATACTCCACGCAAGGAAGGGGCGCGTCAGCGCCGCATCGTCGTCGGCGCGGGCGCGTCGCTCCATGTGGATCTCGAGCGGGACGAGCACGGCGAACCAGAGCACGCCGCTCGCGATGGCGATCGCGAGCGCATCGCGCGTCCAGAGGGTCTGCCACGGGTCGATGCCGAGCCGCGCGGCCAACGCGAGCCCGCTGATAATGACCGCGGATCCGAAAATCAGGGTAAAGATGATATCCGTGAAGAGAATCTCGCGGACGGCGAAGCGGCGAAGCCGCTCGTCGCCGGAACGGAATGCGCGGGTTGCCCAAATGCCGGTGACGACAAAGTTCCCGAGCCAAAGGACGCCCGCTGCGACGTGGAGGCTTTCGAGCATCGGCATAGCGCGCGGTTCGGAGCGCTCGGCATGAAGTCCGCCTTGGTCGTCGGCGCGGGTTTTGCTGGGCTGAGTGCCGCGCTCCATCTCGCGCGCGCCGGTATCTCGGTGCGCGTGTTGGAGGCGGCCGATCGTCCGGGCGGGCGGGCGCAGGCGTGGAGCAGTGGCGGGTATCGCTTCGATCTCGGTCCGACGCTCATCGTGATGACCGATGTGTTCGAAGCAGCGCTAGGAGCGCGACATTTTGCCGAGCTGGAGTTGATGCGTCTGGAACCCGGCTACGAAGTACGGTGGCGCGACGGCGAGCGCTTCGCCATGCACTCCGATATCGCACTGCTGCTCGCCGAGCTCGAGCGTTTCGAGCCCGGGGTGAGCGCGCGCGCGCTCGACTATCTCGCGCGCGTGCATGGGGCCTATCGCGACGCACGCCGAGAGGTGCTCGAACGCGACCATACGCTGCTCTCGTTTGCAGGATTGCTCGCGCGCCCCGGGCGCATGCGCCCGTGGATCGCGGGCTCGTTCCGTCGCTTCACCGAGCGCTCGTTTCATCGGTCGCGTTTGGTCGACGCGTGGACGTTTCAATCGCTCTATCTCGGCACGTCGCCGCTGCGCGCTCCCGCGATGTACGCGCTGCTTCCCGTCGTCGAAGCGATCGAGGGCATCTGGTTCGCACCGGGCGGGATGGCGAGTATCGTCGATACCTTCGTGAACGCAGCGGAATCCTTAGGCGTTGCGTTTTCCTACGAACGGCGCGTCGACCGTCTCGAACGGAACGCCGCGGGAACGTGGTGTGCGTACGCGGGAGCGGAGCGTTTCGAGGCCGATGCCGTCGTCGTCGCTGCCGATCGCGAGCCCGCGCTCGCGCTCCTCGGGACGCCGCCTCCGCGCTCTCGGCCGCCCCGCTACGGGCATAGTGCGCTCTGCTTGTACCTCGGCGTGCGGCGTCGGGTCGATCTCCCGTATCACACCGTCTTTCTCCCCGACGATCCGTGGCGTGCCTATCGCGCGCTCGATGCCGGGATGCTTCCCGACGATCCGCTGCTCTACGTCTACAATCCGGTCGCGCGCGATGCGAGTGCCGCGCCGAGCGACGGCAGCGCACTCCTCGTGCTCGCTCCGGTGCCGAACCTCACGGCGCTGCGCGAAAGCGATCTCGCCGCATTTCGGCGGCGACTCTTCGAACGACTCGAAGGAGCGGTCGGAGAGCTCCGCGAGTTTATCGAAGTCGAGCGCATGCGCGGGCCCGCGGAATGGGCGAGCGAACTCGGGCTCATGCACGGCGCGGCGTTCGGCCCCGATCACACGCTCGATCAGATGGGGCCGTTCCGGCCGCCGATCCACGAAAAACGTTTTCCCGGATTGGTCTTTGCGGGGAGCGGAACGCGACCGGGTTCCGGCGTGCCGATGGTCGTGATCTCGGGACGACTCGCCGCCGAGCATCTCCTGCGCCGGTGAGCTGGCAACGCGCGCATCGAGTCGCGGGCTTCGAAGCGTTCTTCGGCGCCTATCTTCGTTGGCTGATGCGTCGCAGTTTCGCGCGCGTTCTCGTGCGCTGCGAGGGAGCGTTGCCCCAAGGCGGCTACGTGGCCGCCGCAAATCATCACTCGTGGTGGGATGGTTTTCTCGCATCGAGCATTCACCGCGCCTTCGCGCCGGAGCGAGCGTTCAACCTGATGATGGACGACGAACAATTGCGGCGCTTTCCATTTTTTCGCATGGGCGGTGCGTTCTCCGTCGATACGCGCAGCGTGCGGGCCGCATACGACGCGATCGCGTACGGCGCGCGATGCGCGCGCGATGGTGCCGGGCTCTGGATTTTTCCGGACGGCGTGCTGCGGCCACCGCTCTGCGCGCCGCACTTTACTTCGGGATTCATCCACGCCGCTCGCGCTGCGGAGGTTCCGGTTCTGCCGGTGGCGATGCGGTATTACGTTCTCGACGAGCAACGGCCGACGGCGATCGCGGCGATCGGCGCGCCGATCGATCCCCACCCGCGCGCGGCACGAGCGACGAGCGAGGAATCCGTCTCCGAGCTCCTCGCATCGATCGATAGCGATCTGCGCGAGGGACGCATCGACGAGCGCTATCGAGCGATCCTGCACGGGCGTTCGGGGATCGACGAGATCGTCGCCGCGTGCATCGCTCCGTTGCGACGACGAACGTGATCGCCGCGCTCTCGTGGCTGCTCGGAACGGCGCTCGCGCTCGCCTTCGGCGGCGCGGCGATGGCGTTGGCGAACGTGCCGCTTTTCCATCGGCTCGTGCCGCAGCCCGGCGCGCCCGGAACGGTCGATCTCTACATAGCGATGCGCGATGAGGCCGAACGTGCGCGCGAATGCGTCGCGAGCTTTCTCGGGCAGCCCGAGCTCCGGCGCGCCGTCCTGATCGACGACGGGTCGAGCGACGAGACCGCAGCGATCCTCGCGAGGATCGCACGCGAGGACGAACGGGTCGTCGTTCTTGCCGTTCCCGCCGACGCACCGGCGCAGCGTTCGCCGAAAGCGCGTGCGATCGCCGCGGCGATCGCCGCGGTACCGATCGAAGCACCCTTCGTGCTCTTCGCCGACGCCGATGTGCGAGCGCTTCCCGGCGCACTCGGGGCGACGCTCGCGGCGCGCGCAACGCTCGAGGTTGGAGCGGTGACGGGTTTCCCGCGCACGCGCGTGCGCGATCTATGGGCGGCGGGCTTTGCGTTGCTCCCGCGCCTGCTCTTGCTCGAAGCGTTTCCGATGCGCGCGGCGCGCGGGCTCGATCCGCGCTTCGCTGCGGGGAACGGGCAATGGTTTTTCGTCGAACGCGACGCGTATGCGCGCAGCGGCGGGCATGCGGCGATTTCCGCGCTGGTTGAGGATATTGCACTCGCGAGCGCGTTGAAACGCAGCGGTACGCGCGTCGCCTGCGTCGACGCTCGCGACTGCGTCGTGCTGGAAGGCTACGGCGGCCTTCGAGCGAGCCTCGCTGGATTGGGGCGATCGTTGCTCGGGCAGGTCGGTATTCTCGGCAGCCTCCTCTACGCTGCGCTCTATCTCGTGCGTGCCGCGCTACCCGCTGCCGCCGCGTTCGCCTGGATCGACGCCCTATCGACGGGTTCGGGAGGCTGGTTCGCGATGGCGTCGCTGTTGACGCTCGGTGCTGCGGCTCCGACGTTCGCATTTTCCGCCGCAGCGACGGCGGTCGAGCGTCCTCGGGGAACACCGCAACCGCCGGCGGCGCCGTTCGCCGTCGCGCTCGGGCTCTGGGCGGCATTTTCGGGCATCCGTGGCGGCCTGCGCTGGCGGGGGCGGAGGATAGGCCGGGCGAACCCCCGGCCGCTGTGACTCCTCCCCACCTGCAGATCGCGCTCGACGGCCCCGCCGGCTCCGGCAAGACGACGGTCGCCCGTCGCCTCGCCGAGCGCTTGGCATTGCTCTATCTCGATACCGGCGCGATGTACCGGGCGCTCGCCGTGCTCTCGCTTCGGGAGCGGGTCGATGCGGATAACGAACCGGCGCTCCTCCGGCTGCTCGAAGCGCGCCCGATCGAGATTCGGCTCGAGCCCGGAGCGCCGATGGGCTTCGTCGTGCTCGCCGGCGGCGAAGTGCTCTCGGAGAGCGAGTTGCAGGCAAATGCGGCGAGCGTCGTCGTTTCGACGATTGCGGCGCACCCCCGCATCCGCGAACGGATGGTCGCCAAACAACGCGAGATCGCTCGCCTCGGCCCGGTCATCATGGCGGGTCGCGATATCGGCACGGTCGTTCTCCCCGACGCGCAGCTCAAAATTTTTCTCACGGCGAGCATCAGCGCGCGCGTCGCGCGTCGCAAAGCACAATTCGCCGCCTCCGGCACCGCGATCGACGCACACGCCCTCTTCTCGGAATTGGAAGAGCGCGACCGGCTCGACGAATCGCGCTCGAATTCACCGTTGCAAATATCGCCCGACGCACACGTGATCGATTCCAGCGAGCTCGGCGTCGATGAGGTCGTCTCGAAAATCGCCGCGCTCGCGAGTGCCGTGGCGTGACGGCATTCTACCGGTTCGGGCGCGGCCTCTGTCGGCTCGCGCTGTTGCCGTGGCGCGTCCACGCGATCGGCATCGAGCGCGTTCCGTCGAGCGGGCCGCTCATCGTGGCGGCGAATCACGTCTCCTATCTCGATCCGCCGGTGTTGGGGATTTTTCTTCCGCGAATGCTGCATTATATGGCGAAGCGCGAATTGTTCGCCGTGCCGGGGCTCGGCGCCGCAATCACGGCGGTCGGCGCATTTCCGGTCGACCGCGGAGGAAACCCGATGAGTGCGATTCGGCGCTCCGTCGAAGTCTTGCGTGAAGGGAGAGCGGTCGCGATTTTCCCCGAAGGGCGACGGAATACCGACGGGCTCGCGCCGATACAATTGGGAGTCTCCTTGCTCGCCTCGCTCGCACGCGCCCCGGTCGTTCCGGCCTGTATCGTCGGCACCGATCGAGCGCGGCAGTTCGCACGCATCACCGTGGTCTACGGCGAGCCGCTCCGCGACGCGTGCGAAAACGGGCTCGCGCGCGGCGATATCGAGCCGTTCGCGCAGCGCGTGATGGCGGCGATTCGCGCGTTGCGTGCGGAGGCGGCGTGAACGCGTCGGCGATCGATGCGTCGCTGGCATCGTTCGAGCGTCGATTGCTCGAACGCGTGAGCGAACACCGCTGCGGCGATCTGCTGCGCGAGGCGCTCGACTATCACTTTGGTTTCGGCGCGTTCGGCCCGACGCGCGTCGGGAAGCGCCTCCGTCCGCAACTGCTCTTTCGCACGGCGTTTGCGCTCGGGGCGAACGCCGAAGAAGCCCTCGACGCCGCCGTCGCGGTCGAGATCCTCCATAATTATTCTCTCGTTCACGACGATATCGAAGATCGCGACGAGCTGCGGCACGGTCGCCCAACGCTCTGGTCGCGCTATGGCATCGCGCAAGCGATCAATGCCGGAGACGCGATGTGCGCGGTCAGTTTTCTCGCGCTGACGCAGAGCGAGGCGCGGCTCGGCGCGCGAGGGACGCTCGCCGCCGTGCGGACGCTGCACGAGGCGCATCGGGCGATGTGCGACGGACAGGCGCGCGACATCGCCTTCGAATCGTGCGATGCCGTGGCGTTTGAGGAGTATCTCGAGATGATCGCAGGGAAGACCGCCGCGCTCTTCGGTGCTGCCTGTGAATTGGGGGCGCTCTGCGCCGGCGCCGAGGCATCGACGGTGGAACGCGCGCGCGAATTCGGCCGCGAATATGGTATGGCATTTCAAATTCGCGACGATATGCTGGGAGTCTGGGGAAATGAGGCCGAGACCGGAAAACGCGTCGCGGGCGACCTCGCGCGGCGCAAGTGGAGTTTCCCGATCGTCTGGGCGCTCGCGCAGGCCGAGGGCGCCGCGCGCCGCATCGTCGCCGCGATGTATGCAAGCGGCCGGAGCCTCGGCGGCGACGAGGTAGAAGCGGTTCGCGACGCGCTCGACGAACTCGGTGCACGCCCGGCTTGCGAGAGCGCCATCGCGCAACGCCTGAACGCCCTTCAACGTTTCGGCGATGACGATCTCTATCGGTTTGCCGCCGATTCTCTTCGCTAGGAAAGGACCATCGACCGCGTGAGTACTCCTTCTGCATCCTTCCGCGATCGCGTCGAGGCAATCGCTCGACCGCTCCTCTATACCGTCCTCGCACTCGGGCTCGTCCTTCGCCTCGCGCTCATTCGAGAGAACGGGTTTTCGAACGATATTGCGGCGTTTGCGTCGTGGGCGATCACCCTAGCGACGCATCCGCTCTCGCAGTTTTACGGCAGCGCAGGCTTCGCCGATTACCCGCCCGGATATTTTTATCTCTTGCGCGCGATCGGCGTGCTGTGGACCCATCTCTTTGCCGCGCAAGGCGCCGGGAATGGCGCGCTCAATCTGCTCGTCAAGGTACCGGGCATTCTTGCCGATCTCGGTATCGGCGCATTGCTCTACGCCGTGGTCGCTCGCCTCGGCGGCAAAGCGCTCGGATTGCTCGCCGCCGTCCTTTACGTCCTCAATCCGGCAACGATTTTTATCTCGGCGGTCTGGGGACAGGTCGACGCGGTCGCGGGCTTTTTCGCTCTGCTCGCCATATACGCGCTGCTGCGCAGCGGCGACGAGGAGCGCGGCACGATGCGCTGGTCGATCCTCGCCTGGACGGCGTTCTCGTACTCGCTGCTGATTAAACCGCAGGCCGCGGTTCTTATTCCGCTCCTGCTCGCGTACGCGTTCGTGGGGACGCGTTGGCGCGCGACGAGTCTCCGTGCGGCGGGCGCAGGCATACTCGCCGCCTTCGGGCTCGCATGGCTCGTCGCCGTTCCCTTCCATCCCTCGTTCGATCCGGTCGCCGTGCTTGCATGGCTCTACGAACGCTATCAGTTCGGCGCGAGCGTCTATCCGGTCAATTCGGCGAATGCCATGAACCTCTGGACGATCACCGCGCCGTTCTGGCAATCGGACTCGGCGACCATCTTCGGTATTCCGCAAGGGCTCTGGGGAATCGGGCTCGTCGTCGCCGCGACGGCCCTGGTGACGTGGCGGTACTTGCAGGAGCGCACCGAGGGGGCGCTGCTCGAAGCGGCGGCAATAGCGTTGCTTGCGTTTTACATGCTGGCGACGCGCATGCACGAGCGGTACAGTTTTGACGGAATTCTTTTTTGCATAGCGGCGATCGGCGTTGCGAGGCGCTACCTTTGGGGCGCGATCGTTCTCTCGATCGTTCTTTTCGTCAACCTGCAATACGCCTATGCGTATCTTCGCGTCGTGACCGACCATACGCCCGGCGTCAACGCGATGGATCTTTGGCCGACGGTGACGCACCCGCTCTCGCTCGTAGCCGTGCTGACGTTCTTTGCGCTCAGTTATGGTTTTCTTTCGATATCGGGAGAGAGCGAACCCGGCAAACGCGATGCCGACCCCTCGGTCGAGGCGATCAAGGCGTGGTTCGCTCGGGGCCCGCGGCGCTGGTTCGCTCCGCGCAATGGGTTGGCCGCGCTCGCCTGGCCGCTCGATTACCTGATATCCGGGGCCTTGACCGTCGCGAGTTTCGTTCTCTCGTTCGTTAATTATTGGAAGCCAGGTCAAAAAATATTCGACGAGATCTACTTCGCGCGAGCCGCCGAAGAGTATCTACGTAACGTTCGTATCTACGAAGACACGCATCCGCCGTTGACGAAGTTGCTCATCACGGCCTCGACGTGGCTCTTCGGTGGGTTGCCGCGTGGGGATAACGCGCACGGGTGGCGCTTCGTCGACGTCCTCTTCGGTGCGTTGGTCATTCCGATCGTCTACGCATTCGCGCGGCGCGTCACGCGGTCGACGCTCTTTGCGACGATCGCGACGACGCTCTTTCTCTTCGACGGAATGCATTACGTGCAATCGCGCATTGCGACGCCCGAGGGCATCGTGATCGTTTTTTCCGTCGCCGCCGTCTATGCATTCTACCGTTTCTGGATCGCCTCGCAGGTGAACGAACGGCAGCACGTCGATCTTCCGTGGTGGGCATATCCGGCCTCGGTCGCACTCTCGCTGGGTGTTGGATCGATATTCGGGGTTTTCTACGGAGCGATATTTACCAAACTCAATCCTACGGCGAACCCGACCGTCACCACGGTCGCCGAGGTGCTGATCGCCCTCTACGTCGCCGTCGGCCTTTACCTACTGGGGCGGCTCGTCGTGCTCCCGAAAATCTTCGGCGATGCCCGAAGGGAGTTCAGCTTTCCCGACGGCTCGCTCGCGCTTGTCGGCCCGGATGGAATTCGCGTCGAGACCTTTGACGGCGGTCGCATCGAGCCCGACCGGAAGACGCCGATTCGTGGTTCGCAGACGACGGTTGAAAATGGGGCGCTCGTGGCGCGGATCGAACCGGGCGTCGAGTTCGAGTATCGCCGCGACGGCAGCGTGCGGTACGCAACGCCCGACGGCGCCGTTCTTTACACCGGGAATCGCATCGAAAGCGATGCCGGCGAACGCGAGGATGGCCGCAGTGCGGGGTGGTGGCTGATCGCCTTTACCGTCGCCCTCGGCTGCCTCATTGCCAGTAAGTGGTACGGAGTCATGGGCTTCGGCGTGAGCTGGCTCGTGCTAATTCTCGTCGCTTCGCAGCGCTTCTTGAAAAAGAAAATCGCCCTGTGGGGGAACCCGCGTGGGTTCCGGCTCGACGTCGCGCTGCTCTCGATCGTCTTTATCAGCATGACGGTCTATATGTTGGCGTGGGTGCCCGATATCGCACGCAACGCGAAATCGGTGAACGAAATCCACAATTTTAACGATGTCGTCTACCGACAGTACACGATGTTCGAGTACCACGATCACCTGAAAGCGACGCATCCATACTCTTCGAAGTTCTGGGAATGGCCGCTCGATATGGTGCCGGTGGCGTACTATTACAAAGATCTACGAACGAATCCGACCGATCCGAACGGCTGTTGCGTACGCGAGATCACCTCGATGCCCAACCCGTTCATTCTCTGGTTTGGGTTACTCGCGATTCCGATCGTCGGCGTTCTTGCATGGAGGGAGCGGCACAAGGGCTACGCCTTGCTGGTGCTCGACTACCTCCTCCAATGGCTACCGTGGTCGCTCTCGCCGCGTATCGCCTTCGAGTACCATTACTACGTCGATATTCCGCTCGTCTGCATCTGCAACGCCATCGTGCTGCAACGCCTCTGGCAGTGGGGCGATGGGCAGGAAGAGGCGAAGAAGATGCTCGCTCGCGGGCTTGTCGGCGCCTACGTCCTGCTCGTGATCGCCGGCTTCATCTATTTTTTCCCGATCCTCTCGGCGACGCCGATTACCTGGAATGCGTGGCACCAGCGAATGTGGTTCTCGAAATGGATCATCGGGCCGGGGTAGCGGGCGGGCTGGGGGCGAATCCCTAGGGCATGTCCGGTCACAGTAAATGGCACAATATCCGCCTGCGCAAAGGCAAGGTCGATGCGCAGCGCGGCGCCCTCTTCACGAAACTCAGCAAGGAAATCATCCTTGCTGTGCGGGGCGGCTCACCCGATCCCGAGGCGAATTACCGCCTCAAGATGGCCGTCGAGAAAGCCCGCGCGAACAACATGCCGCGCGAGAATATCGCGCGCGCCATCGCGCGCGGCGGCGGCTCGGGGAACGAACGCGAGATCGAAGAGATTCGCTATGAAGGCTACGGCCCGCACGGGCTCGCCGTCGTCGCCGATGCGGCGACCGATAACCGCAACCGCACCGCCGGCGAGCTGCGATTCCTCTTTCAAAAACACAAAGGCGCGCTCGGCGAGACCGGGAGCGTCGGGTGGATGTTCGACCATCTTGGCATTCTTGAGGTCGATGCAGCCGGCCGGGAGGAAGACGCGTTTCTCGAACGGGCGTTGGTCGATGGGGTCGTCGACATCGAATGTGGCGATCCGACCGCGACCGTCTATTGCGAGATCGAAGCGCTGCGAAACGTTCGCGAAGCGCTGAGTGCGGCCGGGCTTACCGTGCGCGATGCCTACCTCGGCGTTCGAGCGAAGACGCCGATTGCGTTGGAGGGCGAGCGCCTCGGCGAGGCACTGGCATTTTACGATGCGTTAGAAGAACATCCCGATATCGTGCGCGTCTTTATCAATCTCGATGCCAGCGAAGCGGCGTTAGAAGCGTTGGCGGTAGGATGAAGCTCGCGCCGTCGTTGCTTTCGGCGAACTTCGCGCGGATCGGCGAGGAGATCGCCGCCGTCGTCGATGCGGGAGCCGATTACCTGCACCTCGACGTGATGGATGGTCGCTTCGTACCGAATATCACCTGGGGGCCGAAGATCATCGGGGATCTCCGCCCGCTGACGAAGCTCCCATTCGACGCGCATCTCATGATCGTCGAGCCGGAACGATACGTCGAAGCCTTCGTCGCCGCGGGCGCCGATATCGTCACCTTTCATCTGGAGGCGACGCCGCACGCGCAGCGCTTGCTCGCGCACCTGCGCGGCCTCGGTGTGAAAGCGGGGATCGCTCTCGATCCTCAAACGCCGATCTCCGCGCTCGTCGATATCGTGGAGGACTGCGATCTGCTGCTGGTGATGAGCGTCAATCCGGGATTCGGCGGACAGAGTTTTTTGACGCGGTCGTTGGCGAAAATTCGCGAAGCGCGCGCGTTGGTCGCGCAACGCAACCCACGCTGCGAGATCGAAGTCGATGGCGGGATCAACGCGCAAACGCTGCCGCTCGTCGCGGAGGCGGGGGCCGATATTGCGGTCATGGGATCGGCGGTTTTCGACGGCATCGATCCCGCCGCTCGACTACGCTCGCTGCGCGCATCGCTCGCGACGTAAGGTATGGGGCTCTCCGAGAATGCAACGATCGCGGCGATTCGCGAAGAGCTCGGCGAAGCCGGGCGTTCGCGCATCGAGGTAGGAATCGGTGACGACGCCGCGCTCTGGCAGCCGTCGCGGAGCGATCGCAGTGCGATCAGTACCGATGCCTTCGTCGATGGCATTCATTTTCGGCGAGCTACGACTCCGCTCGATCGAATCGGCGCGCGAGCGATAGCCGCGAGCGTGAGCGATCTCGCCGCGATGGGCGCTCGCCCGCGCCTCGCGACCGTCGCGCTCGGCGTTCCGGGCGACTTCACGCTCGAGGATATCCGCTTGCTCTATCGCGGCATCGCGCGTGCGGCGACCGAACAGGGGGTTGCGGTCGCCGGAGGCGATAGCACGGCATCCCCGGTGCTCTCGCTCGCGGTGACCGCAATCGGCGAGGTGCGCGCGTCGCACGTCAAGCGCCGCGACGGAGCACGTCTCGGCGACACGATCGCCGTGACCGGGCCGCTTGGGGCGAGTGCGGCGGGGCTGCGCGCGCTCGACGACCTGCGCCTGCTCGACGAGCCGCTCCGCGGCCGCGCCATCGATGCGTACGAAAATGCGCGAGCGCGCGTGCCCGAGGGGCGATGGCTCGCGGGCAGCTCGCACGTGCGAGCGATGATCGATTGCTCCGATGGGCTCGGCCGCGACTGTGCGCGTCTTGCTGCGGCCTCGGGGGTCGGCATCCTCCTCGATCGTATTCCGGTCGCCCCGGAGATTGCGGCGGTAGCACTGGCGACCGGTGAGAATGCCGAGGAGCTCGCACTCGCCGGCGGCGAGGATTACGAATTGATCGTAGCGATTGCGACGCCGGCATTCGCGCATCTTCAAAGGCGATTTCAGAAACGCTTCGGGCGGGAATTGCTTGCGGTGGGGCGCTGCGATGCGCAGGCGGGAGTCCGCTGGTGGAGAAGCGGAAGCGCGACTCCGGTCGATCGGTATGGTTGGGACCACTTTGAAGTAGGAGAGACGCAATGAACGGCGAGCGCGACGAAGTCCTTTCGTATCCGCTCATTGGGAGCATCCAAAATAGCGTCGGCATGGGCTTTATCGGCAATCAGGCATTCGCCGCCGTCGCCCACGGCCTCGGCCTGCGCGTCGTTCACGCCGAGTCGATGTTCGCCGGGGCCCACGGCGGTTTCTCGGGGCGAGCGACGCATTATGCCGACCCGACCAATTTTCGGCGCGACGTTCGGTTTCTCGTCGAACAGGAACCGCGCGTCATTCTTGTCGGATTTCTTCCAAAAGCGATCTACGTTGATATCGTGGCCCAGGCGTTGCGGGATTTCTCCGGAATCGTGGTTCTCGATCCGGTTATCGGCGACGGAAAGAAGGGGCTCTACGTCAGCGAGGAGACCGCGCGTGCGATCGTCGAGCTGTTGCTCCCCGTCGCGCAGATCGTGACGCCGAATCGCTTCGAGGCCGACGTCCTCACCGGCGGTGTCGGCGATACGTTTACCGAGTTCGGATTTCTCAATGCGCTCTTCGACCTCGGTCCGAAAGGGATCGTCGTCACGTCGTACGAGCGCGATCCCGAGAAGCATCGCAGCCGGTTGCTCTTTACCAACGGATATAATTACGCGCGTATCTCCGCTCCATACTATCCGGCATATCCGGCGCACGGAGCGGGTGACGTGTTCGCCGCAGCGATGGCGTGTTTCGTCGCGCTCGGCGCCTCGCCGTTTGCCGCGACCTTGTTGGCGACGACGCTCGCGGCACGGGCGGTGGCGAATACCTCGCCGTATGGCGGAGCGACCGTCGATCCCGTCGCGGCGCTGGAAAAATGGAATCCGAGCGGCTACCAGCTCGACGATCAACGCACGATGGGCTTCTGCGAACGCTCCAACGTCAAGAGCGAACTGATGAAAGCGACGGCGATCGATGCGCCGCGGCTGAAGTTCGCTCCTCCGAAACATAAAATACTCTACGGATGAGCCCGGGGAGCATCACGTTCGGCGAGCGCGCGAACGGCGCTGCGCTGGAGATCGAAATTCTCGGCTATCGTTATCCCGACGTCGCCGAGCCCGACGGGCTCGACTTGCTCGACGTCGCCGCTCGGCTCTACGCACCTCCCGTAGAGAGCGCGTTCGATCTCGCCGTCCGCGTGCGCGAACTTGAAAACCTTCGCTCCTACCTCGAACGGATCGCCGGCGGAAACGGGCCGCGCGAACTCCTTCGCTTTGCCGACGGGCTCTTCGAATTGACCTTCGCACCGAGCCGTCGCGGCCCCGTGCTCGTGGGAGTGATGTTACGCGACGTCGAGCGCGCGCACGTCCGCGTGGAGTATCTGGTGACGCTCGAACCGCACCATATCGGCAAGGCGGTCGGTGCGCTCGACGCCGTGTTACGGTAATCCGCGCGTCGCCAACCAACCATCGAGCGCGGCGACGAACGGCGCGAACGTCGTTCGGTGAAGATGGTGATCCCCTTCGGAAAGCGTTGTCACGACGGTGCCGGGAGCGGTCGCGTGAAGCGATCGGTCGTAGCAGTCGCGAGGGATAATGCTCTCCCGCGCCGCCCCAGGAATGACCGGCGAGCAGTTCGATCGGTTCGCCGATTGCGCGTGCGACCGCTATAGCGTCGGAAGTACATTGCGCGAGCGTCATCGAGCCGGTGCTGCTCGCAGAATCGCCATGTCCGCGTCGATCGTAGGCGTACACGCGATACCGCGACACGAGATGTTCGGCGAGTCGCGTCCAGGATCGCCGGGCCGTTTTCGCCCCAGCGTTCGAGCGTCGTTTCGGCTCCGACCTCGAAAGCGACCTTACGCATCGTCGTCGGCGTGACGCGAACGAAAGGTGAGTTCGGAGATCGCCGATTTGTCGAGATCGCCGAGGCCGATCTTTCGGAGGCGTTCGTACTGCCGATGCGTCGCTTCGGCGATCGGCAGCCGCAGTCGTGCTTCGCGAGCGAGCGCGAGTGCGATGCCGGAGTCCTTGGCGGCATGTGCGGCGGAGAAATAGGTCTCGTGTTCGCGCGCGATCATATCGGCGCCGTCGGTCGCTCGAACGCGCGAATCGGCGCCGGTCCGAGCGAAGACCTCGAGCACGAGGTCGAGATCGAGGCCGAGCGCATCGGCGAGCCCGAGCCCTTCGGCGAGCGCCGCGGTGTTGGCGTTCATCGCCATGTTGACGAGCGCTTTGAGCGCGGCGGCGCGCCCCGCCTCACCGACATAAACGAGCGACGAGCTGATATCGCGCAAAAACGGTTCGCAGCGCTCGAAGACCGCGCGGTCGCCGCCGATCATGAGATAGAGGCTCCCTTCGCGAGCCTGAACGATCGAGCTCGCCATACACCCTTCGATCGCCGACGCTCCCGCCGCACGCGCGCGCCGTTCGACTTCGATGTGGGTCGCTGGTGCCACCGTGGCGCAGTTGACGAACGTACGGCCGCGCGCGTCGCGCAGCAACGAGTCTTCGCCGTCGCTGAAAATCTGCAGCATCGCTGCATCGTCGCTGACGACGGTGAGCACGATATCGCAGTGGGGAGGAAGCTCGGCCGGGTGAGCGGCTACGACGGAACCCACCTGCGCTGCAAGGCGGCGGGCGGAGTTTTCGTCGATATCGTAGACCGAGGGGATCGCGTATCCGAGGTCGTGGAGGCGAAGCGCGATGTTCGCGCCCATGCGCCCGGTCCCGACGATGCCGATGCGTTGCTTCGACACGCCGGTCGCGGCGCGGTTAGACCGCGCGGGTGACGCGCTTCGCGCGCAGGCAGCCGGTGCAGACGCGCGCCGTTCGGTGCGTGCCGCGAACGTCGATTTTGACGGCTTGGAGATTGGGCAGCCAACGACGCTTGGTCTTATTCATGGCGTGGCTAACGTTGTTGCCGGACATCGGCCCTTTGCCACAGACTTCACAGCGCTTCGCCATTTGAGTCGGTTCCTTACAACGGAGATGCGACGAAAGTCGCGGGAGGTAGCGGGCCGCAGAACGGCTCGCAAAAGCCTGAGCAGTTTACCATGGGGAGGCGCGAACTTCAAGGCCGCCCGGAGGGCACCAATCCCCTCCGTCTTTCGTTCATCGGGTCGTATCGTACTTCGATCGACTCTTGAAGGGAGTTTCTGTGAATAAAGGGCGAATCGCGCTCCTCGTAGGCACCTGTCTGAGCCTGGCCCTCGTGGGATGTGCCGGAGCGAATGCCGGCACCGAAATCGGTAGCAGCGCGCCGGTCTACGTTCATATGAACGGCGGAAACGAGTTCCTCGAACCCACCGTCGCCGTCTCGCCGGGCGAGCCCGTGGTCTTCGTCAACGAGGACACCGAGCCGCATACCGTCCTTGGCTACCATCCCTCGACCGGGAAGCTGAACCCGGCGATCGACGGCGATCCCGCCGGTACGCCGGGAGCCGGGCATCCCGTTGCTACCTACACCGTGAGATTGAAGAAGCCGGGCATCTACGCCTACTACTGCTCGGTCCACGCCGTGCTCGCAAAGACCTACGGAACCGCCGTGCAGCCGGCGCATCGACCCGGCGTCCACGGCTACCCCGGCGCAATGGCGGGGGAGATCATCGTCACCACCGACCCGGCACTCATCGCCCAGAACCCGGCGAGTAGCGCCAAAAAGGTTCTCAACGGCTATTTCGGCGGGTAATCCTCACCGAGCGTAGCGCGCCCCGACGAGGGCGGGGACAGGATTCGACCGGGAGAGCCCAAAGGAGCGCGGCCATGGATGTGACCGCGCTCGATGGGCGCGCCTTTGCGAAGTTTATCGCCGCGGGCAGCTACTTTCTCAAGAAATACCGGGGCGTCCTCAACGATCTCAACGTCTTCCCCGTCCCCGACGGCGACACCGGAACCAACATGTTCCTGACGGTGCGTTCGGCGAGCCTCGCCGCCGCGAAATGCGCGAGCGCTCCGCTCTCGGAGGTCGCGGCGGCAGCGGCGGAGGGGAGCCTGATGGGCGCGCGCGGGAACTCGGGCGTGATCGTCTCGCAGATGCTGCGCGGTTTCGCTCACCACGTCCGTCATCGGCGCGAGATCGATACCTTCGTCTTCGCGACGGCGTTGCGCGAGAGCGTCGCGGCGGCGCGCCAAGCGTTACTGCGCCCGGTCGAGGGGACGATTCTCTCGGTCGCCGACGCGGCGGCGGAGGCCGCCTATCGGCTCGCGCTGCACGAACGGGATTTCTACCGGCTCTTAACCGGGGTGGTGCGCGCGGCGAATGAGGCCCTCGACCGGACGCCCGAGCAACTCGCCGCCCTGAAGGACGCGGGGGTCGTCGATGCCGGCGGGGCGGGATTCGTCTATTTTCTTGAGGGCATATCGAGTTTTCGCCCCGAGGTCAAGGTGCGGGCGACCGCGTTCCCGCGTCGGCCGGCGAAGAAGAGCGCGTTTGCGAGAACGCAGCAGGTCGGTGAAAACAAGTTTTGCACGGAGTTCATTCTCGAGCGCGCGACCGTCGGCGTCCACGAGGTGCGCACGACCTTAGAAAAACTCGGCGAATCGTTGCTGGTCATCGGCGATATACCAAGAATAAAGGTTCACATCCATACCGACGTTCCGCAACGCGTGACCGAGAGCGTCGAGCGCTTCGGCGCCGTCACGCATTTGAAAGTCGACGATATGGAACGGCAGCACCACGTGTTGGTCGTCGACGGCGCTCCACACGCGCGTGCAATCGTGGCGGTCGTTCCCGGAGAGGGCTTCGAAGCAATAGCGCGCGAGTTGGGTGCGGAAGTGACCGTTCCCGCAGCGGTCAATCCGAGCGTTCGCGACCTGTTACTCGCGATCACGAAAACGCTTTCGGATGATGTGCTGCTCTTCGTCAACGATAAAAACGTCGAATTAGCGGCGCGCGAGGCGGCGAGTCGCAGCGATAAACGCGTCGTCGTCGTGCCGACGCACAACATCGTCGCCGGCATCGCGGGGCTCTTCGCCTTACGCTCGCTCGGCGATGCTGCGACTCTTCCGGTGGAGAAGATTCTCGCCGAGGCCGCCCGCGTTCGTGGCGCGCAGCTCTTCTTCGCCGGGAAGGATGCCGTGCACGGTACCCTGCGCATCGCGCGCGGAAAACCCGTCGCCGCGCTCGACGGCGAGTTGTTTGTCGCCGAGAGCCTCCTCGAGGTTTTGCGCGATGTGGTGAAGGCGATGGGAGGCGAGCGTGGGGGGCTGCTGACCCTTTACTATGGCGGAACACAGCGAGAGCGCGATGCAAAGGTGCTGGCCGATGCGATGAGCGAAGCCTTCCCAAATCTTGATGTGGAGTATTATTACGGCGGAATGAGCAACGCAGAGTATTGGATCGCGCTCGATGAGTGAGCCGCGTATTGCCGTCGATGCGATGGGTGGAGACCGCGCCCCGGAGGAGGTCGTCGCGGGCGCCTTGCTCGCCGTCGAAGCCTTCGGCGCCAACATCGTCCTCGTCGGCGATGAGGCGCGCATACGCCCACTGCTGGGAGGAAGCGCGAGCGATCGCGTTGCCGTCGTTCACGCCCCCGAGGCGGTGCCGATGGATCAACATGCCTCGCAGGCGCTGCGCGGCGCCGACCGGACCTCGCTCGGGAGGGCGATCGAACTCGTGAAATCCGGTGAGGCCGACGGCGTCGTCTCGGCTGGGAATAGCGGCGCCTTTCTCGCCATCTCGTTGGTAAAACTCCGCACCATCGAGGGGATCGCGCGCCCGGCGATCGCGACGGTCTGGCCCGCGCTCAACGGCCCGTCGGTCCTCCTCGATTCGGGAGCGAACGTCGATTGTCGACCGGAATGGCTCGTCCAGTTCGGTATCATGGGGAGCGCCTACGCGCGCGCCGCTTTGGGAATCGAACGCCCGCGCGTGGGCATTCTCTCCATCGGCGAGGAACGCACCAAAGGGAACGCCGCTGTGCTCGAGGCCGCCGCGCTGCTCGATCGAGCGCCGCTCCATTTCATCGGCAACATCGAAGGAAAAGATATGTTCCATAACGTCGCCGACGTCATCGTCGCCGATGGATTTGTCGGCAATGTCGTGCTCAAGGCGTGCGAGGGAATGATCGGCGATCTTGGATCGGTGATGAAGAAGGAGGTGCTCGGCGGCGGGCTCATGGCCAAGCTCGGCGCCGCCCTGCTCCTACCGCGGTTGCGCGGATTGCGCAAGCGCTACGATTACGAGACCTATGGCGGAGCTCCGCTGCTCGGGCTCCGAGGGAATTGCATCGTTTCGCACGGTCGCATCAGCCGAAACGGCATCAAGCATGCTATTCGCGCCGCGATCGAAGAAACGCGCGCCGACGTCGTCGGCAAGATCGGTCAACTCGTCGCCGGAGAGATGGTAACAAAAGTTTAATGCCGATTCACGTCGTTACCGATAGTACCGCCGATATCGATCCGGCGCGTGCGGCCGAACTCGGCGTAACGGTCGTGCCGCTTTTCGTCGTCTTCGGCAACGAATCGCTTCGCGATTACATCGATATCTCGCGACCGCAATTTTTCGAACGGCTCGGGCACGACCCGATATTGCCGACCACTTCTCAGCCGAGTGCGGCGATGTTTGAAGAGGCTTTCGCGCCGGCGGCCGCACGCGGTGAGGATATCCTCTGCGTTACGATCTCGTCGGTGCTCTCGGGAACGATCAATGCCGCGAGAGCCGCCGCCGAGCGTATCGCGGGCGTGCGCGTCGACCTCTTCGATTCGATGAACGCCGCCGGCGGGTTGCAATTTTTCGTCGAAGATGCGGCGCGCATGGCGGCCGCCGGTGCTTCGATGGAGGATATTCTTCGTCACCTCACCACCATGCGAGAGCGGACGCCGCTCTACGCGACCCTGCCGGATCTCTCGCACGTACAGCGCACCGGGCGCATCGGTCGGGCAGCCGCAGTCCTCGGCGGGCTGATGAAAATCGTTCCCATCCTCACGCTCGATGCGGGTGCGGTCGTCTCTCGCTCGCAGGTGCGAACCTTCAAGCGCGCGCAAGAAACGATGGTCGATCTCATCTGCTCCGACGAGAAGGGCTCGGCTCCGGCTCGCTTTCGCGTCATCCATACGCAGGCACCCGAACTCGCGACACAGATGCGGGACCGCATCGTCGAGCGGAATGCCGGGCGCGATATTTCGGTCGATATCGTCGAGGCGGGTCCGGTGATTGCGGTGCATGCCGGAGCCGGAGCGATCGGGGTCGTCGCAACCGATACTTTTAGCGATCTGCATATGGTCCGTGGTACTCAATAAAAGAGGGAGATTTTCATGTCCGTCACCGTGGTTACCGATAGCACTTGCGATATGTCGCGCGAAATGGCGGCAAAATACGGAATCGTCCAGGTTCCGCTCTACGTTATTTGGGGGAACGAGCGCTTCCGCGACGGCGTCGATATCACGATGACGGAATTCCATCGCCGATTGATGAGCTCGAAGGAGAACCCGATCACCGAAGAACCTTCGAGCGACGAGTTCGCCGCCGTATTTCAAAAAGAGATCGATGCGGGGCGCGAAGTGATCTGCCCGACGATCGGAGCGAAGCTCTCGAAGACCTTCGAATCGGCGAGCGCCGCCGCGCGGCAATTTCCCGGCAAAGTGGAAGTCGTCGACACCGAGACCTTTTCGGGTGGATTGGCGCTGCACGCGATGCTCGCGGCCGAACTCGCGAGGGCCGGGGTCCCGTTAAAAGAAATCGCGGCGCGACTGCGCGCGAAGCTGGCGACCCAGCGCGGCAACATGGTGCTCCCCGACGTCACCTTCCTCGGCCGAAGCGGGCGTTTGAACAAAGCCGTCGTCTCGCTCGCGCAGATGATGCGCTTGAGCCCGATCCTCCAACTCAACCACGGGGTAGCGGAGTCGGCGACGCAAACGAACGATTTCGAAAAATCGCGACGTCAACTCATCAGTATTGCATTGCGTAGTCTGGAGAACACTTCGAAGATTCGTTTTATGGTCGGTGCGGTCGATGCGCCGGAGCTGGCCGCAGAGTTCGAAAAGGAGATCCGCGAAAAATTAATTGGCGGCTGCGAGTCGCTCTACGTCTACGCGTGCGGCCCGGTAGTCGCCACGAACTCCGGCCCGCGAGCGTGCGCCGTGTTCTCGATGCCGATTGACTGAAGAGGCGTTCGGCGGCGTTTACGTTCATCTGCCGTTCTGTCCCTATATCTGCCCCTACTGTGATTTCGCGAAGTGGCCGCTGCGCCGTAGCGACGCGCGTCGCTATCTCGACGCGCTGCATCGGGAGATCGCCGGGTCGGTTCGTCGCCCGGCCGAGAATATTTTTCTCGGCGGCGGAACCCCGAACGCCTACGACGCCGATGCGATCGTCGATCTCCTCGCGCGCCTGCAGGAGCATTTCCCGCAGGTCGACGCGCAGCGCGAGGTGACGATCGAGGTCAATCCCGATGCCGTTCGCCCCGGCGATATGGAAGCGTACGCGCGTGCCGGAATCAATCGGCTCTCGATCGGCGTGCAGTCGTTTCGCGAGTCGGAATCGCGCGCGCTCGGTCGTCGCCACAGCAACGCCGATGTCGAGCGCTGCGTTCGCGAAGCGCGCGCCGCCGGTATTCGATCGCTCTCCGTCGACCTGATTTTCGCCCTTCCGGGGCAGAGTGAAGCGAGTTGGATCGAGTCGCTCGATGCGGCGACCGCCTTAGGCGTCGACCATTGTTCGACGTACGGCCTCACCATCGAATCCGGGACGCCCTTCGAACGGCTCTATGCGCGCGCCCCGGAGCGGTTTGCCGACGAAGATCTGGAAGCGCGGCTCTACGAGCTGGCGATGGATCGGCTCGGTGCCGCCGGCTTCGAACACTACGAAATCAGCAATTTTGCGCGCCCGGGGCACCAGAGTCGGCACAACGCAAACTATTGGCGGAATGGAAGTTACCTCGGCCTCGGCGTCGGCGCCGCATCCTACCTTGAGGGGGAGCGCTGCACGGCGACGCGGAGTCTGACGACCTATATGGAGGCGATCGAACGGGACGAGCCCGTCCCTCGCGACTGCGAGCGGCTCGAGGGCCTCGCGCGGCTCGGCGAGGCGATGATGCTCGCGCTGCGGACCGCACAAGGGGTCGATGCCTCGGCCTTTAATCAACGATACGGCATCGATCCGTTCGTTACGTACGCCTCCACGATCGCAGGCTTCATCGAGGTCGGATTGTTGGAACGCAGCGACGAACGTCTCCGTTTAACGCGGCGTGGACGATTGCTCGCCAATACCGTTTGTGGGGCCTTTGTGACGCTCGAGTGAAAACGACGAATCTCTCCTCGACGCTCCTGCGCGCGATCTTCGCGATTCTTTTTGCGGTCGCCGGTTTTCTCGTCGGACAAGAGGCCTATCTTCGCGTCCTCACGTTCCATACCGCCGGCTCGGGCGTGCAGATTCTTTTGGATATCGGCGCCTCGGTCGTCGGCGCGGTCGTGGGGATCTTCCTCGCACCGGTCGCGCAGTCGCTCTTTGAAGAAGAAGCACGCGCGGTCGAGCGCTCGGTCGAACGGCTCGCCCCCTCCGAACTCGTCGGCGGAGCCGCCGGACTGATCGTCGGCTTGGTGATAGCCTATCTCACCAAGAGCATCTTTTTCGAATTCGTCGGCGTCGCGGGAAAGACGGGCAGCCTGGTAGCGATTCTCGTCTACCTCGTCGTCGCGATGTTTATCGCCTACCTCGGCGCGCGTATCGGCGCGAAGCTGCGCATCGTTCCCCTGCCGCCCTCGCTCGTTTCCGGGCTCTCGCCGAAGGTGCTCGATACATCGGTGATCGTCGACGGCCGTATCGTCGAAGCGATCAAGAGCGGTTTCCTCGAAGGCCCGTTCGTGCTCCCGCGCTTCGTGTTGCGCGAGCTCCAGCAAATCGCCGACTCCGCAGATGCGCTGAAACGCGCGCGCGGGCGGCGCGGCCTCGACGTGCTCGGCCGCTTGCAGGAAGTCGCCGGGCTCGAAGTGGTCGACCGCGATTACCCCGAACTCGCGCCGGGAAACGTCGATGCAAAGCTCGTTCGCTACGCTCGCGAGTTCGGCGCGAAAATCGTCACGAACGATTACAATCTGCAGCGCGTCGCGCGGGTGGAGAACGTGATGACGCTCAATCTTCACGAACTGACCGCGGCGCTCAAGCCCGTCGTATTGCCGGGTGAAGAGATGCGCGTGCACGTCGTTCGCGAAGGGAAAGAACCGCACCAGGGCGTTGCCTATCTCGACGATGGTACGATGGTGGTCGTCGAACGCGCGCGCCGATACCTCGGCGACCGGCTCGACGTTATCGTGACCAGCGTGTTGCAAACCGTTTCGGGGCGGATGATCTTCGCACGCCCGAAAGGCGAGGAGAACGAGGAGTGATGCGGTGGGGTGCGTTGGTGGTCGCCGCGGGTGAGGGGCGCCGTTTCGGCGGCTTCAAACAACTCGTGGAGATCGCCGGTCGCCCAATGCTTGCGTGGTCGCTCGAAGCGATCGCGGCGGTGCCGGCATTCTCGGTCGTCGCGGTGGTGACGGCACCTGCGGCGTACGACGATGTCGAGCGCGTCGCGCGACCGATTCTCGGCGAACGGCTCGCGCCGCTCGTCGAAGGCGGCGCGACGCGCCAAGAGAGCGTTCGCAATGGGTTGCGCGCCGTCGCCGAACGCTGCGATGCGCTCGCGATCCACGATGGCGCACGCCCCTGCGTGCGCGCAGACGAGATCGAAGCCGGAATGCGCGAGGTCGCACCGGGGCGTGCGGCGCTGCTCGCGACGCGCATCGTCGACACGCTTAAAAGGACCGATGAGAACTCGATGCTCGTTCGTGAGACCGTCGCGCGCGAGCACCTCTGGGGGGCGCAGACGCCGCAATTCGCAACCGTTGCCGACCTGCTCGCGGCGCACGAACGTGCCGCCGCTGCGGGAGTCGCCGCGACCGACGACATCGCGCTGCTGGAAACGATCGGGGTGCGCTGCACGATCGTTCCATCGAGCCCGGAGAATCTGAAAGTGACGCAGCAGAGCGACCGCGAACTCGCGGCGGCGATCCTTCGCGCACGCACCGCGCGCCTCGGTGTGCCGCGATGATGCGGGTCGGACATGGCTTCGACGCCCACCGGCTCGTTCTCGGTCGTCGGCTCGTGCTGGGGGGCGTCGAGATTCCCAGCGACCGGGGGGCGCTCGGACACTCCGATGCCGACGCCCTCGCGCATGCCGTCGCCGACGCCCTGCTGGGATCGCTCGCCCTCGGTGACCTCGGGCAGCATTTCCCCGATAGCGATCCCCAGTGGAAGGATGCCGATTCGCTGGAATTATTGGCGGCCTGCGTCGCGCTCGTTCGGACGCGCGGCTACCGTGTCGGCAACCTGGATGCGACCATCGTCGTAGAACGTCCGCGTCTCGCGGCGTTCACTGAGACGATGCGTTGCAACCTTGCCGCTCGATGCGGCGTCGATGCGAGTGCCGTGAGTGTGAAAGCAAAGAGTAGCGAGGGAATGGGATATACCGGAGACGGGACGGGGATCGCCGTCTATGCCGTTGCGACCGTCGAGTCGCTCGCATCGTGAGCCCGAAGGTCCTCGCGCTCGCGCGCCGCATGCAGGAGTGGGGGCTCCTCGAAACGCCGGCCCCCGACGCGGCGTTGCGTTGGATCGAGACCTTCCTCCAGGCCTATGGCGAGCGCGTCGCCGATCTCGACCTCGCGCGCCCGCTGGTGCTCGCGCTCCGCGCGGAGTCGTGCGTCGTGCCGGCGTTGGAACTGGAGCGACTCCGTTCGCGTGAGGTGCTTTTCTTTCTCGATGCCGTCGGACAATATGTCGACGCGCAACCCGAATTGCGCGGCCTCCCGCTCGCCCACGATCTCGCGGCGATCGGCGAGGAGTTTGGTTTGAGCGCGCGCGATACATTCGATAGCGTTCGCATGGCGCTCACCGGCGTGCGCGACGATGTTCCGCTCGAGGCGCTCTTTCCGCTCCTCGGCCACGATCGTATTTTGATTCGTATCGGCGCGATCAACGCGCGCCTTTTGCACGGGCGCGGCTTGGAACCGATCGCGTTCGGCCCCGGCGGCGCGCCCTTCGAACCGATTCACGGAAAGCGGCCCTCGTAATGGGATTATTGAAGACGATCGCCGCGGATTTTCGCGCGCCGTTACAACGCGATCCCGCGGTCCGCGGAGCGCTCGACGTGCTGCTCTCCTATCCCGGATTCCACGCACTGTTCGCGCACCGGTTTATCCACGTACTGCACGGCTGGGGCATCCCGCTCCTCCCGCGTTGGCTCGCGCATATCGTGCGTTTTCTCACCGGGATCGAAATCCATCCGGGAGCGACGATCGGCACCGGCGTCTTCATCGATCACGGAATGGGCGTGGTGATCGGCGAGACGGCGGAGATCGGCGACGATTGCACCATCTATCAGGGCGTCACGCTCGGCGGCACGAGCCTCTCGCACGGGAAACGCCACCCGACGCTCGATCGGAACGTCGTCGTCGGCGTCAACGCGGCGGTGCTCGGCGCGATCACGATCGGAGAGAATACGAAAATCGGCGGCGGATCGGTGGTCGTCCGCGACGTTCCCGCCAACGCGGTCGTCGTCGGCGTTCCGGGACGGGTCGTGTTCATCGACGGAGAACCCGTACGAAACGCGAACGAACCACCGCGCGTCGTCATGCCCGATCCCGATGCGGTGCAGATCGCGCAATTACAGACCCGCGTCGCCCAACTCGAGGGGCGCCTGCGGGCGCTCGAACGTTCGCAAGGAAACGACGATGCCGCTGCAGCTCTATAATACCCGTACTCGCCGGGTCGAGCCGTTCCAACCGCGCCGCGATGGGCGCGTTTCGATTTATGTCTGCGGGCTCACGCCTTCGGCGCAGGCGCACCTCGGGCACGCACGCTCCTTTCTCTTTTTCGATATCCTCCGTCGCTATCTGACGTTTTCGGGGTACGATGTGACCTACGTTCAAAACGTCACCGATATCGACGATCGCAGCATCGCCGCGGCACATCGGCTCGGTGTCTCGTGGCGAGAGATCGTCGACGGCTATTACGCGGAGTTCAAGCGTTCGATGCGGCGTCTCGGCGTGCGCGAACCCGATAAGGAACCCTACGCGACGGAGTTCATTCCGGAAATTCGCGAGACGATCGTGGCCTTGATCGAACGTGGCTACGCCTACGTGGCGAGCGACGGTATCTATTATCGCGTCGGAAAATTCGAACGGTACGGCGCGCTCTCCAATCGAAATATCGCCGAGCTCGAAGCGGGCGCCCGTATCGAAATCGACGAGGCGAAAGAGGAACCGCTCGATTTTGCGCTCTGGAAATTTGCGAAGCCCGGCGAACCGCATTGGCCGTTCGAACCCTACGGCGATGGGCGGCCGGGATGGCATATCGAGTGCTCGGCGATGTCGCACGCCTTGCTCGACCCGGAGGGGACGGGCTTCGATATCCACGGCGGCGGCGCCGATCTCATTTTTCCCCATCACGAAAACGAAATCGCGCAGAGCGAGCCGTTGATGGCGCAGCCGCCGATGGCGAAGTTCTGGTTGCACGGCGGGTTGTTGCTTTTCGACAATCGCAAGATGAGCAAATCGCTCGGGAATTTCGAGCCGCTCTGCGACGTGCTCGATCGCTACGATCCGCAGGCGATTCGGTTGCTGTTCTTGCGGACCGGCTACGGAAAAGTCATGAACTTCACCGACGAAGCGATGTCGGGGGCCGAGGCCACGCTCGAGCGGCTCCGCCGCGATTATCGCGCCCTCCACGCCGTGGCGGGCAGCGCGAACGGCTCCGTTCGCGAAGGCGGCGCGTTGACCGCGCGCGTCGTTGCGGCGCTCGACGACGACATGAATACCGCCGCGGCGCTGCGCGAGGTTCTCGCTGCGGCAGGCAATAGCGCGACCGAGGGCGCCGCGCAGCGGTTGGCGGAACTTCGAAACGCACTGACGCTGCTTGGAATCGAGCCCGACGAACGATGGCTCGCCGAACCGGAGGCGCTCCCGTTACCTTCGGAGCTCGCGGCGGCGCTGCGCGGCGAGATCGGCGAACCCTGGCTCGACGGGATCGAGGATGCACGGTCCGCGCTCGAACGAGTGATCGCGGAACGGCTCGCCGCACGCGCCGGCAAGGATTGGGCGCGCAGCGACCGGTTACGCGATGCGTTACTGCGTTGCGGCATCGAAATTCAAGATGGTAAGGAGGGTTCGGTATGGAGCGTCGTCCGATAGCCGGTGCGCGATTGAAGGCCCCACTCGATTTTGACGACGTGATCTACGGAATTCACGCCGTCGAAGAAGCGCTGGGAGCCGGCGAAAAGATTCTCGCGTTGCACGTAGCGAGCGATCGCGCGCGCGATCCCGCCTTGCGTGCCTTGCTCTCGGCGGCGGAGGAGCGCGGCCTGCGCGCTCGCTTCGAGGGGCGCGATTTTTTTGCGCGTCTGCCCTACAAGGCACATCAGGGCGTCGTCGCACGGAGTGCTCCCTTTCCGTACGCCGATCTGGAAGACGTGCTTGCGCCGCGCGATGGAGCACCGCTGCTCGTCGTTCTTCTCGACCATCTCACCGATCCGCATAACGTCGGTGCGATCGTTCGCACCGCCGCATGCATCGGCGCGAACGGGATCGTCCTTCCGGATCGCCGGAGTGCGGGCATCAACGCGACGGTACGGAAAGCCGCCGCGGGTGCGACCGCGCATATCCCGATCGCTCAAGTCACCAATATCGCGCAAACGATTGCCGCATTCAAAAAGCGCGGGCTCTGGATCGCCGGCGCCGATGCCGGCGAAGGCGCGGAGTCGATGTACGAGGTCGATCTTAACCGAGACCTCGCGCTCGTCATCGGGGCGGAGGGGGCTGGGCTCGCCCCGCTGGTCGCCAAAAACTGCGATTTCCGGGTGAAGATCCCGATGCTCGCCGGAGTCGCCTCGCTTAACGCCTCGGTGGCGGCCGCGGTGCTCCTCTACGAGGCCGTGCGCCAGCGCCGAGGGAGCGAGCCCTCGCTGCCGTAGCGCTAGAAAATCGGCCCGTTGCGGCAAAAACGCTTGACGGTGGAGGGGAGCCCTTCTATACTCCGTCCCGTGCGACGCGCTCGACGGGCCCCGGCCCGCGTCATGCGTCCACGCGTCCCAGACGAGGCAGATACCACCCATGGCAATGACCCAGCCGGCCCCAACGGGGTTGGACTATCACGAACGCGGCGACGAAGACCTCGTCGCTACCGCGAAGAGCGGCGATAGCCTTGCGATGGAGTTCTTACTCAACAAATACAAGAACTTCGTGCGCATCAAGGCAAAGAGCTACTTTCTCATCGGCGCGGATCGTGAAGATATCATTCAGGAAGGCATGATCGGCTTGTATAAGGCGGTCCGCGATTTTAAAGCCGACAAACTCTCGAGTTTTCGCGCTTTCGCCGAATTGTGCATCACGCGTCAGATTATTACCGCAATCAAAACTGCGACGCGCCAGAAGCACATTCCGCTCAATCAATATATCTCGCTCAATAAGCCGATCTACGACGAGGATAGCGAGCGAACGTTGCTCGACGTCATGCCGGCGCAAAAATCCGGCGACCCCGAAGAGCTCGTCGTAACGCAAGAGGTCTCCGACGACATCCGGCAGCGCATTCGCCAGAATCTCTCGGAGCTCGAATCGCAGGTTCTCGAATCCTATCTTGAAGGCAAGAGCTACCAAGAGATGGCTCGCGATCTCGGTCGCCACGTAAAATCGATCGACAACGCGCTGCAGCGCGTCAAACGCAAGATCGAGAAAAATCTCGCCGAGTTCGAGTTTAAGTAACGGAATCTAGGCGGAGGTGTGGGGCGGTTCGCTCGAGCCGTACGTTTATCGCTCGTCGCCCCCCGCGCCCTCGTCGGTATCTGTTTCTCGCTCGACCCGCTCGCCGCAGATCGCGACGATGCGGTCGTAGGCGCGTTCGCGATCCTCAAGTGGATCGACGACGAACGTTTCGCTCGCGCGGCCGTCGCTCGGTACGACGCAGAGCGTCACCAGCCCCTTCGCACAGACGTCCATGCACGATGTAGAGATCGCACGGATCGGTCCCCATTTCCCGCGTTCTTTTAGCGCGGCCTTCAGCCACGTGCGCAGGGGCACCGTGCCGTGTCGCGCTGCGATCTCGGGCGTCTCCTCGGGGATGCGCTCGGAGGAGCAGCGCCCGCAGACGAGGGCGAGGCCGCCGGCGCGCCATTTGGGACGGACGGTTTGCATGAGCATCTCCCGAAGAGAATGGTGGAGCCGACGGTGGGACTCGAACCCACGATTGGCAGTTTACAAAACTGCTGCTGTAGCCGCTGAGCCACGTCGGCGGAGAGCGGCAGCTTCCACGCCTCTCGCACGCCCCCTCCGCACGACCCGGGGAGAGAGGAGCGGGCGTGGATTTTTGACGGTAGTCGTTGCGAGGAGTCTTGGGGTTTGATATCGTACCGTCCGGAGCCGTCGGCAGACGGTCGCGTGGGTAGGTGGTCGAGTGGTTAAAGGCACCGGACTGTAAATTCGGCGCGCGAAAGCGCTACGCTGGTTCGAATCCAGCCCTGCCCACCACGCGGGCGTTGCATAGTGGTAGTGCTTCTGCCTTCCAAGCAGACAGCGCGGGTTCGATTCCCGCCGCCCGCTCCAAAGAAACGACGCCGTTGTAGCTCAGTGGTAGAGCACGTCCTTGGTAAGGACGAGGTCATGGGTTCAATCCCCATCAACGGCTCCAGTTTCGCGTTTCGAACGCGATCGTTTTTGCATCTGCCGAGTGCCTTCACGCGTTCTTTTAGAACGTATGAACGAACGAAAAGAGCCGGAGATCGTGCGGAGCGAGGACGAGTGGCGCGCCCATTTGGGCCCCGAGCGCTATCACATTTTACGCGAAGCTGGAACCGAACGGCCCTTCTCCGGCTCCCTGCTCGCCGTCACCGCCGAGGGGCGTTACCTCTGCGGGGCATGCGGCGCCGCCCTCTTTACCGCCGATGCAAAGTTCGAATCGCACTGCGGGTGGCCGAGTTTTACCGAACCCGAAGAATTGGAGCGCGTGCGCTTACTCGAGGATCGAAGCCACGGAATGCTGCGAACCGAAGTGCGCTGCAAGCGCTGCGACTCGCACCTCGGTCATGTCTTCGACGATGGCCCGGGGCCGAAGGGCACGCGGTATTGCATCAACTCGCTCTCGCTCGATTTTCAGCCGAAGTAACGAGCGGTCTTTACGCGGGCGTAACAAAGCTCACCGACCCACGCGCGGCAACGCCGATCGTCCCTAAGATTCGCGCCGTGGATCGCTGAAAAAGATTAACACCTCCGGAGGGAGCATCGTCCCCGAGAAGGAAGCGCGCGAACGGGATGGGAGCCGCCAAAAGTCATACGCTGCCCGTCGACCTCGGTGAGGTTCTCGAACGCATCACCGACGGATTCTTCGTGCTCGACCGCGACATGCGGATCCGATTCATGAACGGGGAAGCCAAACGTTTGCTTGGGGCGGTCGGCCGCGATGTTGTCGGCATGCGGGTGCGCGATCTCTTCCCCACCTTCGCAAATTCGGTCTTCGAGGAGCAGTACCAAAAGGCGCTCGATACCGGCGCCCCGACGGCCTTCGTCGAGTACTCCCTCACCTCGTACCTCTGGTTCGACGTCAAGGCCTTCCCCGCACCCGACGGGATCTCGGTTTACTTCCGCGACGTGACCGATCGTGTCGAGGCCGAGCGCGTCCTGACCGAACGGAATAATCAACAGGCCGCCCTCATCGAATTCGGGCGGCTCGCGCTCTCGCAGGCCTCGCTCCTTCGCGTGAGCGAGGATGCATTGGAGCTCCTCTGCACCTACCTCGACGTCCCGGCGGCGGAGATGTACCGCTACCGGCCCTCGCTCGACCGCTACGAGCGTGTCGGCGAACTCGGCGACGCCGTCCCGGCGCTTCGCGCCGACGACGAGACGCTCGATTTCGCCGGTTCGGCGCAGATCCGGAGAGCGGAGCCGATCGTCGTCGATCGCCTCACCGACGAATCGCCCTTTCTCGACGCGCATGCACGGATGGCGAAGGGAATCGTTTCGGTCGCCTGCGTCCCGATCGGAACCGAGAGCGAGCCGATCGGCATGATCGTGGTCGGCAGTCCGCGTGCCTCCGACTTCGACGAGGCCCGCCTCCGCTTTATCGAGAGCGTCGCGACGACGATCGCGGAGGTCTTTCACAGCACGCGCGCGACCGCGCAGACCCGCGAGATCCTCGACAGTATCACCGATGCCTTCGTCGCGGTCGACAAGTCCTTACGCATCATCTACGTCAACGAACGCTTGGCGCAGTTTTATCGGTCCAAAAAAGAAACGCTCATCGGGCGCCCGATGATGGATTTCGTCGAGCCGAGCGCGGAGAGCATGGTACGCGCCGCCTTCGAAGAAGCGCTTGCCACGCGCAAACCCGTCACGCTCGAATTGCGCTCCAACGTCAACGGGCGATGGTACGACATGCGGATCTATCCGTTCGCCGACGGCTTAGCCGGCTACATTCGCGACATTACCAATCGGATCAATAGCGAGCGAGAGATTCGCGAACTCAATGCGACGCTGGAGCAGCGGGTCGCCGAGAGAACCAAACAACTCGAGGCCGCAAACCAAGAACTCGAATCCTTCGCATACTCGGTCTCGCACGATCTGCGCGCGCCGCTACGAGCGATCGACGGGTTCAGCCAGGTGCTCGAAGAAGATTATCGCGAGTTGCTCGACGAGACCGCGAAGGGCTACTTGGGCCGGGTGCGTTCGGCTGCGAAGCGCATGGCCGAGCTGATCGATGCACTGCTGCGCTTGGCAAAAATCGCGCGCGCCCCACTTCATTTCGAAACGATCGACGTAAGCGAGATGTTCTCCGGCATCGTCGCGGAGCTCGCGGTCGCCGAACCCAACCGCAGCGTCGCTATCGACGTCGAGCCGGGCCTCGTCGGCCTCGGCGACCCCGCGCTCGTTCGAGCCGCTCTCGCAAATTTGGTCGGTAATGCCTGGAAGTTTACGCGCAATACCGAGCATCCGTCGATCGCCTTCGGGCGCGATCCCTCGGGCGAATTCTTCGTTCGCGATAACGGCGCGGGTTTCGATATGGCGTATGCGAATAAACTCTTCGGGGCCTTTCAACGCCTTCACGCTGCCGATGAGTTCGAGGGAACGGGAATCGGTCTCGCCACCGTCGCACGCATCGTTCATCGCCACGGCGGCACGCTTCGAGCGGAAGGCTCGGTCGGACACGGAGCTACGTTCTGGTTTACGCTTCCAACGGAGGTTCCCCAATAGTGAGCACCCCCTACATCCTCCTCATCGAGGATAACGACGACGATATCGAACTCACCAAGCGAGCGTTCGAGAAAAATCATATTCTCAACGAAATCGTCGTTCTCCGAGACGGCGAAAAAGCGGTGCAGTATCTCTTCGAGAAGGCCTTCGAAGGGCGCGGTACTCCACAGTTTATTTTGCTCGATTTAAAGTTGCCGAAGGTCTCGGGGCTCGAACTCTTAGAACAAATTCGGCATCACGACGCCACGCGCCTCATTCCCACCGTCATCCTTACCTCGAGCAAACAGGACGAAGATCTGCTCGCCGGGTATCGGCTCGGCGTGAATAGCTACGTGCGCAAGCCGGTCGATTTTAACGAATTCGTCGAAGCGGTTCGGCAAGTAGGGCTCTATTGGCTCGTCCTGAATCAGACGCCGCGAACCGGCCTATGAACGCTAGTCGGCCGTTACGCGTCCTGTGCATCGACGATTCGGCCGACGATGCCGAACTCAACGTGCTCGCGCTCGGGCGTGCCGGGTATCGTGTGGAAACGCAACGCGCCGACCGTGAGGATGCTGCTCGCGAGGCCCTCGACCGTGCGACCTGGGACGTCGTGCTCTGCGACTACTCGATGCCGAATTTCAGCGCTCCCGCGATGCTCGCATTGCTCGCCGAGCGCGATCTCGACATTCCCTGTCTGATCGTCTCCGGAGCGATCGGCGAAGAAGCCGCTGCCGAGGCGATTCGCCTCGGTGCCTACGATTATATTTTCAAAAACAATCTCAAACGGCTCGGGCCCGCCGTCGACCGGGCGCTGCGCGACGCCGATTTGCGCCGCGCGCGGCGCATCATCGAACAACAGCTCCGTGCGAGCGAGACGCGACTGCGCCTCCTCTTCGAGCAGCTTCCCGCGCTCGTCGTCACGACCGATACCGACCTCACGATCACCTCGATCGAGGGCGCGCGCCTCGGGGCGTTGGGCATGGAGAGCGAGGCACTCCTCAACACGCGCATCGCCACGTCAGCGTTGATCGCCGACGAGTCGCGCTTTCCCGTCCGGCGCGCACACCTCAAGGCTCTCCAGGGTGTCGCCGGTGAGTACGAGATGATTTGGGGCGGGAAAACGCTGCAAGGCCATGTCGAGCCGCTGCGAACGGAGAGCGGTCGAATCGTGGGAACGATCTCGGTCGCATTCGATATCACCGAGCGCAAGGTCGCAGAGCAACGCCTCACCTATTTTTCGCAGTTCGATCTTTTAACCGACCTTCCCAACCGCACCGTTCTTGAGGATCGGCTCGTGCAAGCGTTGGCTCTAGCGGCGCGGCACGGCGATTCGATTGCGGTCTTCGCTATCGATCTCGACCGCTTCAAAGAAGTCAACGAGAGCTACGGACGGACCAGCGGAGACGAGCTGCTTCGCGGCGTCGGGCGGCGGTTGCGCCGTCTCTTCGACGACACCGCCACCGTCTCGCGTTTCGGCGAGGATCTCTTCGTCATTCTCGCGATCGGCCTCGATTCGCGCGAACTCGTGGAAGCGCAGGGGCGGCGTATTCGCGACGCATTCGAATCGCCGTTCGAGATACGCGACTCCGATATTTATGTGACTGCAAGCATCGGCATCGCGTTAGCGGGCGATGACGGAAATGACGCGCACGGATTGATCGAATCGGCGGAGGCGGCGCTGCTCTCCGCAAAGCAGAGCGGCCGAAATACCTGGCGCTTTTTTACCCCGAGCATGCTGCTTTCATCGGTCGAACGCATAACGCTCAAACGCGATCTTCGCGTCGCCGCGGTGAACGACCAACTCGCGTTGCATTATCAGCCGATTCTTCGGGCCTCCGACGGCGCGCTCGCCGGCCTCGAAGTGCTGGTTCGGTGGCAGCACCCGAGTTACGGAATGCTGATGCCCGATAACTTCGTTCCGCTCGCCGAGGAATCCGGAGCGATCGAGGATGTCGGCGAGTGGGTCCTCGCGTCGGCATGCGAGCAATTCGTTCGTTGGAGTAAGAGCGGCGTGAAGCTCCGTCGCATCGCGGTGAACCTCTCGGCCCGTCAATTCGAAGGGCGCGACCTGCGCGAACGCGTCGCCGCGATCATCGAACGCACCGGAATCGCCCCGGAGAATCTGGAGTTGGAACTCACCGAGAGCGCGATCATGCGCGACGTCACCGGCGCGATCGCAACCTTGCAGGATCTCAAGCGCCTCGGCGTTCGCATCGCGGTCGACGATTTCGGTGCCGGCTATACGAGCCTCTCGTTCTTGCGTCGCTTTCCGGTCGATTGCTTGAAGATCGATCAATCGTTTGTCCACGATCTCCACGAAGGATCGCACGACGAGGCGATCGTGAAAGCGATCGTGACGTTGGCAACGAATCTTGGGCTCACCTCGGTCGCCGAGGGCGTGGAAGATGAATCGGTCTTCATGCAGCTCCGCGCGCTCGGCGTCAGCGAGGTACAGGGTTTCCATCTCTCGCGCCCGATGACGTTGGAGGCGACCACGACGTTTCTATCCGAACACGTTGCGATGGCGACGGAGTAACCGATTATCCCAGGCGCGCGAGTGCGCGGACGTCGACGCGTGCGGCGAGCGTTCGGGCGAGCCGTTCGATGCCGAGGCGATCGCTCTCGGTGAATCGTGCCTTGCGCGGGCTGTCGCAATCGACCACGCCGAGAATGCCGGCGGCATCGCGGAGCGGCACGACGACCTCGGAGGCCGAAGCACTATCGCAGACGATATGGTCGTCGAAGGTAGCGACATCGTCGACGAGGATCGTACTGTCGGCGGCAAAGGCTTTTCCGCAGACGCCGCGCCCGATCCGAATGCGCGTGCAGGACGGCTTGCCGATGAACGGTCCGAGAACGAGTTCCTCGCGCTTCGCGATATAGAGCCCGGCAAAGTTGAGCTCGGAAATCTCGGAGGCGAGAAAGGCGGCGAAATTCGCGCAATTCGCGAGGACGTCGGGTTCGCCCTCAAGCAAGGCTTGCAGCTGACGCTCTAACTGTTCGTAATCGGTCGACATGGGCATCGTGTTCGCGCCGACACCGTTTCTCTTCCCGCCTGCCCATCCCGAACGGAGGATGGGAGGCGCCCGGCGAAGGGGCTGGCGACGATGGAACTCGATATGGGGGTAGGCGAGCAGATCGGCAAGAGTTCTGCATTGGTGCGGCGTGCCGCCGCATTGCTTTCCTCGGATCATTCCTTCGACGAATTATTCGCGCGCCTGACGGAGATGCTCGCCGAACTCGTCGATGCCTCGACGGTCTTCGTCGCGCTCCCAGGGGCGAACGGCGATTACGCCGTCGAGTATCATTTCGATCACGGAAAAGTTCTTCGCGGACACGTGCCGTTGCGCGAGGGTTCGGTCGCGTTGCGAGCGATCGCCGAGCAACGGCTCGTGTGGGGCAACGCGCCCGAGGAATGGGCGCCGGGCGGTCGCGTCGCCATCGACCCCGAGCATCCCGAGCGTAACGACAGCATATCGGCGATCTTCGCGCCGATGCGCCACGCCGGCGCGATCGTCGGGTGCCTCTCCGTCCAGAGCCCGAAAGCTGACGCCTACACCGTCGGCGAGGCGGAGCTCGTCGCGGCGATCGCGCACTTTCTCGGCGTAGCGCTGGAGAACCGTCGCCTCTTCGAGCAGAGCCAACGCATCGCGGAGATCGATCCGCTCACCGGGCTCCCCAACCATTCGAAACTCGTGCGCGATTTAGAAAAATTCGTCGGGCAGGCGACCTCGACTCGGCCGGTCGCTGCCGCGATCTTCAACGTTGTGAATTTCTCGCAATTCAACGATACCTATGGGTACGCGCTCGGCGACGAGGTGCTGCACCGAATCTCCGAAACGATCTCGCGATTCTATTCGGCCAACGTCACGGTCGGGCGCTTCGGCGGCGACGCGTTCTTAATGATCGTGCACGGAGAATCGAGCGATCGTGCGATCGCAACGATCGCCGAACTCGCGCACGCGTTCTCCACGTTGACCTTCGAAGACGGCGATCGGCGGATTCCGATCTCGCTCGCCTGCGGGTACGCGCTCGCGCCGATGGATGCGGTGACGCGCGTCGATCTGATCGCGCTCTGCACGCATCGCCGCCGTCTGAGCCGCAAGCGCGGCGGGGCACCCGTAGGGGACGACGAGATCGACGCGCTCGCTCTGAACGGACAGTTCGTGGAAGTGCAGACGCTCGTGGACGCGTTGATGGATCGCGACCCGTTTACGCGCGTTCATCTCGTGCACGTGAATGCCATGGCGAAGCATTGGTCGGAGGCAAATCTCGATCTCAGCCCATCGGAGTTCTCGACCTTCATGCAGGCGAGTCTGCTGCACGATTTGGGGAAGCTGCTCGTCTCCGACCGCATTCTCGTAAAACCGGGTCGACTCACCGCCGCAGAGTATCGCTCCATGCAAGAGCACGCTCGCTTTGGCCACAACATCCTCTCGGATTTCCATCGCTTCGATGCGGTCGCCCGCGTCGTGGCCCAGCACCACGAGCGCTGGGATGGAAAGGGATACCCGGCC